>JAYPYM010000212.1:6217-7559 GCA_038135915.1 Gammaproteobacteria bacterium
CTGTTAAACAATGTCATGGTAAACTATTACGGTACACCAACGCCACTAACTCAGGTTGCAAATATTGGTGTCGAAGAAGGAAGAACTTTAACGGTATCACCCTGGGAAAAAAATTTAATCAATGATATTCAGAAAGCAATATTGTCCTCAGATTTGGGTTTGAACCCTTCTACTTCTGGTGACTTGATACGCTTGCCTCTCCCGCCACTAACTGAAGAAACGCGAAAAGACTTGATCAAGGTGGTTCGAGCGGAAGGTGAATCGGGTAAGGTAGGCATTCGTAATATTAGACGAGATGCAAACTCGGATATCAAAGAATTGTTAAAGGAAAAAGAGATTAGTGAAGATGAAGCAAGGAAAGGGGAGGAGCAAGTACAAAAAATAACTGATCTTCTAATTTCTAAAGTCGATGAAATGTTAGCGAAAAAAGAAGAAGACTTGATGAGTTTTTAGTATCCATTTTGGGGGGATGCATGACTTTAAGTGATACTAGAAAAAACACGGCTTCTAGCCCGGGGCACGATCATGAGCGAAATTCAAATGCACCTGATTGGAAACCTGGCTTAGCCACACCGAAGCATATAGCGATCATAATGGATGGTAATCAGCGGTGGGCAAACGCAAAAGGTTTGCCAGGCTTGGAAGGTCATAAAGAAGGTGCGAAAGCTGTCAAGAGAACCGTGAAAGCCTGTGTCAGGCAAGGTGTACAAGCCTTAACTTTGTTTGCTTTTAGTAGCGAAAACTGGAGGCGCCCAGAGGAGGAAGTTGCCGGCCTTATGAAGCTTTTCTTCGACGCTTTAAAAACTGAAGTGAGTGAGCTTGTTCAGGAAGGTGTTAAGTTAACTTTTTTTGGAGACTTATCCGCGTTTGATGAGCCGTTGATAACGGAGATGTCTTATGCGATGGAACAAACAAAGTCCAATCAGGGTTTTGCGCTTAACGTGGCGGTCAACTATGGTGGTCGCTGGGACATCTTAAATGCTGCGAAAGAAATGATGAAAGAGGCTGCTAAAAATGGGCAGTTGATAGATGATCTGACAGAGCCTGACTTTGAGGCTTACCTAGCGTTGAATGACTTGCCGAATGTGGACTTATGCATCAGAACTAGCGGTGAACAGAGAATTAGCAATTTTTTGCTTTGGCAAATAGCTTATGCAGAGCTTATTTTTACACCTGTATATTGGCCCGACTTTGACGAGGCTAACCTTAAATCTTTAATTAATGTATACGCGAGCAGACAACGTAGGTTTGGTCGATCATCAGCGCAGATTAATCGTTTAGAAGTTACCGAATAGCCTTATAAGGGTATTGATTCCTCTGAAATGCGCTTTGATAATAAGGC
>JAYPYM010000213.1:0-2197 GCA_038135915.1 Gammaproteobacteria bacterium
CCACAAAGGGCAGACACTCTCATTAATAACGTAGACTTTTTTAAGTGTAAATTTTTAATTAAAGCATCGACGCACTGAAACTCAAACCCCGGATAAATAAACAAACGACTATCGCCCTGATAAGGTTTTAACACGCCATCTTGACTAGCTGTTTCAAGGGCACGGACACTAGTGGTTCCAACAGCAACCACGTTTCCCCCGTTTTTCTTTGTATCTGCCACCTGCTTCACTACTGAATCGTTCACTTCTAGGTATTCAGCCTGCATTTGATGAGACAGAATGTCCTCGGAACGAACAGGCAAAAATGTCCCCGCCCCAACATGCAGGGTGACGGTTGCAACTTGTACGCCTTTTGATTTAATGCTTTCCAAAAGCTCATGTGTAAAGTGAAGACCAGCAGTTGGCGCAGCCACAGCACCTGGTTTAGCCGCATAAACGGTTTGATATCTCTCTTCATCATCCGTAGACGCTGGCCTTTTCATATAGGGCGGCAATGGAGTTTCACCATAATTACCAAGAAACTCTAAGAGAGACATGCCCAAATTAAATGTCAAACGAAACCGGTCATCAGCTTTTTCAATGACTCGCGCACTTGCTTGCCCACCTTGTGGGTTAAATAATAACGTCTGACCAACTTTAGGCGCTTTGCTGGCTCTGATAAAGGCTAAACAGGAAGCATCATCCAAAATTCGTTCTACAAAGACTTCAATCTGTCCACCAGTATCCTTTTTACCCAGTAGCCTTGCTTTAATGACTTTTGTATCGTTGATCACTAAAAGATCCCCGGGAGACAGATAACGGAGAATTTGGGAAAACTTTAAGTGTTGAAATAATGCTGCTTCTTCGACAGCAGAGTCCGAACCATTGGGAATAGGTACAACCAATAAACGGCTATCAGACCGGCTTAATTGAGGCTGGTCAGCGATCAATTGGCTGGGCAGATGATAATCAAAATCTGCTAATTTCATGCAAAAACTTCTTCAATTAAAAGGTCATCAACTGAAATGAAAAACCAGATCAACGGCTTACTGAGCCAGTGATCTGGTTATCATGAAAAACTACAGAAATTTGAGTCTAGGCAACCGGGTGATTTAACCAATCACTTGGTTAAATCACCGAAACTCGTTAACGCCTAGTCAAATTGATTCATGGTATTGTCTTTACCACTTGCTTTTAGTGCTTGATCGCCAGAGAAGTACTCTTTGTGATCATCACCGATATTAGACCCAGCCATATCTTGGTGCTTAACACAAGCTAAAGAAGACCTAATTTCTTTACGCTGTACGCCAGCAACATAAGCAAGCATACCCTTATCTCCAAAGTAACCTTGCGCAAGCACATCCGTAGACAGCGCTGTTGTGTGGTAAGTTGGTAAAGTGATGAGGTGATGGAAAATACCTGCTTCTCTGGCAGCATCCTTCTGGAAGCTTTGGATAAGCTGATCTGCTTCCTTAGCCAAATCAGTATCATCATATTTAACGCTCATCAGACCTTCACGCTCGTAATCTGAAGTGTCTTTGCCTGCTTCTTTCCAAGTATCAAATACTTGTTGTCTAAAGCTCAGAGTCCAGTTGAAAGATGGTGAATTGTTATAAACCAACTTCGCATTAGGTACCTGCTCTCTAATTGCATTAACCATTTCTGCGATTTGCCCAACATGTGGTTTTTCTGTTTCGATCCATAATAAGTCTGCGCCATTCTGCAAGCTAGTAACACAGTCTAATACAACTCGATCGAAGCCAGTACCTTGTTTAAATTTATATAGTCCGTTAGGTAATCGAACAGGCTTCACTAACTCACCACCTTGCTTAAGCACAAGGTCACCTTCGTTTAAATCACCTGCTGAAGAAACACTTTGCGTCTCCAAGAAAGCATTGTACTTAGAGGCTAGGTCTCCTTTAGTCGCTGACACAGGAATTTTTTGAGTTAAGCCAGCACCTAAAGAATCGGTTCTAGCAACAATAACACCATCATCAACACCAAGCTCTAAAAACGCATAACGAACGGCATTAATTTTTGCCAGGAAGTCTTCATGAGGTACAGTCACCTTTCCGTCTTGGTGGCCACATTGTTTAGCATCTGAAACCTGGTTTTCAATTTGGATACAGCATGCACCTGCTTCAATCATTTTTTTAGCTAACAGGTAAGTAGCTTCCTCGTTACCAAAGCCAGCATCTATATCAGCGATGATGGGTAC
>JAYPYM010000213.1:2207-7558 GCA_038135915.1 Gammaproteobacteria bacterium
GTTGTCGATTTTACTTTGAACTTCCTCGACACCTGAACCATTTTCTCTCGCTTTGTCTAGTTCTTTAAATAAGTGGTTAAGCTCCCAAGCATCGGCTTGCTTCAAGAAGGTATAAAGTTCTTCAATCAGCGCAGGTACAGATGTTTTTTCGTGCATAGACTGATCAGGCAATGGCCCGAACTCAGACCTTAATGCAGCAACCATCCAGCCCGATAGGTATAAGTAGCGCCTTTCAGTTGAACCCAGGTGTTTCTTAATGGATATCAATTTTTGTTGACCTACAAACCCATGCCAACAGCCTAAAGATTGCGTATATGCAGCAGGATCTTTATCATAGGCTGCCATGTCTTTTCTCATGATTGCAGCTGTGTACTTAGCGATATCGATGCCTGACTTAAAACGATTCTGTGCACGCATTCTAGCCACATATTCTGGGTTGATAGCTCCCCAGGTTTTCGACTTTTCACATAATTCAGATACCGTATCGATATCATTTTTATAGGACGACATATTAACACCTCAATTTTAAGATCAACAAGACTTTATAGCATCGTATGATAAAAAAATGGATATATGAAATTTATTATTCACATATACACTATAGATTTCATGAATAGAGCACCAATTCAAACTTCCATGCACCAAAACAGAACAAGAGAGTGGATTAAGTGAAAGATCAGCTTTAAGCCTATGAAGTGATGCTGGTTTTTAATATTATGTCAGCCACCATTATTGGGCGCAGCTCAACCAAAAGTGTACAAATTTAGAACACCCAAGCAGGGTATACAAGACTTACCTAGCACTAAGTAGAGGCATAACATGATCACCCTTTTTGTTAAAGAAGCAACCACAATAGACTTTAGCTATCTTGATGAAAAAAGAGGGCTATTAGGTGAAACCTACATTGTCGACATCTATATCCATGGCGAACCAGATAGCGAAGGAATCTTATTAGATTTCTCTGACATAAAACATAAAATAAAAGAAAACATAGACTTTCTAGTTGAACATCAATTACTAGTTCCATCAAATAGCCCCCTACTCGCTATAGATTTCGCCAATGAATCAACAAAACAAGAATCAGTGAGCGTTGATTGGCAGCTACCGAATAAAACCCACATAAGGGTTGTATCACCCAAGGGTGCTGTCAGCGAAGTCCCAACCGGTCGCATCTCTGAGAATAGTGTTGCCCAATACTTAAATAAAACCATACTACCGATGCTACCAAACAATATTTTATCTATTGAGTTTAAGCTTTATCCAGAAACAATTAATGGTCCCTACTACCACTACAGCCATGGCTTAAAGAAACACACCGGCAACTGCCAGAGAATTGCACATGGCCACAGATCTAAAATAGAGATATACGATAAAAACAAGGTATCAACAGCATTATCAAAACAGTGGGCGGAGACATTTAGAGATATCTATATCGGCAAAGAAGAGGATGTAGATTCGAACTTTAACGACCCAAATTACATCCGATTCAACTACGAAGCCCCACAGGGATACTTCGAAATAACAATTCCTCGCGTTAGCGTTTACCTAATGAAAGAGGACACTACGATTGAAAATATTGCGTCACACATTCATCAAAAAATCAAACAGAACCAACCAGATCTTGATATTGCTGTTCATGCCTACGAAGGATTAAACAAAGGTGCAATCAAAAAATAGCTAAACAGATTTAGGCATTGGATGCTTAATGATCATTGGCTCAGGTATACCTTGGGCATTAATGATTTGTGCATGGTTTCGATTAAGTCCGCGAGGTTCTTTTACGCCACAAGAGTGTGCTATTACACCCACTTCATAAACCATATTCTTCGCATATTGACTCACTCTTTCCGCCTTATCCGTGGGATCAAGACCTTTCTGCAACTCGGCATTATGAGTTGTAATACCCGTTGGACAAGTATTTTTATTGCATTGCAATGCTTGAATACAACCCAAAGAGAACATAAAACCCCGGGCAGATACGACAAAATCAGCGCCAACACAAAGTGCCCAAGCCACGTCACTCGGGTTGATCAGCTTACCGGAGGCGATCACTTTAATTCGATCTTTCAACTCAAAAGACAGCAACTTATCAATGACTAGAGGCAAACTAGACTTGATTGTCAACCCCATATAATCCATCAGGCTTTGTGGGGCAGCGCCAGTGCCACCATCTGCACTATCCACTGTGATAAAATCCGGGGCGTCTTGCAACCCACGTTCTTTTATTCGTTCACAAAAGCTTTGCAACCAATCCAAGCCTATCACCGCTTTAAAACCCGTTGGTTTACCGGTCACTCTTCGCACCCTAACAATCATGTCTAGCAAATCATCTACGGATTGGATCTCTCGATGTCCATTTGGGCTAATTGAGTCTTCACCAATGGGTATACCTCTAATCTCAGCCACAACCGAGTCTACTTTCTCACCTGGTAGAATCCCACCCTTTCCTGGTTTAGCACCCTGACTCATTTTTATTTCAAACATCTTCACCTGAGCATGCTGAGCGATCACCTCAAGCCGATCATCGGACAAACTACCAGCTTCATCTCGAACTCCGTATTTTGCGGTACCAATCTGAAATACAAGATCACAACCACCCTCTAAGTGATAGGGGGACAAACCGCCTTCGCCAGTATTCATCCATATACCGGCTTTTTTTGCTCCTTTCGAAAGCGATTGAACTGCTGGTACAGATAAGGCACCAAAGCTCATACCAGATATGTTGAATATCGATTGAGAACTATATGGCTTATCACAATAGCCTTCACCCACAGTGACTAGTTTCGTCTGCGCTGCGTCCTCAGATAATGTAGGAAACAGGCAATTTAAGAAAACAACATCGCCAGGTTGGTTCAAAGGCCTGGTTGAACCAAAAGCAACTGTTGAATCAACATTCTTTGCCGCGCGATAAACCCACGACCTCTGTGCCCGATTAAATGGTAACTCTTCTCGGTCCAGCGCAAAAAAATACTGTCGAAAAAACTCACCCATATGCTCAAATAAGTACCTAAATCGACCAATAACTGGATAGTTTCTACGAATCGCATGCTTTGTTTGGCTAATATCAACTATGTAGAGCCCTACTATCACCAACACCCCAACACCGATCAGAAATACAAAAATGAGCACACTATATTGTAATAAGGTAGCAGACAACTCTTGTATAAAATCCATTTTCTCTTTTGTCATAGAATATCCCGAATCTTTTATTTTCCTTTTATTGATGAACTATTATAGGCCGAAAACACTTAAACCTGATAGGATTAGAAAACACAAACAAATATTACAACAATATCAAAAACCTCTTGACCAAAAGATATCGCTTTAATATTATCTGAAAATGATCATAATCTAACAAGAATATAAAAAATTTGACTAAAAAAATAACTATATGTATAAAGACACTTAACGAATACTAAGTTAGAATGCATCAGCAGCAGATTACAGGAATATATGAAGAAAGTTGCTGTCGCAATTAAAAAAGCGTGAGAATAATAAAAATATTTAAAGTATAGAATAATAACACCCATTTTGGCATGATTTAGCGGACAAACCATAAAATACAAGTCTAAAGCTAAATCAACGCTGACTGACAGGCGTTAATATATTTATATCACTCTCTTGGTGATGACAAGAACGGACTCCAGAAAGAAACCTACGCTTAGTAAGTAATGTTTAATAGGCTAATAATGAGTTCGCTACTTCGGAATGAAAGAATTTTTAACCACAAGACAACAGTTAATACTTAAAGCACTACTGCAAAGAGTCCCTGCTAATAGCGGTCAATACTCGCTGAACCTAGGCGGCAAGAAAGGCTTCCAGGAACCCTATCAGGCAAGTGACGGCTTTTCAAAAACAGTCGAAGCTGATTTATACCCAACTGTAAGCTTCCCAATAAATGAGAAAGGCCTAAACTGCTTTGCTCTTTCCTCCCTCCCAAAGGAATCGAAACATATTTTTCTAACGATTTGCGATCAACCATCAACACTTGCTGCTGAAGTTATTAGCACTTTAGACCTAAAGAGTGAGACAACCAACCAGTTAGGAAACGGGTACTTTGCAGCTCTTAACGATGAACGATTCACAAGGGAGAATATACAAGGTTTTTTTCTAATACCAATTACAAAGTGGAAGCCAGACTTTCCAACAGCATTACACATTCACGAAGATAGGGTTAAAGTTTCCTTATTAGTATTTCTATCACAAAATGAGCTTAATTTTGGTAAAGCTCATGGAATACGGCCACTTTATAAAAGAATACGACATCATAGAGAAGGCATTTTTTTTCTCAACCGGTTTTCCAAAGAATCTAAAACAGGCTTTAGCGCTGAAGACAATCATCAAAACCTTACATTTGAAACCACCAAAAATAGTCGATCCCCTAAAGCCGATTCGCCGAATGTCGAATCTACTATTGATGGTTCAGGTGAAAACCCATTTCAAAAACAAAAAAAATCGCCCAATCGAAATACAATTCAAAATAGCCAATCCAAGCAGGACTTTATCACCAAGTATCGTACACTCGATGAGCAAACACTTTCTGATTTTGATCAGCAAAGAAGTAGCCGGACAAGTGCCTTCGAAAGATTAAGGGACGATCTAGCAGATTCAGAAGACTTTCAAGAGCATCGAAATAGCGCTAAGCGAAACCGTAGCTATAACAAACGTTTTAGCCTTTGGAAAATTCCAGCAAAAATCCAAATTATTGGTGAGACAATTTTTGGTGGTCTAATATTAACTGGAGGCGGTATATATACAACGCTTTTAATAAAAAGCGGACAATTGCATACTGCCTTCCTTCCTGCATTTGTGTCAATAGCGGGTGCAGTAATATTACGAGATGCGTTATATGCATTCAAACATGGATAAAGACCTCTCCAGCAAAAAACATCTCACAAAATTACTGCAGTGAATTAAAAATTACATATCGAAGGTTGTAAAGGTGATCTAAATGAAGCCACTCAATGAGAACGAAAAAGCAAGCAATATATCTGTCTTTTCGAAAACTTCAGATGTATATGGAATAAAAGAAGTGATTGACTTATTGAGTCATATACCTGCAGATCAAGATGTCATTTTTGGCGCTGAAATGATTAAACGCACATTAGCTTCCATGAATATTTCAATCATAGATATTCTTGATGACGCATTAAAAAAAGAGCATGTAGCACAGGATACAATTTGTCGACTCAAAGATGAAATACAAGAACATATGAGCCGAATCGATTATTTAAAGAATCAGATTGAACATTTAAATCAGGAACTAGAAAATATCCTCGATGCAAAATCGAATTTGACCCAAAATGATCAAAGCCTACAACAGCATATTTCAAGTCAACCAAAGGAAACTC
>JAYPYM010000214.1:0-7502 GCA_038135915.1 Gammaproteobacteria bacterium
GCTTGGAAAGGGAAATCTTTGCGGGCTTATTTAGGGGACGCAGAGCTTCGGACTTATTTGGCTATCCAGTCCTTGATTGCACTGGCTAGCATCATTGCTTTAATCCAGCTGCAAACTTACGATAACTTGCCGGATGCAATTCGCTATGGCTTATTTGAGACTGTTTCTATTGTTACAACCACCGGTTTTAGCACTGAAGGCTATGCTTATTGGCCTTCCCTGGTTTTTACCATGTTGTTGATAGGTAGCTTTATTGGCGGATGTGCCGGCTCAACAGGTGGTGGGGTGAAAGTCATTCGTATTTGGCTTATGTTTAAGCAGGGCGCGCGCGAGATCAAGCGTTTGGTTCACCCGGCTGCCGTGATGACGATCAAGGTTGGCAATAAAGCGATCTCTGATCCTGTTATTGAGTCTGTGTCAGGTTTTGTTGGTGCCTATATTAGTGTGTTTACCCTTTTAATTATTGCAGTGCTTGCAACGACTGGCATGGATTTTCTGACAGCCTTTTCTGCTGTGGCGGCATCAATCAATAATTTGGGTCCAGGCTTAGGTGAGGTCGCTGACAATTATGCATCTATCAGTGATACTGCTAAGTGGATACTGTGTTTTGGTATGCTGTTGGGCCGATTAGAAATTTTTACGCTATTAGTGTTGTTTAGTAGTGCTTTTTGGAAGTATTGATGGGTGACACTTTTCTTTCCAAAACCTAACCGAGTTTTGGAAAGTGTATTCGCCTGTGAATGCGTTTAGCGGGTTTAGCAATAGCAGAGGGCAGCATTTCAATCACTTCATCTAAACCATTGTCTATTTTATTAGTAAGGTGATTGATTTTAACTTTATTCATATCATAATGAATTTTAGCTCGCTCAATTTCACTTTCGATGCGCGTTTTTTGAGTCATTGCTATGGCGATAGCTGTATGTCGGTTTACTTTGTAGCTAATACCAAGTTTGCCTAGCTCGTATCCTACCTTATCAAGTTTATCAAGCGCTTGTTCGAGTAGCGCATTTGCGATAGATGGCCTTTTCATTGGTTTCGTACCTGTCTTGATAGCTCTATGAATGTTCAGTTTAGTGCCTAATTTTTTGAATGGCATGAGAGTAACATTTATTTTAACTGAATAAAATGCTTGTAATAATGCTTCAGCTCTTCTATCGACTCTAGGATATCTGCTTTGGCTGTGTGCCTATTCTGCTTGCTAAAACCGGACAAAGATTCTGGGTGCCACCTTTTTGCCAATTCTTTTAAGCTGCTAACATCTATATTCCTGTAGTGAAAGTAAGCTTCGAGCTTTGGCATCCAGCGATAAAGGAATCGTCTGTCTTGGCAGATGCTATTTCCGCACATTGGCGAGCTGTTTGCTGGGATCAGGTCTTGCAGAAATGCCAGTGTTTCTTTTTCAGCAGATTCAAGTGTGGCACTTGAGTCTTTCACTCGTTGCGTTAAGCCTGACTGAGCGTGAGTTCTAGTGTTCCACTCATCCATGGATTCCATGACTGAGCTTGGTTGGTGGATAGCCAGTTCAGGCCCTTCTGCAACGATATTTAAATGATCATCTGTTACTACAGTGGCTATTTCAATAATCGTGTTTTTGTCTGGATCCAGTCCAGTCATTTCAAGGTCAACCCATATCAGGCTTGGTGTCGAAGTGGTGCTCATATTTTATATCAACTTTTCATTTGTTTAACGGTAAGCAAGCGTCAATATTTAACCTTTAAGTGCATGGAATATCAATATTTTATTAAGCGCTCTTAAATGTTGGCCAGATACAGAATGAGTTGGGTTAGTATCCTAATTCCTTGACTGCATCCAGGGATAAGTCTCTCGCTAGATCAAGAATGGCATCGTATTCATATGTACTGATGCCGAGATGGTCAAAAACTGGCTCGTTAATACTGTTCCATTCGTGGTCTTCCGGGCAGTTGCCTAGTACCTTGTGCAGCGAGCAAATATGTTCTGACATTTTGAGAATGCCAAGAAGTGTTTTTTTATTCTCATCATAATCTTTAAAATGCTCAGATTTAAAAATTTTTTCTGAGTTATGGTGGTCGGCAATCACTTCACAGAAGCTTTTTGAGCAATGCCATGATTTGGCTGCATAGTAGCCAAGGACAGCGTGATTGGTCTTATATTCTTCATTTTCAATATCAATTATTCGGTGAGTATTTTGACTATAGCTCTTTTCCATGATTTCTAAGTAACCAGGCTTGCTTATCATGAGAAGTGCGATACCACAATTATGGAATAGGCCTAAGTTATAAGCTGTATCAGGTGAAGGGTAATTGATACGATTGGCAATCATCATTGCAATTGTTGCAACGTCGGTTGCCGAATCCCAAAACTTGGTCATATTGACAACTGCTTCGTCATTCAGCTCTCCTTTGATGGATAGACCGTTAATAATATTGGTGACTGGCTCAATGCCAATAATGTTAACGGCTTCCTTGATGGACTCTACTTTTTTAGGGAGTGCATAGCAAGGCGAGTTTACAAGTTTGAGCACGCTACTGGACAAGCCAACATCTTGAGATATCAGGTCAGCGATATGTGATATATCTGGGTTTGGCGCAAATTGCTCCATATGTATGTCTACCAGCACTTGAGGCTCAGGGGGGATGATAATGCCTTGGATAGGCGTTTCTGTGGCCTTACTGTCAGTCATTCACTGTGCCTTGTATGATTTCAAGTTTTTTCAGTGTCAAGGAGCTAATTTGAAAAAATGGTCTAATTAATATGATCTATTGCATAATTTTAGTCAAAAAAACGAAGTTTATGTTGATAAATCGGTCTGCTCATCACAATTTTGTCTGCAAATTAGCCTTATTGGCCTTAAAGGGTGTTCTGCTTGGTATATGTGTAGGCTTAGGGGTGAAATATGCACTGCCAATTCCGCGCTTTTGCGATATCCAGTAAGCGGTTGTCTGGGTTCACAGCCACTGCTTTATCAACATGCTCTAATAGCGGCAAGTCGTTAATGCTGTCAGAATAAAAAACACTGCTTGCATAATCTTGTTCACCAGCTGTTAACCACTCTTTTAGGCGATCCACCTTGAAATGGCTAAAACAGGGGTGTCCTTTAAAACGACCAGTGTAAGTATCTTTGATTTTCTCTGCTCGGGTAGCAATGAGTGGTGTTTGAAAAAAGTCTGCGATGGGTTGTGTGATGAAGTCATTGGTTGCAGTGATAATTGCGCAGCTATCCCCTTGTGATTGATGCTTTTTGAGGATGTCATGAACATTAGGGGCGATCATGCTTGGTATTATTTGGCTGATAAAGTCTTTTCTTAACGCATAGAGTTTATTGGTGTTTATTTCAGTCAATGGGCGTAGGGCAAAGGTTAAAAATGCTTCAATGTCTAATTGGCCGGATTGATAGTCTTCGTAAAAAGCGTCGTTTTTCTTTCGATATTCTTAAGCATTGAATATACCAAGGTCTGATAAGTATTGCCCCCAAGCATGATCGCTATCGCACATCAGCAGGGTATTATCTAAGTCAAATAGTGCTAGCTTTGACATGATTTTAACTTCCATCGGTTACTCTGATTCTTTTAACGTGTTGTGGCGTATCGCTGCGAGATTGGGATTGATTCAGCTTGATTGCTGCATCGATTTTGTTTTTTGCTGCGATCAGTATGCCCATGATAACGAACGCCCCTGGCGGGAGTACAGAGAAAAGGAACGAGTAATTTGGATTATCTATAATATGTAGAGTCCAGTTGCTTGCCACAGGTCCTTGCGGTAAATCAAAATTGGAAAATAGTGTACCTTGGCCTAATAATTCCCGAACCATGCCGAGCGTTAGAAGTACCAGCGCAAAGCCGCTGCCCATCATGAGACCATCCATCAGTGAAGGGATTGGTTGGTTTTTAGCGGCGAATCCATCCGCTCTGCCCAAGACTGCACAGTTGGTGACAATGAGTGGTATAAAAATACCTAGGATTTCATAAAGTTCAAACGTGAAAGCTTGCATGATAAGCTCAATGCATGTGGTGACCGAAGCAATAATCATGACGAAGACTGCTAGCCTGATTTCATTGGTTACCTTGTTTCTAATGATAGAAACGCATAAGTTTGATAATCCAATAACGAGTACCGTCGCGATGCCAAGGCTCAAAGCATTGACGGTGGAGTTGCTTACCGCTAGTAGCGGGCATAACCCAAGTAATTGGACCAGGGCAGGATTATTATTCCAAAGGCCCTCTGTTGCTATTTTTTTATAGTTTGTTTCGCTCATGCAGCACCTATTTTTAACTTAGTACCCGTTTTTAACTTATCCCTGCTTTTAATAAGGTTGATTTTGTAAACCTATATCTGGGCACGAATCTGATTACCTTTTCAGTCATTACATTTTTTTGTGTGAAAACTCTGATTGTAGTTTTATATTTTCTAATTTATTTTGATGAGTATTAAAATAAATTAGTCCTTTATGTATTGCGTTGATTACTGCTCTAGGTGTAATGCTTGCACCCGTAAAAGCGTCAAATGCACCACCTTCTTTTTTGATTGCCCAGTCTTCTGGGGAGGTGTTTTCTAAAGATTTACCGTTAAAGGTTTCGATCCAGTTAGACTTTTTAATTTCAATTTTATCGCCTAAGCCAGGCGTTTCGGCATGAGGTGGGATCACCCTTACGCCAGTGATGGCGCCATTTTGGTCTAAACCCATCAGTAATTCAATTGCTCCGCCATAGCCGTCAGGTGCGACTAGAGGTAAAACCCAGTTGGAGTTCATTGAGTTTGGTTTAACGACATATGCTTTAGATATTTTTTTTAGGCCAAGGTTCGGTGGAGAAATATGCACCCATTGATCTACTAGATTTGGTTCAGTTTTAGCGCCTGGTGAAACCTCATTCAGACTGGCAATGATTGCATTGATTTTATTTTCTTCTATGCGTGCTCTTGTATTTAGAAAAGTGATGACGCAGAGGCTTGTGGTAAAAAAAGCAAATAAAGCTAGCTTGATGGCGTCTTTGCTAAAAAAGCCCGGCTTGTTGTCTTGGGTTGATCTGACTTCAGTTTGTTGCTCGTTCATTAAGGTCTCTGTTCTGTTTTTGATTGAAACTATTTTAAAGTTCCTTGCTTCAGGCCTTTGGTCGCACCCTTGTGTCCGTATACGCGCGGTCGAGTGTAGTGGTCGATAGTTGGTGCGGCTAAGTTCAATAGTAATACGGCAAAAGCAAAAGCGTCAGGGTAGCCTCCTTTTGCTCTAATGATAAAGACAATTGCACCTATTGCGACACCGTACACCAAGCGTCCCCGGTTGCTAGTTGGGCTGGAAACTGGATCAGTTGCGATGAAAAATGCAGCAAAGCAGGTTGCTCCACTCAGTAGATGAAAAAATGGGTTTCCCAGTTGTGGGTTAATCAAGTAGCCAATTAAAGCGCAAGCACCCAGCCCTATAAATATGCCAGCTGGCGTATGCCAACCCACCACGCCTCGATACAGTAACACTAACCCGCCTGCCAGAAAGCTGAGGTTAACGAGATACCAGGCATCAGCAAACAAAATACCGCCATGCTGTATAAACTGGGGCATTTGAGCGAGTGCTTGGTTTGCCTCAGTTGTTTGGCGGGCTAGTGTTTTTAGACTGTCTAGCGGGGTAGCCATGGTGAATGAGTCGATACCAGTCGAAGGTGCCTCTTGAAGAAAGATGGTTTGTAAGGTGGTGAGTAAGTTAGCTTCGTTGTTCGAATTGAGGGATTGAGGTGCTAACCAGGATGTCATTTCTACTGGGAATGAAATGAGCAGTAATACATAGCCTAACATAGCAGGATTAAAAGGGTTAAAGCCAAGGCCGCCGTATAGCTGTTTACCAATGATAATCGCAAAGCTAATACCAATCACAGATATCCACCAGGGTGCGATAGGGGGTATTGACAAGCCCAACAATAAACCGGTGACAATTTCGCTGCAATCTTTTAGAAAAAATAATACAGGGTTATTTCTCAATTTTAATATGATTGCTTCGCAGCATAGTGCGAGCACTATGCATAAAAACACTTGTATTAAGCTGCCCCAGCCAAATAAATAAGTCAGCGCCATCATGCCCGGAATGGTTGCAATGCATACTTGAAGCATCAAGCCTTGAGTTGAATGATTGTTGATGGTGTGAGGTGAGGATAAAGTAAGTAGTGCCATCTTATTCGCTTTCAACCTTGGTTTTCTGTTGGAATCTCTCCCAGTTTTCTTTTGCTGTATCAGCCTTTAATTTTAATTGTGTTAATTTTTCTTTTAGCTCACTTAGGTTTTCTGCATCTGTTTTTTCAGCGTGAGCAAGTGCTTTGGCTGCTTCACGGTATAGCCTTTGTGTTGTCGCCATCTGCGTTTGAAGGCGTTTCTGCTCAACTTGAGTGTTTCCTAAATCGGTTTTTGTGCTAATCTTTTTTTCAAGACTTGCGTCGATAGATTGTTTTGCTTTCTGCGTTGCAGCTGCTTTACGAGCACGCTCTTTTCTTTTTTGCTCTTTTTCCAATTTTTCTCTATTTAGGCGTTCTTTCCTGAACTCGAATCGCTTGCGGGCACGATCAGATTTTAAGTGATCCTTAGTGTGCTGCTTGAGCGCACCCTTCGCAGATCGGTAATATTGCACAAGAGGTATGTGACTTGGGCAAACGTAAGCGCAGGCGCCGCATTCAATACAGTCCATGATCTGATATTCGTTGGCTTTTTCATATTCCTGAGCACGAGCAAACCAATATAGCTGCTGTGGCAGTAAAGATGCCGGGCAGACATTGGCGCACTCACCGCATCGAATACAGCTTTGCTCTGGCGGAGGCTCTGGAAATTCATCTAATGTACCAGCAATGATGCAATTGCTTGATTTGACAATTGGGATCATTAGATTGTGCAACGTGTAGCCCATCATTGGGCCTCCCATGACTAATCGTGAAAGAGCGACTCTATTTGCATTGGTAAACTCTAGTAAATCGTCGATGGGTGTGCCGATCAAGACTTCGTAGTTACCTGGATGTTCAATTGCTTGCCCAGTGAGTGTCGTTATGCGAGAGATGAGTGGTTCACCATTGAATATAGCTCGTTTTACAGCGTAAACGGTACCTATATTTTGGCAGCTTATACCAAGTTCAGCTGGTATTTTCCCGCTTGGGACTTCTTTGCCGGTTAATACTTGTATGATTTGCTTCTCGCCGCCGGAGGGGTATCTTGTAGGTAATGTCCGACAATGTATCAATTCATTTAGCTGTGCTGCATGAATTGCGTGCTCAATCGCAGAAATTGCCTCTGGCTTGTTGTCTTCTATGCCGATCAGGATTTCTTTAGCGGATAAAATATAAGCAAGAATTTGTACGCCTTGAATAAGTTCGACAGCCCTTTCGCGCATGAGCCGATCATCAGCGGTGATGTAAGGCTCGCATTCAACGCCATTGATGATCAGCTGAGATATCTTATTAGGATTGCGATATTTTGCATGGGTAGGGAAGCCTGCGCCGCCCAGGCCTGCAATGCCGGCATCTTTTATTTTTTCTATGAGCAGGTTAGGGCAAGCC
>JAYPYM010000215.1:0-7491 GCA_038135915.1 Gammaproteobacteria bacterium
CCAGATAATCTTACAAAAAACGTTCTGGTATTGTTGATGAGTGCTGGAGTATTATCTATGGTCATTACCGCAGGCTGGGAAATAACTTGACCGTCACCGGACTCAGCTAAAGCTCTTACATTGCCTATTATTTGCTGAACTTGACCAGTCAAGACGTTTGTTTTTTCACCTGACTGTAGTATGCTTTGCGCGATGCTAAGACCTGCGCTTGCTCCACTAGCGCCTGCTAACCCAGCTATACCAGTGTTTACCCCGATGCTGCCGTCATTCCCAGCTATGGTCCAGTCGACGCCTAGTTCATTTAGTTTTTCGACAGCAACCTCGATAACCGTCACTTCAATCTGTATTTGTCTGGCGATAGCATCCATTGCTGCAATTGCTTTTTCGTATAAAGGCATCTTCTGCCTTTGGTCATAGACAATGACCTGATTTGTTATGTTGTCATAGGTTATGTAGGGTTTAGGCTTCGCTTGGGCCGGGCTGGTCTGAAGCGGTGGTTCATTTGAAGTGGTGTCGCTGGTTTGCTTGCTTTGTGTATCAAAACTCATGGGAGGCATCGGCATCATCTTTCCGCCAATACTTACCATTGGTGTTACTAGTTGTTGTTGGGCCAACGCGTTTAAGTCGGATTCTTTGCTGCTTTCATAGGGTGTCAATGTATTAAAATTTGAACTGGTGGAAAGCCCATAAACGCTTGTGCTTGTGTTCTTGTTGTCGCTTCCGCTAGCAGGTACGTTAAACAGTGATCTTAGCTTAGAAACTACGCCTTGGCTTACTGAAATGCGGTCACGGAAGCTGTGATGAGTATCTTCAGCAGAGGCGTATCTAAGTTTGAATGTTCTAACAATAAAGTCTGTAGGTAAACTTGAGGCAATTACTTCGCCTTTCTTCCCTTTTTTTGGTACGCTTTGTATCATTGTAAATGTTGAAACGAAATTATCTAAGAACACCTCTTGACCATACACTTCCAGCATTTGGATGCTATCGAGGTATTTCCAGGAGAAGTTTCCTGAGTATGCGTCCATCTGTTTCAATGTGTTTTTAATATTTTCGGATTCTTCTTTAGTAACTCTATGTAATTGTTTTTCTTGGTCACTACCAACCGTTACGTGAAGGATACGACCGTCAAAATACCAAGATAAATTATACAGAGAGCCGATCTTGTCTAGAAATTCTGTTCCTTTGCTAACTTCAAACTGACCATTAATCAGTGGATATGGCTCGTTTATGAAAGACTCAGAAAAGCTAGCGTTTACTCCGTATGATGATACAAAGTACTCTATAAGCTCTTTTAAATGTTGATCTAAGGCTACGTGCTTAAATGGCTTGCTATCTAATGTCGATGGTTCTGCATTCACTGCCGGTGTTAAGATCATTGAGATGACTAACATAACAAACGTAACGTATGCTGATATTGAATTCTTTCCCAATTTTGGGATAAGCATGTGATTTCTCCGTAACCTAGTTATTTTAGGAAAAAGCATCAGCCTTCTCCTTTTTGATGAATGATTGGCGATAAAAAAATTCTATGCCAATGTTTTACATCGAAAAGGCGTTCATTACTGTTTTGATGTGTATCACTTTTGTATTCTATCTTTAGCTTAGTTTTCTGATGGTTAGAATGCCACCTAAACAGGTGGATATTTGATTTTTGTGTACTAATATCCATCTGTTTGATTGTGTGAGGAATCTAATTTAACCATCGAGTAGCTAGTCGTTACCTATATTAACTAAACTACTATAAAACCTATCATTAACAATTTTTTATTCTGTGGTAGTTTATTGGGACAATAAAACACCAACGCGTTAAAGGAGCCAAATATGTTTGATATATCGATAGTTGCTGACAGCGAGATTGCTTCAAAGGCTGTAAAACCATCATTTAATCCGCAGGATTTAACTCGCGTTATTGATAAACCAAGTGCGCATTCGATATTCAACTATAATGCCTCGACGACTGGTATGGCAAGAGCGGAAGCTATGCTAGGCAATAAAGCGGCTGGAGATATTTTCTACAACTCCGTAAATAAGATTAACTTCGGGCAGGTAAAGATAAACTCTCTATCAACTCAAATGCTTGATGCAGTAAAAGATGATTCAATGCCTGCGCACGAGGCAATGCTGAGACGACAAATTGATGTATCTGTAGCTTCGCTTGAAGTTGAGCTGGTCTCAAAAATTACAGGGAAATCAATTGAAAACCTATACATGTTGTTGAAACAGTAAGTACTAACTAACCTTAGTTCGCTAAAAAGGGTATTAAATAAGCCGGTTTGGCTATGCTTAACCTTTTCTCTTAGATGGCTAAGAGAGCTATTTTCTTGTCCGTGAAACATACCATGCTACCCCAACCCTAAGTGATGGAATGCTGCTCCTAAAAAAAATTATGTTTTTTAGAATTTTGTGAATCTAGATGCTTCGACATCAAGCTACACTTAAATAAATACCGATTCGTGAAGTGGATATATATGTTTAGATCAAAAGTTATAATTAGGAAATTAAGAATCCTTGTGTTGACCATTTTAATTGGTTTATTGGGGGCTGGATGTAAAGAAACATTATACGGTGATCTAGGAGAGCAGGAAGCAAACGAAATGTTAGCTATTCTGCTGGACAATTGTATTTCAGCGAAGAAAATTCCGGGAAAGAAAGGGCGAGTAATCCTTACTGTAGATTCCAGCCAAATCAATCATGCAATTAACGCATTAAGAAGAAATGGGTATCCTAAAGAAGCAAAAAATGAGGGTTTGATGGAAGATGGGAGTATGATTTCTTCGCCAACCCAAGAAAAAATGAGGCAGATTATGCTCCTCTCGCAAGAATTGTCTCACACATTGAAGAAATTAGATGGTGTGGTTGATGCTAGAGCGCATATAGTTTTAGCGGAAGATGATAAATTAGGTAGGCCGGTTGTTCCTGCTAGCGTAGGTATTTTCATAAAACATGTGTCTGGAATGAATATGAAGCGCTATGTTTCTAAGATTAAAGCCGTCGTACAGCATGGTGTGCCAGGAGTTGATATAGACAATATTTCAGTAGCGATGGTGGAGGCAGAAGAAGAGTCTCAAGACAATAGCTTTTCGCAGTGTGAAGTGGAAGAAGAGGGTGATCATTCCGGTACCAGCAGTCTTTGGATTTGGCTAATCATATCCCTAGTGATTATAGCGATCAATATAGCCATATTTGTACTTTGGTGGCAATCTAAAGATAAATCAAAAATCAAGAATATGTAGTTCTAGAGTAAGAGAGAAAACTTTGTTTTCTCTCGATTTCAGCCTATTTTTATCAATGAGAAAATGTCATTACATTTTTAAATTAAAATGTAATCAAATTAATCCTTTCAAAGTGATAGAATTCGTCGCATTAAAGCGTTTTCTGTAACAAACTTTAGGTGGGATATATATGGTTCCGCTACACTAGTTATGTAACGTTAAGTAACTTAAATCAGAAAAATTTTTTAAAAAATTTATTTAGCTGAAAAAGTTAATTTAGGTTGATTGTTTAATTATATCCGAAATGAGTATTAACCTTGAATGAAAAAGTAGATCTTAGTAAAGCTGTCAAAACAGCTGCTAAGAACAAACCTAATCGATCTTCTAACTCGAAGAAAGGAGCGCAGCAGTCAGACCCTTCTGGCCCTGGAACGATTCAGGAGAATTGCAATGGTTCGGGTGATCTATACGACATTTCTCTAAGTGTCTTAAAGGATCAGCTTGATATCCTATCTACCATAGATGAAACCTGGGTAGATATACTCGTGCCTGGCCAATTTCAAGAAGATGTAAAGCGTTCAATGAATGAGGAATGGGCTTTAAGAATGTTAGAAAGTTCAATCCTCAGAAGGATTAAGCTAGTTGAATCTGAAAAGGCTCAACTTAATGATCTGGATTTAGATTTCTATCATTTTATACTAACTCTCAGTAATCAGGAGCTCTCACAGTTTATTGAGGCAATACTTTGGAAAACCTTGGCTCGAAGGATGCGAACAGAGATAAAACCTTCCGCAGGTGAATCGAGAGGCGTCAGGCTCGATAAGGACTCAACGATTCAGCTTTTGGGTCATCAGGATTTGCCTAACAAGGTTCTTGCATTCTTTAAAGACAATATCGGGGAATACGAAACGGCCGATACTGACCCAGAGGTCTTTAAAGATCTTTGTATCAAGATTTTTCACCTTTGGGTTTTAGGTTGGGATAAGCATAGAAGAATTTTCATCCAATTAAAGTATCCGTTTCATTCAGTTTATAATTCAATAGGTGGCGGAATGCATGAAATAATGGATGAGGGATCAAGAACTAAAATAAAAAGCATGTTTGATCGGTACTTCAATAATAATGAGTCTTTCATGCAGTTTCTGGATACTTACCTGAATGCGAGAAGTGGTGGTTAGCATGGAGAGTCGGGGTCAGCCTAAGATGCAGCAAGAGCCTAGTGAGCAAGTAAAAAAAGTTAACCCGTTGGAGCAATCAGGTATTATTAGAAGGGAATTGATTGAAGAGTATATGGATTCAATCGCCCTTAAGGAAGAAGCAGCAAAAGTTCTAGAAACAGCAAAGCAAGCATCATTGGAAGCAGAGCAAAAGGCCTATCAGGAAGGTTTCAATAAAGGGATTGCGGACGCTGCTGCCGAAGTGTCAGCTCAAATTCTAAGGCTACAAGAGGATTATAACTCTAAGCTTGTTGAGTTAGAAGAAACAGCACCTCAGATTGTCGCTGAAATATGCCTTTATTTAATCAAGCTGAAGAATAAGGATGTTCCCGGATTCGATATGTTTCTAGAGCAGCTGAAGGTTTTAGTCGTGAATACTATTCAAGACTTCGTCAGTCAGGATGATCTAATTTTAAGAGTTAGCGATGAATTTAAAGATGAAGTAAAGGCTGTGATTCTATCAAAATTTGGAAAAAAATGGCTGGAGGAAAATATTCAGGTCAGGGGCGATAGAGCCTATACAGGGTTTAATTTTTCTCTGGAACATAGACATGGCGTTTTCCATTTTAATGGTAAAAAGCAGCTTTTTGAATTGTTGAATAAAGCGTTTCCCGCTGAGGAAAATGAGCAGTCTGAAAATGATAACCCTGACGATTACGATGAAGATGATTACGATGAAGATGATTACGATGAAGATGATTACGATGAAGATGATTAGCGAAATAGAACAGTAAGAAAAAGGTCGTTGATATGGTAACTAGCATTAGCCACCCACCACCTACGCCAGCAACTTCTGATCCCCATGCGAATGAAGAGGTTATGAACAGTAGAAATGAAGAGCATGCATTAGATGCTAATATGGATCGTTTGAATATCAACGATAAGCAAATAAGGAATAATAGTCAGCAGAATATCATTCAATCAAAACAAATCGAAAAGCAGGAAGTTGAAGTAACAAAAGTACAAAGAACCTCTGGTGCCGAAACTAATCAAATGAATAAGCTAAAAGATGATGGGAATGGGTCAGAGAAGATAAGGGCATATGTAAATCATGTTAATGGACGATTTTTTAGGATGTTAAGAAAAATTTTATTAAAGAAGAAAGAAAAATTATTGAAATCAAAATATAAAAGACGGGATGCATCCAAGGAAAAGAGTTAGGTGTGAAGACCGATAAAGAATCACTATAAACGAATGAAGTAGTTATAGGGAAGTTATAAATTTCGAGGAGGTTAAGGATGAGTCAGCAAAAAGATCTCGAAACTAAGTTAGTAGAGGATCCGCCGATAACAATTGATGTAATGTTAAGCACAACTACAATGAAGCTCAGTGAGCTCTCAAAATTGAATGCAGGTGAAGTTGTGTTGCTTAATCAAAAGGTTAATGAAGATCTTACGATTGCATTTAATGGAAAAATTGTCGGAAAAGTAGAACTACTATCAGTCGATGGAAACTATGCGATAAAAATAAATGAAATAGTCGGGGGGTAGATGCAGTGGGTATAGAACCGGGATTAGATACAGCCTTTTACCATATTATTGTACTTGCTTTAGTGGGAATGATTCCAATTGTTTTTATGGTGACGACCTCATTCATTAAAATATCTATTGTTCTGTCATTAGTAAGAAATGCGTTGGGTGTTCAGCAATTACCACCTAACATGGCATTGTATGCTGTTGCTATGTTATTGACTGTTTTCATTATGTACCCAGTCGGAGTAGCTGTTTATGAAAGGGCCTATACTTTGAATGTTAAGATTGATGATTTTGATAGTATCAAAGAAAAATTGCCGCTTGTGCTTGAGCCTTACCGTCAATTTCTAATTCAGCATACTAGTGAAGAAGATAAAGTGATATTCCTGCGTAGTGCTAAAAACCTTTGGCCAGAAGAGCACTTAGACAAAATAAACGGAAATAATCTTTTGATTTTAATCCCTTCTTTTGTGGTCTCTGAGATGACTGACGCATTTAAGATTGGGTTCTTAATATATTTACCGTTTCTAGTCATTGATTTGATTGTTTCAAATATACTTTTGGCCTTAGGTATGATGATGGTTGCACCCATGACAATTTCCTTACCCTTTAAACTCTTACTTTTTGTGATGGTAAATGGCTGGAGTACAATTATGGAGAGTCTAGCATTAAGTTATGTTGTCTAGGTAATTTGGTATGAATGTATATATGGTGGTGAATAGGTGGATTCTGAGACTTTAGTTGGACTTTTACAACAAGCGTTAGGCCTAATCACAATGTTGTCGCTAATGCCTATCATAGCGGCAACATTGGTTGGTGTGCTTGTTAGTCTTTTTCAAGCTTTGACCCAGATTCAGGAGCAAAACCTGGCGTTCACTGCAAAATTAATTGTTATCATTATTGTTTTATGGAGCATGGGGCCTTATATGTCAAAGCAGTTATTTGACTATACCATAGAGGTGTATAATCAGTTGTATTGATAATGAATACGCTGGTAAGGTTAAGTACATATGGAACATAAACATATAGTAATTAGGATTTAATTGATGGCTAGTATTGACTGGTGGCAATTAATTTTCATATTAACGCTAACAGGTATGCCTAGAACTTTATTCATGGTTGCTTCGCTACCTATGTTTAGCAGTAGTATGATACCTATTAATATGCATAAAAATGCTTTTGCGTTTGCAATTATGCTTATGTTATTTCCAAATTTCTTTTCTCAACTAGAAAGGAATTTCCCTCAATATCCAGATGATGGTGCGGTTGCATTTATTGGGTTGATTTTGATTAAAGAAATGTTTATCGGTTTTTTAATCGGATTTTTGTTTAGTCTCCCCTTCTTGGCAATTCAGGGCGTTGGTTTTATTTTTGACAACCAGAGGGGATCATCAATTGATAGTACATTTAACCCTATGAATGATTCAGAGACGACAACTATGGGTAACCTATTTAACCTGTTCTTTCTAGCATTCTTCTTTGTATCTGGTCTATTTATGCAGGTAATAGGCATGTATTACCATTCTTTTGAGATTTGGCCTATTTTCGAGTTCGTTCCAACGATTGACGATAAGTTAGTAACATTTGGCC
>JAYPYM010000216.1:0-3011 GCA_038135915.1 Gammaproteobacteria bacterium
AATCTACACAAATTTACCTTTACTAGAAGACAGACCCTCAATAAATCATTGCGGCAGCTGCAATACATGCATAGACATTTGTCCTACTAAGGCAATTGTTGCACCCTACACACTAGATGCACGCAAATGTATTGCCTACCTGACTATTGAAAATAGGGACGGCATCCCTATATCGCTTAGAGAAGCAATTGGTAATCGAATTTTCGGCTGTGACGATTGCCAACTATTTTGTCCATGGACAAAATTTTCAGACCAAACGAAAGAGAAAGATTTCTCTCCTCGTCATCAGCTTAACGCATCTGATTTACTCACACTATTCGAATGGAGCGAAAGCCAGTTCTTAGAAAACACAATGGGCTCACCTATTAGAAGAGCTGGATATCGTGGCTGGCTACGGAACTTAGCCATCGCGCTAGGCAACTCTCCTTACAACAGCAAAGTGGTTAAAGCTCTTGAGAAAAAAAAACAGGCTTTTCTAGACACAGATGACATGCTCGTTGAACATATCACCTGGGCAATTGAAAAACAGCTTAAATAGGTCTACTACCATAGTTAGAGACTGGTTTACGAGGCGGATCAGCGGTTACATTAGTGCCTACCACTTTGACAGAACCACCCTGAGAAAGAAATCTTTCAATATCTTCTTCCAACTTTTGGCGAATACTTTCTTTTGAGCCGACCGTGCGGGTAGATGCATCTTCGAGATTAAGTGGCCTCGATCCATATTTATCCGCCGAATGACTGGCTCCCGCATCATTCACTTCCACACTACTACTTTCTGCTTTTGGATCGAACTCTTCACTCATTAGATTTGCCCCTTCTCTTTTACTTCACAGTTTTTCACGTTAGTTTTATTAATTGATTTACTCATCTCAGCCAAATAAATTAAATTTCGATAAGTCTCAGAAAATATTTATAGTTTATGATTAAAAAATATTCTGTCACATCATGTAATTTTTGAAGACTTTTTTTATATAAAGAACTGAATTCCAATACCAAAGGTTTCTAAAGTTAAACACTTTGTTATGGTGACTAAAGCGCTTATAACTAAAGTAAAAAAAAACAATCAAATAAGCTTATTTAGCTAACAAATTTAGGGTATAAAATAATGCTCAGAAAGCTCTAGAAACTTAGAGCAAGATTTCAATTTCCGAAACGAGCTTAGTAGCAATTATGCTACGCTCTAGCTGATATGCCTCAATTAATTCATCGAATTGACTAGGTATGCAAAGTCTAGCCAGATGCCCATGATCAAAGGCACTAGCACACTCTGACATAGATTTTTCGCAAACCCTTTCTCCCAAATGATTTACAAAAATGATGGTTTGATCCATTTCGTTACGATATAAGGTTTGTACTGGCTGAGGAACAGACTCACCCAGCCATACCAACAACCAATCACCCTCTTTAATCTGATCAACAAATCGCGCCGCTTCTACAGAGCAAGAAACACTTGAAGCAGGCTCATTTTCTTGATCTAAGCTCATCCACGTCATAATCGACTGTTCTGATATTCTATGAGTCGGCTCCATCACATTTGCTGCTGTATATTCAGGCTCAGGCGTTGTACAAATCTCCACATCAACTGCTTTTGCTATACCGGTACTGTTTCTCTTGCTCTCTATCTCATCGATGAGATTCAAATGACCAGACCGTAAGTCTTGTTGTGCACACTTGATCTGAAAATCATTAATTACCGTGCTAGCATGCTTAGTGAATATCTCCCATAATTGCTCAAACTCTTTTTTGAACGCCTCGACATTAGTCATGGCAGAGATATGGCCGAAATGTCTAACTGTACGAGATACAAATAGTCTCTGCTCCTTCCACGCCTCTGACTCAAGACCTTGACTTAGTTGGGTATACACAAGCACTTTCGTCCAAAGGTCACGCAGGATCATCCTAACTGCCTTACCTAATTGAGGGTGACCAGCAATACTTTTTTCAACAATTTCAGTGCTTAAGCGCATCGCTTTATTTGAAGCAACTTTTCCAATCTCCACATCACGCAGCCTGGCCTGAAACAAGGCAACATGCTGATCCAATATATGAGTGTACTGCTTGAAGCTTTCGTATTCGGCAATAAAAACGTCAGGCTTCGTGTTAAATTGCTCTAAAATAATAAGCGTCGAACGTAATATCCTTTTGTACACTCGATCGGCTTCGCCTGTTCCTTTGACCGCCATTTTTCCGCCCAGCAATACGATTAAATTTAAAAACTCCTTGGATTTCTGTAGCGGACTTGCCTCTTTCATTGGGTCAACTAATGCCAAGCGCGCGTATGGCACTCTAAGAAGAGCATAAATAAAACGAATACAGAGTGGGAAAGATTGTAGATTGATCGCAGCTTTGAAAGCATTGTCATTTGTCACCAACTTACGATGCAGGTCGGCACTAATATTTTTTTTGTCATGTTCATTTAACCAGTCTTGGATATCGTATTCAGAAAGCTCATGACAAATATGCCATATTCTAGGCGCACCTTTCGCAGTCCCTGTATTGACGAGACTACTTTTTACCTTATTCAAGATTTCAATTTGTAAGTCAAATAACAACTCAAATACACGCGCATCTTGTTTTAGCTGCATGGTGGAACCCTTAGCTAAATATAGGAACTGACCGAAATCGATATGGCCCAACTCATTAAATAATAGCGTCAGATTAACGCGATTGCCTGTCTGGCCTATGAGCACTCTTTTCTACGGGCACAAAATAGTGAGTCAGCCTTTTTCCAATCAAAGGTAAAAATGCCAATATGGCTATGGATACCCATACGCTAGGTGATAAAATATTATCTAGCGTATCAATTTTTGCAAGCTCAGTACCCAAGTTCACATAAATGATGGTAACGGGCAACATCCCAAGCTGGGTGACCCAATAGAAGTCCTTCAAAGGGTATCTAGCTAGGCCCATTATCCAATTAACTAAAAAAAATGGCACCATAGGCATCAGCCTTAAAGAAAATAGATAAAAACGACCATGTTGATCAATGCTCAAAGTCATAATTTCCA
>JAYPYM010000216.1:3107-7482 GCA_038135915.1 Gammaproteobacteria bacterium
TCAGCGAAAGATACTCTGTGCCACCAAACATAAGAAAAAGAAACATCGGCATAAAAAAAGCGGCAAACAACCCTAATTTAATGTATCTACCCACCCAAATTGGCCTCATGATATTTACTTCTCTATTCCAATTTCGTTTAAAGGACTAAAGAAAATTATGATTAAACTACTCAAATCAATACTATTCTCACCTATCTACTTTATCATCGACCTATTAGATTACGCTCGATCAGTATATATGTTTTACCCAAATAAAGTATTCCGCGAAGCCGATTTAAGGATTCTATTCAGCTACCTAATTCTTAATCCCTACGCGATATGCAAACGATATCTCAAAGATTTCCCGGAAGACCAAGTGCAGAAAGTTTACGGAGAAACTTTCTTCTCGACACTGGAACTCATTGCAAAAAAAATCGTGCTGACGAAAGAAGACACCATCTACGACCTCGGTTGCGGAAGAGGACGAACAGTTTTCTGGTTCAACGCAATTTATGGTTGTCGAGCAATCGGTGTTGAAATCAACCCACTTTTCATCCACAAGGCAAGAAAAATCTCTGAAAAGATGGCATTAGAAGGCGTCGAATTCAAACTGGCTAATCTTATGGACTTGGATTATAGCAATGCAACACATATCTATCTTTATGGCTCCGTTTTCACAGAAGAAGCAATCGCTCATATCATCGAAAATTTCAAGCACCTAAAACCCGGCACAGTGGTGATTAGTGTCACCTTCCCTCTATCCGACTACACAGAAGAAAACCTCTTCACGCTAGAACAGGAATTTACCGCTCGTTTCCTTTGGGGTTATACTGGCATCTACGTTCAGCGTAAAATATAGCAAATTTTTCGACAACAATTGCTGCCCGCAATCTTGAATGCATAGGTAACGTCACATCACCTTTGCTGTTTAATTCTAGCGAAGTTATTGGTTCCAGCTCATTGATTTTTATAGCTTCTATAGGTTAATCATTAAATAATTATCGAAACAGGAGACACTTAGCTTTATGCAAACATTTCCAAATACTCGCATGCGCCGACTAAGACTTAACCAAAGGAGCCGGTCACTCGTCCAAGAGCATACATTAAGTCCCAACGATTTCATTTTACCCATTTTTATCACAGAAGGGCAGAATCAAAAAACACCTGTGCCCTCGATGCCAGGCGTAAATCGCCTTTCAATTGACCTAGCAACACAAACGGCCAAAAAAGCTGCCTCACTTGGCATTCCAGCCATTGCACTATTCCCTGTGATTGACTCGAAACTTAAAACGCCACAGGCAGAAGCTGCATATGATGATAACGGCCTAATACCTAATGCCATTAAAGCAATAAAAGATGCTGTACCTAATATTTCACTCATATCAGACATTGCACTTGACCCCTATACCAGCCACGGCCAGGACGGATTAATCGACGAGAACGGATACGTCATTAATGATCAGACTACAGACATACTGCTGAAACAAGCGTTGTGCCACGCTTCTGCAGGTGTTGATATGGTTGCCCCTTCAGATATGATGGATGGCAGGATAGGTAAAATCCGAGATGCTCTTGAAGCATCAAGATTTCATAATACTATTATCATTTCCTATGCAGCCAAATATGCGTCTAGTTTTTATGGCCCCTTTCGCGATGCTGTTGGGTCCACTGCACAATTAAAAAGCTCTGGTCAAGGTGGCAAAGAAAGCTATCAAATGGATCCAGCGAATATAAATGAAGCGATCCATGAAGTGGCCTTAGATCTGCAAGAAGGCGCAGACATTATCATGGTGAAACCCGGGTTACCTTATTTAGATGTGGTTCGGACGATAAAAAACAAATTTAAATGTCCAACATTCGTTTATCAAGTCAGTGGAGAATACGCTATGATTAAAGCAGCAGGTGAAAAAAATTGGCTCGATTCTCGTTCGGTCATGTTGGAGTCACTGATGTGTATTAAGCGTGCTGGCGCAGATGCAATATTCAGCTATTTCGCACTCGACGCAGCAGAGGCACTACATGGTTAGTTAGCTGTATTAGGTGTTCACACAGGTCAGTATTATTACCATTATTTATGAGTCAGCCCAATTTTAAAGAAAAAGACCATTTTCTAAATCGCGAGCTGACACACCTAGATTTTCATTTAAGGGTACTTGAACAGGCAACCTCTGAAAGGCATCCATTACTTGAACGCCTCAAGTTTCTACTCATTTTCGACAATAATATCGATGAGTTTTTTGAAATAAGGGTTGCAGGCTTAAAACGCATCATCGCAGTGAATAAGCTATCCAGAGGTTGCGATGGGCTATCTGCTAAAGAAAAATTAGAAAAGATTAGTGAAAAGTGCCAGCAAGCAATTATTTATCAATACGATATTTTGAACGACCATATCCTACCAGCACTTCGAGAAGAAGGCATTCGTTTCACTCGCCGTAGCGAATGGTCACCAGAACAATTAGAATGGGTAAAACATTATTTCAGACAACAAGTGTTACCTGTAATGAGCCCTATTGGGTTAGACCCCGCACACCCCTTTCCTCAATTAGCAAATAAAAGCTTAAACTTCATCGTCGCACTCGATGGTGTAGATGCATTTGGCCGTACAAACAGCTTAGCAATTGTGCCTGCGCCAAGATCTCTTCCTAGACTCATCCGATTTCCAGACGAGCTTTGCACCTCTGGCCATAACTTCGTATTTCTCTCGGCAATGATACATGCCCACGCACAAGAGTTATTTCCCGGCATGGACGTTAAAGGCTGCTTTCAGTTCAGACTAACCAGAAACGCAGACCTATACCTTGAAGAAGAACTGGTAGACGATTTAGCATTAGCAATAAAAAGCGAGCTCTCCAGCCGACAATATGGTGATGCAGTTCGACTCGAAGTGGCAGATAACTGCCCACTCGCTCTGTCCGATTTTCTACTACAACAGTTTGGTCTGAGTCAAGACGAATTGTACCGCGTGAACGGGATGGTAAATTTATCTAGGATGATGCAAATCACAGAGCTAGATTTACCGCATCTACGTTACCCACCTTATGTACCATCTGTTCCCAAAATCATCCAACGAAGTAAAACTATTTTCGATGCTATTTCACAGCAAGACATTTTGTTACTGCACCCCTATCAATCATATTCCCCAGTGATTGACTTGTTACGGCAATCTGCGAATGACCCAAATGTATTAGCCATAAAGCAAACACTTTATCGTACAGAAAAAAACTCTAGCGTGCTTAGGTTACTAGAATCTGCTGCAAGAGCAGGAAAAGAAGTCACATGCGTTGTAGAGGTACGAGCCAGATTTGATGAGGAAAGTAATCTAGAAATCGCTAACCAATTACAAGCTGCTGGCGCAACAGTATGCTACGGTGTCGTTGGTTTTAAGACACACGCCAAAATGTTACTCGTCGTTAGAAGAGAAAACAACAAGCTCGTACGTTACTTTCATCTAGGTACAGGAAACTACCATAGAGGTAATGCTAGGATTTACACTGATTATTCACTACTTTCTTCTGATCAGGTTACCGGTATCGATGTCAATAAAATTTTTCAGCAGCTGACAGGTATGGGTAGCGAAGCAAAACTAAAAAGAATTTTTCACGCGCCATTCACCTTACATAATAAGCTGATCAGCCTTATTGACCGAGAGACCCACTTTGCGACGCAAGGCAAGAATGCACAGATTATGATTAAAGTTAACTCCATCACAGAGCCCAACATTATCGAAGCACTCTATAAAGCGTCAGGAGCAGGGGTAAAGATTGAACTCGTCATAAGAGGCATATGCTGCCTAAAGCCAGGGATCCCAGGTGTTTCAGAAAACATTAGAGTTCGCTCAATCGTGGGTCGATTCCTCGAACATACCCGCGTTTACTACTTTCACAACGATAATGACCCAAAGGTATTTTGTTCGAGCGCAGATTTGATGGAAAGAAATCTGCACCACAGAGTAGAAACATGCTTCCCTATCTTAGATCCAGATCTAATAAAACGTATTAAAACAGAAGGTTTAGGCGTCTTTCTCTCTGACAATGTAGATGCTTGGTTGTTAAATGAAGAAGGTATTTATCACCAAATCCCAACATCAGATCAAGCTAAGTGTGCTCAACAAATTCTTACCGAAAAATATTCAGGTAAAATTTAATATGAAAGGGAATTACATAGTATGTGTTGCTCTATCTGACTGCAACGCACCTGCCAAATAATTTTCGATCTTTTTCTTTGCAGTATCATCTTGATCATTAAATTGAACACCTATACCTGCCGCGCGATTACCTTGAGCACCTTAAGGCGTCATCCAAACAATTATACAAGCAACTGGTATATTCTCGTCTTCGTCCATAAGATTCAACAAGAGAAACACCAAAATTTTCTCCATGAGATGACAACAACATAG
>JAYPYM010000217.1:0-4067 GCA_038135915.1 Gammaproteobacteria bacterium
CTGGTGGGACAGAAATTCTGTCAGTTGCACAAGATGTTCGACAGGAGATAGGTTCTCCCAATACGAAAATCCATGAAACCCAGGGCCAGATTCTTTTGGCTATTCTGGAAACTCAAAATGAATCTGGCAAAGAAATTGAGTTTAAAATTGATTTGGTGCGCCAGAAGGCCGAGTTCGCTACAGAGTTTGTAGAAATTGATGGTTTAACCTTGGCCTCATTAGACAGCTTAGAAGCTTCATATGAATATACCAAGGCCCATGGTAGTAGCGATAAAGCCAAAGCCGCTGGAAAGAAGCTGAAAATCATTAAGCAAATAAAAGATAAGCTAGCAACGCTATCTTTACCAACAGCACCTGCTAAGAAAGACGACTCTGGCACTGATTCAGATGAGCCAAGCACTAAAAAAAGAAAACCAGACACAGGCTTTACCGCAGGTTCAAAACTAGGCTTTTTATAAAAATTAATCCAACGAAATGACCTTGACTGTTTAGGAACTGAGAAAAACAATGCTGACTGCAAAAATTTTACACTGTTCAGGAAGCAACCTTGAAAGTTGCAATGGGCTTAAAAGAGCGTTAGAGAAGAGGGGATTTGAAGCCGATATTGTTTCTGTTACCGATATGTATAAATGGGCCCGTACTGGTGACGTAAAAGCGAAGTTAATGGTGGTGCCAGGCGGCCACACCAGTAAAATATTTTCGGACATTGCACTTCATACCGGAGATGCTAAATTGAAATGGATGAAGCGTTTTGTGCAAACAGGAGGGAGCTATCTAGGTGTATGTGCGGGCGCAAACCTAGGATCATCTGATTTAAGTTATCAGTATTATGATCTTGCTCCTTACACGCCAGCCAAACGATTCGAAATGAAAGGGTTAGGTCTACTGCCTGTCAAAACCCAAGGGCCAGTGGCTGGTATGGGTAATCATTTTTCAAAAACCGAAAATGTAGTGAACCCGAGTATGAAAGATGCAGTTCAGGCTGAAGTGACCACCAAGGAGAACGGTTCCAAAACCTGTTATTACCTCTATGGTTCAGCTCTCAGAATCCTTGATCATGAACAGGTTGAAATACTAGCGAGATATAAAAACGCAGAACCAGCTGTAATCCAGCGCATCTCAGATGAAGCTGAGGGTAAGGTCGTACTCACGTGTATACATGCGGAATACGAACCACAAGATGTTGAAAAAGAAGAAACCCCCGATCAAACTCAAAGTCGGAACGAACTAATGGACCTGATATTAGCTCCATTCTTGCCCATCCAGAGGCTTTCAAATGAAACTAAAATCACTGATCAAGCTGAAGATCTCGACCAGACTACGCCTGCAGTTGCGTAATCTTCTAATAGCTCGACTTCAACCACCTATCATTTTCTCAGGCACCTCCTGATAATCTAGGGCTTATTTGCTGCAAAGCTGAACGGGTTACGTTAGTTTGATCACCTGCTATTTTAAGTCTCTTTGCACATTCATTAATTTTTTGATCGATGTCAGTTAAAGGTCTTTTTCCCGGCTCAAGTAGTTGCTGGTGTTTTTTGTTAACCAGAGATGTCGATTTAGCAGAGTCTTCCCCCGCATATTTTAGCTTCTTCAAGCGTTCTGAGAATACCGTTTTTTGCTTACTAAAATCAGTTGATCGATGAAATGTAAGCGAGCGTGCGTTGTTACTTTTATTGAGTATTGATTCAGGCATTTATTACTCCAGTTAATATTGAATATTCGATAATCCAATCAGCGATTCTAAGCAGTGCGCAGATTTATTCACGAGCTCATTCTAATCTTGTATTCTACAAAACTAAAGATCTATTAGAAGTGCTTTATGGCTTTTTACGACAAATACTTCTATCTGACAAATAACTAAGATAGACTGTGTTCCAAAGTAGATTAAGTTGAAGGGGTCCAAAGACATGCAGAAGGCGCTCATTATCATCGGCCTGATTTTTATCTTGATAGGAATACTATGGCCCATTATCTCAAAGTTAGGTATTGGGAATCTTCCAGGAGATCTATCCGTTGAATCTAAGCAATTTTCATTCTACTTTCCAATCGTCAGCTGTCTCCTTATTAGCGCTATCCTTAGCTTGGCATTTTGGCTTTATAACCGATTTTAATTTTTAGAAAATTTGCCAGTTGTTTTAGCCACTCTTATTAACCTTGTTTTGAATCTCCGAATGATCATTTTCCTATTTTTTCCATTATGGCTATGTTATTAAACCTTAAAAGACTCTTTTTTTAGATATGTGAACGTCTTGGCACTAGCTTGTTAACATTTATCAAACTAAACAAATACGGTAGATGCCGGGGATATCATTTAAACTATATTGTAAATTTAACGCTTGTTCCAATTCCCGCCCAGCCTGAGTACCTAAGGTTCCATTTTATGAGATTAAATCATATAGCAATTTTTGCTGCTCTATCTATGACCAGTTTCGGTTATTTGCACGCTAATCATTCTGCTGTAAATCCAGGTCACCACTCATACGAAATAAGAAATGCGAAGTTATTAGAACGCTTAAATAAACTACCAGAAAAAGCGAAAAGTAGGGCGCTCGAAAGACTTGAAGCGTTAAAGGTTCCGGCTGAAGATCACTTTACTATTGATGTCGATAACGACGGGGAAATATTTTACATTGAGAAAGCAGTTGATGATCTTAATCACATCGAACCTTTAGAGGCTGAATCGGATCTCCCAGGTTCTTTTTCCATCAGCAGTAGCGAAGCTTTCAACCTACACAGCAAACCAGAATCAAACAACAAAATCTATCTTGATTTTGATGGACATACTATCACTGGTACGGCGTGGAACAATTACACTGGGGTAGGTACGCTGTATGGTGTACCTTTCGACAAAGATGGTAACCCAAATGGTTGGAGTGAGCAGGAGTTAAAAGACATCGCTCACATTTGGCATCGGATTGCGGAAGACTTTGCCCCTTTTGACGTAGACGTTACGACTGAACTGCCAGCGACTATTGGGCCTAATACGGGAAGAATATTAATCACTAAAGATATAGACGCAAATGGACAGCAGATGCCAGCTTACGGTGCTGGAGGCGTCGCTTACCTGGGTGTTTGGGGACGCAGTAATTATGAGTATTATTCACCTGCGCTCGTTTACTATGATAACTTGGGCAGTGGAAATGTTCATTACGTTTCAGAAGCGGCTTCCCATGAGATTGGACATAACTTCGGGCTCAGTCATGATGGTAAAACTGACGGCACCTCATATTACACGGGCCATGGATCAGGTTATCTGGATTGGGCGCCAATCATGGGAGTGGGGTATTCTGGGCATGTGACACAGTGGAGCAAAGGAGAATATGCACTCGCTAACAATACCGAAGATGATATCCAAATAATTAAGGATAAGCTGGGTAACTTTAGCCTAGATGACCATGGCAACACAACACAAAACGCGACTCTATTAGTGGTGAACCAAGATGGAACCATCCTCTCAACGAACCCAGAGACAGACACCTCCAATGTTCACATAGAGAACAAGGGCGTGATTGAAACTGAAACAGATGTTGATGTATTTATGTTTGATGCAGGTATGGGGCCTATCAGTTTTACAATCACACCGGCATGGGCGGCTTACTATACCTCTGGTTATAGAGGAAGCAATCTGGATATTAAAGCTACACTTTCTAGCGCAGATGGAACGGTGATCGCTCAATCCAGCAATACCAGTGATACGCAAGCAACCATTTTAGTTGAAAGCGCACCTAGCGGAACCTTTTACTTAAAGGTGTTTAATGAAAGCACGGGAGATGGAGCCACCGGCTTCACTGATTATGCAAGCCTAGGGCAGTATTTCATTGAAGGTAATGTGGTTTCGAGTGAAACTGGAGAACGCCCAACTGCTAAGAATGATGAGATCCCGGTTGCCGAAGATTCTTTTCAAAAACCTCTCGATGTACTGGCTAATGACACAGGCGTAGACGGAAGTACCCTAACCATTACTGATGTCACCAACGCGCAGTTTGGAATCGTGAGCCTAGCTAACAACCAGATTACTTATACTCCCGAAGCGAATTATAATGGTTCGGATAGTTTCACATACCGTG
>JAYPYM010000217.1:4077-7458 GCA_038135915.1 Gammaproteobacteria bacterium
GGTCACCATCGATGTTTATGCGGTGAATGATGAGCCAATCAGTTCTTCTGATAGCGCAAATCTGGATAGGGATACCAGCACCCTGATTGATGTTCTCGCAAACGATACAGATATTGATGGTGATACATTAGAAATTATTATTGTGAATTCATCTCAAAACGCAAATGTGTCAGTTGAGCAAGGAAAAATACGATATACACCACAACCCGGTTTTGTGGGGCAAGATAGCTTAACCTATTATGCCCAGGATCCAGCAGGCGCGACTTCTGATACAACAACGGTTTCTATCACGGTAAACGATGTGTTGCCTCCACCTAATGTTCCCACAGGCTTAGCTACATCTGATGGTGGAAGCGGTCAAGCAGTCATCAGTTGGGACGGTGTTAATTCCTCAGAGCGGTACGATCTCGAGCGCCAACGTTATTCATCGAAAGGTAAAGGGAAATGGGTAGACGCCAGCATCATCAGTAATCTCTCGGGAAATACAACTTCCTATTCCGAGGCACTAAGTAATGGGACTTATCGTTACCGCGTGCGGTCCGCAAATGCATCAGGTGTTTCTAGTTGGTCAGCATGGGTGGAGCTAACAATGTCCTCTAACGTTGAATCTAACACAAAAGGACGGGGGAAGAAAAACCGTTGAGTTACGCTATTGATGTCTCCTTTACTGACAGCATACGGCTAAGGCAATCAAGCCTGTTAGCTATAATTCAAAAACCGAAATGGATTTCCTGATGAGGTTTATCAGCGATGTCAAAGTTAAAATTCCTGTTAAAAACTGTAACTTTATCGAACCTTCTTGCCATGGGGTTTTCCGCCATGGTTCATGCTGCACCTGTTTCACTTTTTGAACAGTCATCTCCTGGCGCGGTGCAAAATTTACCTGAGCACGTTGCGTCACAGCATACTGTTAAGGTCAATCGTCAGGCTCTGCTGGCGAGCAAAGTGCTTATTTCGCTTCCAGATGAGGAAATAATTGCTGTTCGTACTCACCTCGACAGGAAAAAAGCCGGGACTCACATTTGGACGGGGCATGTTCAGGGGGATTCAGCTGCTACGGTAATCATCACCCTTAAAGGCATGCGATTGTCTGGATTAATTCAGTGGAAGGAGAAGGTTTACCGGCTTAGTACGAATCAATCCGGAAAAGAGTTGATGTATGAGGTTGATTTATCTTCATTACCTGAGGAAGAGCCTGATGGCGTACCTCAGGGAGACGGTGCAGCGAGTTCACCGACAACGACTACTTCAGACTCCCTTTCAACATCTCAGGACAATGTGGTTCAGGATTTATTGGTGGTCTATACCCAGGGAGCCTGTAATTATGCTGGCGGTTGCTTGCAACTGGAAGCGGATATCGATACAGCAGTGGCTGACATTAACAGTGCATACGCTGCAAGTGGCATTAACATAACCATGAACCTTGTGGGTACGCATTTAACGGATTATGCGGGTACCAACGCCAGCGAAACCCTAAGTGCGCTTCGTTCTACAACAGATGGTCAGATGGATGAAGTTCACGGCATCCGTGACTCACTGGGTGCCGACATCGTGTCTATGGTTTACGACGGTGCCGGTTGTGGCATTGGTTATTTGAATTCCAGCGCCAGTTCGGCGTTTAACGTAACAGATGTGCCATGCCTGGTAGGCAACAGAACCATGGCCCATGAAATCGGCCACAATCAAGGCGCCCATCATGATCGCAGAACCGTGGGCGGTGGAACGAGTGGGGCTTACAACTACGGTTTCAGACGTTGTAGCGACGGCAGCATTGATGATCTGGGTAGCCCATACTTCAGAACAGTGATGGCATACCATTGCTCCAGCGCGCCGAGGGTCGGACGATTCTCTAATCCCAACGTGAATTATTCAGGAGTCCCCCAAGGCATTGATCCTAACATCACACCTGATATGGGAGCATGGAATGCGCGAACCATTAATGAATCAGCGGTGCGTATTGCAGGTTTCAGAACCACTCAGACAGGCACTGCACCTAACCCCCCCTCTAACCTGATGGCTGTTGAAGTTTCTCACGACAGAGTCAGCCTGACCTGGCAAGACAACTCAGAAAATGAGAGCAGCCATGTAATCCAGCGACAATCCAATGCCAGTGGCTGGTCAACCATTGCTACTATTCAGGCGAATGAGACCAGCTACACAGATACCGGTTTACAACCTGAAACCAACTATGAATACCGGGTACGCGCCGATAATAGCCTGGGGGCCTCGGACTATACTGGGGTGGTAATCGTTTTGACCAGCGTGCTACCAACAGAGCTAAAAGAGACTGCTGTTACAGAATCTGCCGTAAACGGAACAGTGAGCGGCACTTATACCGCAACCCATGCAGATGATGGTACGTATCAGAGCGTGATGGAAAGCAGTTCTGGGGGGCCCAAACGTTCTCGTAAACAAGCGTTTAGTCATATCTGGGAATTTGACGTAACAGGTGGTGTTGGCGGTGTCGTCTTCAGTGCCAATACCTGGGTTTCCGGCAATGAAGGCGCGAACTTTAGCTTGTCCACTGATTTTGGTACAAGCTGGGCACCACTATTTACCGTCGACAGCAACGACAGTAACAATTCCGAACTGGCTGTGCTTGGCGATGTATCCGGAAGACTATGGGTTCGAGCAACAGATGCAACCCAGAGCAACGGTGAACTGGTTGATGTACTCTATGTAGATAAACTGCTTATGTCGTCGTCTACATCTTTGCCTGAAAAGCCTGATTCACCCACAGATTTGATGCTTGAAACGGTAACAGACACGTCGGTGGTTATGGTGTTCTTCGATACAGCCACCAATGAAAGTGGATTTAACCTGTGGCGATCCTCTGCCGATCCCGGGGCAAACTGCTCTGCTGGGGAAGTGGTGAAAACCTTATCTGCCAATCCTTCCGTGGGTGATGTGAGCGCCCAGGATACTCAGGCCGCACCTTCTACCAGTTACTTCTACTGGGTCACGGCGTTTAATGCAGCTGGTGATTCAGCCACTTGCAGTAATGTCTTGTCGGTCACTACAGAAGCTGCTCAGGCGAGATTGATAGCTGGCGGGTTTAAACAAAAAGGTGTGCAGCAAGCCCAGTTAAACTGGACAGGGCTAAGCGGTAGTGAGGTCAATATTTTTCGAAACGGAACCCTGGTTTCGGTGACATCAAACGACGGTGAGCAGGTCGATAATATTGGCCAGAAAGGTGGGGGCAGTCACACCTATCAAGTATGTGACACCAGCACCTCTTCTACTTGTACAAACCTGGTTAACTTGACTTTCTGATCCCTCTGATTAACCAGGTGTGCCCAGGTACACCTGGTTAATCAGGCCAAAGCTTGCAATTTGAGATAGAAACATTTTCACCTCAGAAATACCCGTTATAAATTATAT
>JAYPYM010000218.1:0-2522 GCA_038135915.1 Gammaproteobacteria bacterium
CAAGCACCGAATAATGTTCATATCTGCCCCATACACAAAATTCGGCTATAACTCGAAAACTGAAGCAGTCTGACTGAGTCGAGATATTGATGATTGGTCCTTGAAGAGGCTTTCATTGATTCAAGCTGTGTTTGCACTTGGGCGTCTCGAGGGTTAGTGCGGTTCTCCTTGATTTTCTGCATCTTCTGACAAAAAGATTCAATTGTCTCGTCACCAAAAATTCTAGTACTGTGACTTCGAATTGAATCGTCCTGGGATCCAAAACTAGATGTATCAGAGACTACCTTAGCTTTTTTGTGAGGCGGTTCAAAGGGGTTCAATTGTGCGCACTTTCTCGTCTGAGAGGCGCTGCTGCTTAAAGTAGTCGAAGCCATTTTAGTTCTTTTTGTTTGGTTTGTTTAATTGACTAATAAATTAAACAAAGTCCCACTTAATGTCAATAAGATATTATTTTTGTTGTTGTTTAATTTAGATATGTTTCAGTTAGTGGCCATTTTGACCAACTTGATTGATCTCAATCTCGTCGTAGTTGGTCGGAGATGGCTATGGGGGTTGGGTATTTAAATACAACTAAATAGGACGAAAGAACGAACGTAATGATGGTGGTTGCTTGAATCACAAGTGATGCGGTTTCACTCAAAATAAAACTGTTAAGCCCTAAATAGGCGATGAGCAATGAGAATTCACTGGTTTGTCCCAGCCGAATAGCTACTTCCTGCGCTGTATCTTTAGGTTCTTTGAAGTAGCTTAAAAGGATGGTGTATACAAAGGGCTTTAAGAATATTACGAGCAAGGCTAGGCTCATCGCAGGCAACCAAATGGCTGAAAGCATATCGGTGTTAAACCCTGCACCAAGCGTGAAGAAGAATAAAATTAAAAAGAAATCTCTCAAGGGCTTTAGTTGGTCAGTGATGTATTGTGCAATTGGGCTTTGTGCTAATGCAATACCAGCAATAAACCCTCCAATTTCATGAGATAGGCCGATCAGTGTTGCGAGCTGAGCCAGGCCCAAGGCCCATCCGATCGTGATCAAAAATATATATTCATTGAATCGATCAAAAAGGTGGAGCAGGGGTAGGATAACCCATTTGACGAATGCAAAGGCAAATATACCCAGTAGTGGTAAGGATAGACAGATACCCACAACCTGAGTAGCTTCAATATTCCCACTAGCAAAGCTAGCCATTGCGACGAGTAAAAGCACAGCGAGTAGATCTTGCATTAGCAGTAGGCTGACTACAAGTTCGCCTACGTGTTTATGGTGAAGTACTGTGGTAGGCAGTAGCTTAATACCTACTATTGTGCTCGAAAAGCAGAGTGAAGCTCCAATGATGAGTGATTCTATAGTCGTGAAGCCAGAAGCTGTTCCTAGTATATAACCGATACTGACAAAAATGATGCTCGATATGCCAACCACAAGTGATGATTTTTTAACTAGGCTGAGGAAAGTTTTTGGGTTTAGGTCCAAACCAATTAAAAACAAAAGAAAGATAATGCCGATATGTGAAGTATCGCTCAGTAGTTCTGTATCGTGTACCCACTCTAAGCCATAGGGGCCGAGTATTGCGCCGAGCAAAATATAGGCGATGATGAGCGGCTGACGTGTAAACAGTGCTAATGAGGCGAATGCAGCAGCGCCACAGAAAATTAAAAAGAATGAGAAGAGAATTCCACCATGATCCATGTGTTATTCGTTTATATGTTCCCTAGTTGTATGGCTACAGTGATGTATGGCGATGGTTGGATGACAATCATCGCCCGTTAATATTCCTGTTTAGCTTTTCCGGGTTTTTTCTTCGCATATTGTTATACAAGAGATATTAGCATTTAAAAAAGATTCACATCTAGATTTGGAGAAGCTAGTTTATTTTTCGTATACTGGCACTGTTTCATCAGCCGCTGCTTGATAATGATCACTAAACTCAACAAATGCTTTTGCGATGTTTTCAGTACTTTGATCCGAACGTAACTCAAAAGCATCAAAGCCACACCTGGATAGGTAAAGTAACTGGTCATAGGTGATATCGCCTGTTGCGCGTAATTGGCCTTTGTAGTCGAACCTATCTCGTAAAAGGCGGGCTAAAGAGTATCCACGACCATCTTTGAATTCTTTGAAATAGATGCTGATGTGCGAAAACTGATTCAATGAATCTTTAACGTCGTCAATTTCGTCGTGCCCTACGAGTTCCAGCATCAGGTTAGCGGGTTTTTTTGAATGGATAGCTTCAGACAGCGTTAACCAGTCCGAGAGGTTGATACTCAGTGAGGAATTTGCTTCAGCTTTCTCCAATGTAGCTGTATCTTCCACTCGGAGCCATGGCAGGTCTGCTAAAATAGATGTTTTATTGATCAGGTTTGGCATATACGCGTTCCTTAAAGGGGTCGATACCAATACGTTGCACTGTGTCGATAAATGGTTCTTCTGGCTCTCGATGGTCGAGGTAGACTTTAATTAATTTTTCTACCACATTACCGACCTCAGCCCTGCTAAAAGAGGGACCGATGATTTTCCCGATACTCGG
>JAYPYM010000218.1:2532-7457 GCA_038135915.1 Gammaproteobacteria bacterium
CCTATGGATACCTGGTAAAATTCAGCCCCTTTTCTATCCACGCCTAGTATACCGATATGGCCGATATGATGGTGGCCGCAAGCATTCATACAACCAGAAATATTAAGCTCTAATGGGCCAAGATCGAAGAGGTAATCTAATGCATCGAATCTAGATTGTATGTCTTCAGCAACCGGGATAGATTTAGCATTTGCCAGGGAGCAGAAATCTCCGCCTGGGCAGCAAATAATGTCGTTGATCGTACCCACATTAGGTGTTGCGAATCCAAGTGGTAATAGCTTTTGCCAGAGTTCGAAGAGTTTTTCTGTTGCTACATCAGCGAGTACGATATTTTGAAAGTGTGTTGTTCGAACCATGCCGAAGCTGTATTCATCTGCCAAAGTAGCCACTGAGTCGAGCTGTTGGTCACTTAGGTCTCCCGGAGCATTGCCTAGTGCTTTCAAAGATAAGGTGACGGTATTGTAACCAGGCTGCTTGTGAGCACGCACATTCTGTTTGAGCCAGTTTGAGAAGTCCGAGTTTTCTGATTTTAATCGATTTAGTGCCAAAGCAGCTGATGTGGCATCGAAATCCTTGTAGGCGGGAGGGGTAAAATCAAACTGAATTCGATCCACTTCGGGCCTTGGTAAGGTCAAAGGAGATGATTTGATATGTGCCCATTCTTCTTCCACTTTAGCTTTGAAAGCTTCGGCACCCATGGCTTTGACCAGGATTTTTATACGAGCTTTGTATTTGTTATCCCGTCGACCGTATCGATTATAGACTCTGAGAATAGCCTCCAAGTAGGATAACAGGTGCTCTTCTTCTAATCCGCGATAGATACAAGTGCCGATAACGGGTGTTCTACCAAGTCCGCCACCGACATAAATATCGAACTTTGCAATGCCATCTTTAGATTCTACTAACTTGACCCCGATATCATGGAAGCTGGTTGCTGCACGATCTTCTGCGTCTGCACTGACCGCGATTTTAAATTTACGCGGCAAATAGGCGAACTCAGGATGAAAAGTGGACCATTGACGTATGATTTCACAGTAAGGTCTGGGGTCTGCAACTTCATCGGGTGTGACGCCAGCAAACTGATCTGTGGTTACGTTTCTGATACAGTTACCACTCGTTTGAATGGCATGCATTTGAACACTGGCTAAATCTGCCAGTATGTCGGGAACACGCTCAAGTTGTGGCCAATTATATTGTATGTTCTGCCGTGTGCTAACGTGCGCATAGCCTTTGTCATAGTGTCTCGCAATGTGGGCAAGCATCCTAACTTGTTTAGATGACAAGAGACCATATGGCACTGCGACCCTAAGCATAGGTGCATGTCTTTGAATATAAAGGCCATTTTGCAATCTAAGCGGCAAAAAATCAGCATCGCTTATTTCGCCATTTAAGTATCGCTCCGTTTGGTATCGGAATTGTGCTACGCGTTCGTCGACAATCTTTTGATCAAGTTTTGTATATTGGTACATGTAGTTCAGAGCTAAAATAAGTGAATTAAAATATCCGTTAATGCGTTACGGCGCAAGGGTATCAAACTATCGAAGTTTTGAAAACCATGAGTCTTGTTTCGTATGAGATGGGCCTGAATGAAATAATTAGTTATTACATTTGGCTTAACGTATAAAACAGCTATATTTTTATAGGTTATGTAAAGTTAGGCTGTAGTTCATATTGCCATCTGTTAGTGCTTTCATTTATTTGTGGAGTAGTGATGTTAATCGATAATATTATCAAGTCTCCTATTTTTGCCGAGCTGAAGTTTGATGAGATAGAAACGATTGCTTCGTTTTCGAATTATATGGTGTTAGACGACAATCATCTGCTGATTTCAGAAGATGATGATGACGATCATGCAATTTACCTCCTAGCGAAAGGCTCTCTAGAGATCGTTTCAAGCAAAGATGCCAATATCAGTAGCGAAGTTGTTATTTCGCATCAAGAAAAAGACCTCTTCGGTGAGATAGCCTGGATTACCAGAGAAAAAAGGACTGCCTCTGTTAAAACGCATGGGCCCTCAGATGTGGTTCGGATCAACGGTGATAAGTTGGACGAGTTTATTTTATCCAACCCTAAAGCGGGCTGTGTGATCCTAAGAAATGTTAGTCGCTCTCTGTGTGAAAGGATCAAAGGGAATAATATTCTCATCAAACAGATTCTTTGGAACTATTAATTGAGTGCCTTGATCTGACTTGAAGGATACTCATGTTGATAGAAATAAATAAGGGTATAAACTTGTGAGACTACTCAAGCCAGAAAAAATGTTAATGTGGGCTAGATTATATGATGCTTAACCCTCTGTTGATTTTTTATCCGATATATCGCTTTTTATTTCAGCATCACGTTGTTATTCCTCTATTTACGCTGCTGATTTGTTTTAGTTGTTTATCGAGTGTTAGTCATGCAGAAAAAATAGTGGGTGTGTTTGAAAGTAACCAAATGGTTGCCAATTACTCATCGGCTGAAAGAAAAAAAGCGGTGAGAAAAGGCCTTGAAGAAGTGTTGATTCGTTATTCTGGTAGTCGGGATATCCTACATGAAGGCTCTGTTAGCAGTATCCTACAAAACCCAGAAGCATTGCTTTCCTCGTTCAAGTATTTTTCCTATGGGCAGCCTGAGCAAAAAAACAGTGCCCAAGATACGAATAATGGCCAAAATACGCAAGCCACCAAGTCTAGAGGTAGGCAGGGTATTGGGTTAAATTTTAATGGGCAAATGATCAGGGAGCACTTAGTACGTGCTCGATTGCCTATATGGTCGCCAAACAGACCACGTTTGGTGGTTTGGTGGGCTGTGGATAATCAGAAACAACGAACCATTGCCAGCGAGCAGACTGATATTCAACTGGTCAATAGTTTGGCGCTGCACGCCAAAAGAAGGGGGATCCCCCTTGTGCTACCAAAGATGGACAAACAAGATCTGCATTCAGTGGATATCAATGATGTTTGGACACTTGATTATGATCGTTTGCAAGTGGTTTCTCGTCGTTATAACCCTGGTGTGCTCTTATTGGCCAGGTCGACTCATACGCTTTCAGGGAAATGGTATGCTCAGTGGGGCTTGGTTTCGGATGGACGATTAAAAACGGGTACCATAGAGGCAAAAAGCGAGCATGCCTTGGTGAGTCAAGTGATTGATCAGATATCAGAAAATCTTGCGAAGGAATACTCGGTAGTGGTTCGTGCGGAGCCAATTTCAGATGCTCAGATGCAAATTGTTATTCATAATATTTCTGACTTGAAAGATTATGCACAAGTCTCGGAGTATTTGGAAAAGCTAATGTTGGTAAAATACTTGGGGCTGTCTCGCGTAGAGCAAGGCAAGTTGATATTCGATCTAGAGCTGCATGGTGAATTAACGCAATTTCGGAAAGAAATAGGCCTTGATCACCGATTTTCAGCAATTTCAACGCCCAGCTATAGCCTCGGGCCGCCTGCTGGGGAAGGCAGCACGGAGACGTTGATGATAGAGGCTGACCCAATTAACCGAATTGAGTACCGTTGGATAGGCCGTAAGTAGTCTCAAATTCATCCAAGTGACCGATTTTCTGAGTATTATCAGTGCATGTATTTGCTGCAGGCTAGTTATTCTTCATGCTAATGATTACAATCACCATTCAAAATAAATAGACTTACACTCGTAAGATAGAACACATATACTATGGCTTTATGAAATGAAGCAGCTGGCGCTAAAGATTCAATTCGATGAAGTGATTACCTTTGATACCTTCTATACCACTGCTGAAAATAGAGAGCTTGTCAGCGCGATTAAAGCTTTTTCTATGAAAAGCTCAGAGGAGCAGCTTTTTTTAATATGGGGTTCTGCTGGGGTAGGCAAGACGCATCTTTGTCACGCCATATGCCATTATGCTGGTGAGCATGGGTTGCGTGCAGGTTATCTCGATTTAAGGCTGTTAAGGAAGTTCGGTGAAGCAGTGTTAGAAGGGTCAGATCAGTTGGACATTCTGTGTTGGGACCACCTGGAGTCACTCTTTCCGCCTCACCAAACTGAACCCTGGGCCGAGCACCTATTTGAAGCCTTTAATCGTCTCAGGGATAACAATACTAAGCTGTTAGTGTCAGCTGAAAGGCCGCCTCAAGCAATGGCTATTGGTCTACCAGATTTAGCGAGCAGATTGAATTGGGGGCTTAAGTATCAGTTGAAACCTTTATCCCATTCAGACCAATGTAACGCATTGATATTTCTGGCAGAGCAAAGAGGGATGTTTTTATCTAACCAAGTCGCGGAGTTTATCGTTCGGCGGATTCAGCGTCGTATGCAGGACCTAAGAGTTGTGATTAATCGTTTGGATGAGGCTTCCCTCTCTGAACAACGAAAGTTAACGATACCTTTTGTAAAAGCTTGTTTGTCCTGGTGAGTGTGCCGGTCCAAAATAAACACATGGTTTTTATGTGTGTTAGATATTTGACCGCTTAAGGGGTAAATATCTAACACAAAAATGTCGTTTTATTTAGACGGCTTTTTTATTGTCATCATCCTCGATTTTAGCGCTGTGAGTGGCGTCGATTTCCTCTAGTGTTTTCTTAGGTAGCGGATCGGGGGATACTGACTTTGGGATATGATCTTTATTGTAGTTATCTGAGATTTTTCCTTGTATCTCTCGATAGAAAGCTTTGATCTGTTTCATGTCTGCTTCTATATCGCCAGTTGGTTGGAAGGTCGGACCAACCCCGCCACGGCGACAATTGAAGTCTAAAAAACCTAAGATGATAGGTACTTTCGCTTTGAGGGCTATATAATAAAATCCTGTCTTCCAGTAAGTGACTTGCTTACGAGTGCCTTCGGGCGGTACTACGAGTGTAATTTCATCGGTTTTGTTAAAGACTTCCGCCATTTGATCTACTGTATTTGTGCTTTTACTCCTCTCTACGGGTACACCACCGAGGAATCGCATGATAGGCCCACGC
>JAYPYM010000219.1:0-7448 GCA_038135915.1 Gammaproteobacteria bacterium
TAGCAGTACTTCGCCTTTTGCGAATCGCAGACCATGCAAGCCCTCTCACATCTCTGGTTAGAAATAGGATTTTTACATTCAAGTCAGAGTACGCCACAATATCCCTCATCTGCAGATCATCCTTAGAAGCATCTACTACCGCATCAACACCACGTATACTTGCATAAGCTTCTGCAACAAAATCCCTATTTTTAATCCATTGTTTATAAGTACTGGAAAAAGGGCCGCCCACGTCTCGTCCTGCTTTTTTTGAGTATGCAACAAATCTCAGCGCTCTATGAAACTTATAGTCCAGCCAGGTGAGCGGGTGCTTTATACCAACCTCTTCTTCCGTTCGAACATCAGAAATACGCCAGGAGAAAGGTGCTTTCACCAAATCAAAGCCTTTCTCATCTCGTACACGATCAATCACTTGACTCCAATATTCACACTCATAAGGTCGAGCACCACAACTGCAGGTGCCAACCCAACGGGTGCGTTCATCTCGATATATTTGCAACCCTAGCATATCTATTTCGCCCATAGCGGCAATGTTAGCGCTACGATTTAGCAGCAGCTCAAGCATTGTGGAACCAGAGTGGCCCCGCCCTACAATGTATATAAAAGTCGGCTTTTTATTTTTTTTCACGACTACCACTCACCCCAACTAAACAATGCCATTGTCAAAATCATATTCATACATAGATATTTCTTTCGAATATTTATCAGCCACCAACTTCCGAGACTTATCGTCATAGGCTTCTCTGTAATCTTTTTTACTGCTCGCTACAAGGTGCGGTAGTTCGCAATCACCTATCGCAAGCCGGTCACATAAAACCTTCATATCTCTTGCCAAGTATTCAAAACGCCCTGTAAAGTCCATACACACTTTTCCTCGGCGGTTAGTTATCCAGTCTAATTGCGGACGCAATTCAGTCTGCCAACCAAAATCAGTCAAAAAACGGTATAGACCACAGTCATCTGGGATATTCCTATTTTTTTTATGTATTCCGTCTTGCATCACATTGCAATACCAAGAATAAGCACGCGCCCATGGGTTCCGGACAAACGTAAACTTAAAATAGCGGTTAAAATCGGATTGACGAACTCTCTTCGGGTAGCGCTGCACACCCCTTAGTTCACGTAACAGTTTAATAAAACCTTCTCTTTTCATTACTGACAAAGCATCAGATAAACCCAATGCTTCAATCTCCCGTACCGTTCTGTGATCTTGAACACCTCGTTCAAGGTTATCAAAGTGTCCAAATAGCTTCTCAACACTTGTGCCTGCTGTTTTAGGAATATGAATAAAAATAAAGTTTTTCTCTTCAGAAATCATAAAACTCTCAATCCTACAACTATGTTCGAATATCAACGCTCATATCTAATCCAAATAACCTAAACTACGATTTAACGCACCTGCCTTGTTCTCAAAGTAAGTGAGCTCTTCATCACTCACTTGGTCTTTCCATTTAACATCCAAACGTAGCTGAATGCTTTTCTTAGTTCGCATACTATTACCTAGAATATGGTGCGGCGTCTGCTTTAAATCAATATCTTCCCATTGCATATCAATAGGCTCAAGGCCGACAAACTGCCAAATATGATCAAGGACTTTTTTTGGTGCCGAACATAAATCCTCATAACGAAAAGAGAACACTTTATCAGCCGGCATCATTGCTACTACCTTTTTCATTTGGTTGATAGTGCTAACCCATTCGTCGACTGCGCCAGAGTAGTCAACAGGCCTGCGAGGCTTTTGACGCCTAGAATTACTTTGCGCTCGCCCATCTCTAAACATATAAATCACATGCACATCAAAAGCACCGGACTGAAGATAGTACATCAGTCGCTGCGGGTCTTTCGAACCATCCAGAAAGACATCAGCATGTTGGAGCTCACAGATATAGTCAATGAACAGCTTATTTCTTTCCATGATTCGCTTGTATTCACCACTTATACTAGGAGCATTTAGCGTCACGCCCCTAAGAAATTCAAAAGCTTTGTTTCTCACCTGCGCAGTCATCACTTTCCCAATTAACGACCGCTCAGAGGCAAAGTGCGTACCAAAGTCATCAAAAGAGAAGTCAACTCCTTGTTGAGACAGCTTCTCCTTTAAGGCTAACCAAAAATTGCAGTCTGAAATCAGACTCCCACAAGAACAGTAATAATTTTCAGTATCCCCCATAGCCGTGGCTTTTAATTCACCAATGGTCGCAAGCTCAGCATGTTGCGCCATCAGCAGCGTGAGCAATGTAGAACCAGAAAAGCTTGGTGAAAGGATATATATGAGCTTTCGTTTCATTTCCTGACCATATTTCTAATTAACAAATTTTATTTATCATTTGGTATAAAAGGTTTCCCTCTTTCAAACCGAATGGCATAGGTACCCGCTTGAGCTTAAACAAATCATCACCAACCTGATTAATACCCATTTCCGTTGTGACAGCGGAATCATACCCTTGCTTTTCTATACAACGAGCCGCTTCATCAGAATAATCGCCGTTTGGATAACAAAAATGCTTACAAGGTCGACCACTATGCTTTTCAATATAGGCTTTGGAGCCTTCAAGCTCACTCATCAACTCTTCAATACTCATTGCGTTTACACGTTTGTGGTTCACTGTATGTGCACCAAATTCAATACTGGCGGGCATGGTGGATAAATCTGCCTCACTCATTAGGCCTGCCCATTTATCATGCCTTAAATCACTTTTTGTAGCGACACTAGTTTCCATTTCCAAGGAAGAAGCAAACTTTTCAATTTCTTCCTGTAATATTTTATCTGATGGCATTTCTCGTTTAAGTTTCAGCCTTAAGGCACGATAACTTTTCTCATAGTTAGCACGATTACTCATGTCTAGCTTGAACATGACTGGCCCAATCTTAACATCTAACGTTGTTCGATTCACATGCTGAAAAAGGTAATCTAAACGGTCAATCCAATAGGGCTCACCATTTTCGATGCCAGCGGTAGCTAAGTGAAAAATCGCTGGTGCACCATGCTTCTGCAGAACTGGTAACGCGGATGTCAGGTTGTTTTTGTAGCCATCATCAAAGGTCAGCACCAATAATTTTTCCTTCGAACTGCTAGAATTTTGCGATAAATATTCAACAGCTGCGCTCATGGAAACAATTCGAAAGTATTGACGAAGTGTTTTAATAATAAAATCAAGCTCATCAATTGTATGCCGACGCCAAGCTGGCGCCCAATCACTTGGCTCACCACCAACCACGCCATGTATCATAAATATTGTGACTGTTCCCGGACGAAGCTTTTGTAATATAAATCTAAGAATACCCAGTCTATGAAATAATTCTATAATATATTTTTTCATCAATACGCTAAATTAAGTATTAGATTTAGCCACAACCAGCTCTAATGTACCTAAGTAACGACTGATCTTTTTACCATCCAGCATTTTATTGACTGATGATAAACGAGGTATCGCAAAATAATCAGAGCCCATATATTGCATCGAAGCATCCGCCAGCTTTGCTTTAAATTCACCTCTCCGATAGGTATGCCGCCGAAAAGCCGAGTCTTCAGGTGTTTTATTACCAGAATGTAGTATTTTTGAAGAAATGCGCTGCAGACCCGTTAAAAAACCGTAAGCATTAGGAATGGAAATAATTAAATAGCCGCCAGGCTTCAAAATTTGAGAAAAGTCTTTTAAAAGTTTCAAATCGTCTTCAATATATTCGATCACACTAGAGCACACAATAGCATCAAACTTTTGCGGGAATGCTGTTGCTAGGTCAGCAGGCAATATAGAAAATTCTAGATCTAAACCATCACCTTTTTTTTGGTTTGCCTGCTCTACCATGCCTGGCGCAACATCGATGCCAGTGACTTTATAACCTTTTTTTGCCAGCTTAAATGATATCGCACCCGTACCACAACCATAGTCCAAAATATTGGCCTGATTTGGCACCCACTTGGCTAGTGCAGTTTCAAATTTATGGATACGCTGTTTAAATTCTTCACGCTCGTATAAGCTATCCCAGTCTTTAGAGCGATTGCTAAAATGATCAGCAACATCTAGCGAGTTCGCTGCTTCATCAACTTTACTCATACTCCACCTCTGTCATTCATTTAGTTATCTTTACTAGGCTTTATTGTCTTCACTAAGACGCTAACTTCCTATAAATCTCACACGTCTTCTCGGCCACACGAGCCGGGAAATAGGCTCCACTCGCGTGCTCTTTTGCTTTTTTAGAAAATGCCATATTCAGGCTTCTATCGCTGAGAAAGCTCAGCAGTTTTTCACTGATTTCGCTGGTATTTTCCGGCTCAATTAAGTAGCCCGTTTCATTGGGTTTGATCATGTATTTCATACCGCACCGGTTGGATGTCACTACAGGTACGCCGACGGCTTGGGCTTCGGATATGGCCATCGGCGCATTCTCTTGCAGCGAAGGCAATAAGAGCACTGCCGTTTGCTCAAGCTCTTTCTGTAGAGCTTGACGATTAATATGGCCTAGGAAGTCCACCGAGCTTTCAATGCCTAACTGTTTAATCAGCGCTTCTACTTGTTGATAGTAAGACTGAAGTTGTGGCATACCTGCAATACGAAGCCTTGCTTCTGGTACTGTTTCGAGCACTGGCGCAAAGGCTTTTATGGCCCCCAAGGTATTTTTTCGTTCGTTAATCCAGCCGACGCAGAGCACATTGGGCGGATAGCCCGGAGAGCGCTGCAGCTGAAACATGGCCTCTTCCACTGGATTGTCGATTTCTGTGATGCTGGCTTGCTCTATTGCCGGCCCACAAAGGTGTCGAATGGTTTCGCTGACATAGGGTGAGATAGAGATAATATGCGATTGTTTGTTAAGCGTGAATTTTTCAACCATCCCCCAAAGCTTCGCTCTCGGCGTAGCCAGCCTGCGTTTTTCTGCAATGACATTCGCATGATCAAAGCCATGCACGGTCATAATATGTGGAATACCTAGATTGTATAGCGCGAGACCATGTGTTTCATGCGAGTGCACGATGTCGGGCCGGATATCTGCTATTTTTTGTTTGATGCGCTTGGCACCAGGACCAATAAAGATGTCGATGATTTGCGGACATTTTTTTACCGCCAAGCGGTGAACGGTCACCTTGCCAAAGGTTTCTATGATATCTTTTTTAAGATCGTGCCGAAGAGTGAGCACATGCAGTTCATCAACACCATGGTTCGCTAAGGCTTCGGCCAATATGGTAGTAACAGATTCGACGCCGCCTTTCGGCTGGTCCGGCGTCTTTGGGTATCTGCTGATAAACACTACTTTCAAGGTGGTTTCCTGCGTACTTTTTAGGCAAGGGGTCAAATATCTGTTTTATGTTTCTTTTTAAAAAGCGCTTGTGTCTTTTGCTGGGTCAGCTGTTTTAAGAGCATCCAAATAAAACGTGTATTAGTCACCAAATATCGCTTCCACATTCTTCTTGGCTCTTGCCCTAAACGGTACAGCCATTCCAAACCATACTGCTGCCAAGATAGCGGTGCACGCTTCACCTTACCTGCAAACACATCGAAAGAGCCACCGACACCATGTACAATCGGCACAGCCATGGTATCACCCCATTGAGCCATAAAGCGCTCTTTTTTGGGCGAACTGATGGCTACTAGCAACACGTCTGGCTTAGCATCTCTGATTTGTTCCGCGATAGACTGCTCGTCTTCTTCAGCAAAGTAGCCGTTTCTGCGGCCCGCCAGTGTCACTTGCGGGTAATCTTCCGCCAATTTCTTTTCAACACGCTGGGAGATGTCTTCGGAGGCACCCAAGCAGAACACGCGGCAACCGCGGTCGAATAGACCGTACATGAGATCAATGCCTGCGACCCGTTCTGGAAGCGGAAGCCCCATAATTTTGCTCGCCCAGACAACAGCTGTGCCATCTGCGAGAATAATGTCAGAGCTGGTGACATCTTCAGCCAAGGCGGCGTCTTTTTGCATGTTGACGATCTTCGCAACATTAACAACACCAATTTTCAAGCGCCCTTGGCTTTTGATAACTGTCTCAATTTTATCCAGCACCTGGGTTAAGGTCAGCGCATGGATAGGTACATTAAACAACCTAACCACGTCGTTGATCGGACTCTTATATACATGTAGATTGGATGACATCAAAGGCTCCCATTTGCAAAGTACTACAAAATTCTAAGCGTGAACCATAGTGTCCGTGTAGGGTAAAATTGTCAAGGCAGATGTGGAAAAATCCTCTTTAAATACTTTGACATAGGCTATTTTGGGCTTTTTCAGCAGGAGGTTTAATCATCAGCGGAAATAGGTTTTAGTCTGTTTGCAACCTTGGTTGAAAGCATATAAGGCTTAGGCTTCAATCAGCATATCATTTATACAACCCTAAACGACAAAAGCCCGACCATTTCATTCGGTCAGGCTTTTGTTATAATCGCCCAGCTGGACTTGTCTGGCAGCGTATGGGAACAACGCCCGATATTTCAAGTCGGGATGTTGGAGCATCCCGGCGTTCCAGCAAGGAGATAATCATGTCTACAAGGATGATTATACCCTACTTGCGCCGTCATGCAATGCTGGTTGGTGTCACTATAGCGGCTCTCGCCTGCTTCACAGTGATTGCCATCAGCGTTCGTTTTGATTCGATTCAGCTGTTATTCACCCATGGTAAAACCAAGCTGAACATCGAAGCAACTCGGCGCTAAGTGGAGTTGGAGAGGGTCATTTCGACCCTCTCCCTTCTTGTTTTCTTGTGTGATCTCGCCAGTATTGCCGCTGGGCCTTCGGGCCTGGCGTTTTTGAGCAAGAATCATAGATATTTATCCAAAATAGCCTGCAAACTTTCCAGTTTCACAGGTTTAGTAATCAGATCATTGATACCCGCTTGAAAGCTGGCATCATGCTCTTCGAGAAGCGTTGAAGCCGTCAGCGCAATGATGGGCAACTGGCTCTGACCTAGCTCTCCTCTGATTTGCTTCGTTGCTTCGATACCACTTAGCTGAGGCATTTGCAAATCCATCAGTACCAGTTGAATATTGTGATTCGGTTTTTTCAATGCGCTGAGCGCCTCAGCGCCGTTATTCGTAAGAAGCGGCTCATACCCGAGCTTCTGCAACAACTTTTTAATCAGCATTTGGTTCACTTCGTTATCTTCCGCAACCAGGATTTTCTTTTTTTCATCTAAGGGGGCAGTATTCATATGTACTGTCGAGCCTTTAACAACACTTGGAAAGACTGAAAACACTGCTTTTTGGAATTCTTTTTCAAGCACCGGCTTGGCGATAAATGCATTAAAACCAGAATTCAATGCTTGATGTGCTTGGTGAGAAATGGTTTCAGAGGAGACACCGATAATGGTAATGCCTTGATAACGCTCATTGGATCTTAATGTTTTGGTAAAAGTATAGCCGTCCATACCTGGCATAAAGATATCTGTGACAATAAGACGTGGTAATTCATTCGGCTGTAACTGGTTTAAAAAGTCTAATGCCTCGTTAGCAGATATAAAGC
>JAYPYM010000220.1:0-7435 GCA_038135915.1 Gammaproteobacteria bacterium
CACCTCCATGTCGGATTTAACAGAAGCGACGGGTTTACACAAAGGCAGCCTATACCAAACCTTTGGGGATAAACTTGCCCTGTTTAAAGCGGCACTCACCCAATATATGGAGCAACTTTTTTTGCTTCAGAAATCTGTGATTAGTGAAGCAAAGAGCCCCTCACTTGGCTTAAGGCAAGCATTTTATGTTGCGATGGAACGTTCGACAACAGAAGAGGGCGTTTGCAGAGGTTGTATGGCTGTGAATACTTTAGTTGAAACAGCACCAGAGGAAACTGAAGTACGGGAATTATTGTCTGTTGGCTATGCAAAATGGGGCAGTTTGATTCAAGAAACCATTGGCAAAGCCGTCGCAGAAAAAGAGGTTGTATTAGCACAGCCAGTTGACCTGACCACGCAATTGCTTATGACGTTTATGTGTGGTTTGGCGGCGCAGTCTCGTCAGGGTATGAGTTTGCTTGAAGCAAAGGCTTTATTAGACCAGCAGTTTAAGTTGCTAGGATTTAAGCTCGCATAGATTTTTTTTACCTAATTTATTACCATTTGGTAATAAATAAACGGATGATGGTCTATATGAAAGAATGAAACGTATTAAGGAATTATGATTGAACGCTTGTTGGAAATGTTGGTTTTTTAGATGAAGGGTGGTGAACATGTCTGGATATTTTAATACAGTTGATAGCTTAGCTATCAAACTGACCGAGTTTACTCAAAGAAGACCTTTTTTGGTGATCTTTGCGTTAATACTAGTTGCTTTTGCAGTTGCTTCTGGTGCACGTTTCCTAGAATTTTCTAACAATTATCGTGTTTTTTTCTCTGATGAAAATCCAGAGTTGACGGCATTCGAGCAGCTACAAGCGACCTATACTAAGAACGATAATTTTTTATTTGTACTCGATCCAAAAGAAGGGACAGCATTTACTCCAGAGACACTCGCTGCGGTGGAGTGGTTGACCACCCAGAGTTGGCAAATTCCCTATGCAAGCCGGGTCGATTCGATTACCAACTTCCAGCACACCTATGCAATAGATGATGATCTGATCGTTGAAGATCTAGTGGTTGATGCCGCTTCCATATCCGAACAAAAGCTTTTAGAGATTAGATCTATTGCTTTGGCTGAACCCCTCTTGAATGGACTATTGGTTACGGCATCGGGTGATGCCGTTGCGGTAAATGTAACACTCCAATACCCCGAGCTTGCACTCACTGAAGTGCCAGAAGCAGTAGCCTTTGCAAGGAACCTGCGAGCTGAACTAGAGGCTAAGTTCCCACATTTGGATGTCTCGATTACAGGCGTGTCTATGTTGAATAATGCATTTTCAGAGTCGGGTATGAAAGACATGTCTACACTAGTCCCTCTCATGTTTTTAGTCATACTGATCATGGCAGTAGTCGCGGTAAGGTCGAGTATTGCTGTTTTCTCTATGGTGGTAGTGATTATGTTATCCGGTATGGTGGGCATGGGTACGGCTGGATTGTTTGGCGTAAAACTAACGCCTATATCTGCATCAGCCCCCATTGTTATTATGACACTCGCGATTGCCGATTCCATTCATATATTGATGAGTTTGCGGACCTTTATGCGGTCAGGCATGGCCAAGGTGGAAGCGATAACGGAGGCGGTTCGCATAAACTTTCTGCCTGTCACCATTACGTCCTTAACTACAATTGTTGGTTTTTTAACGCTTAACTTTACTGATTCACCTCCGTTCTGGCATTTGGGCAATATAACAGCGGCAGGCATTTTCAGTGCTTGGGTATTATCTCTAACCTTATTGCCAGCTTTGATTCGGGTATTGCCGTACCGGGTAAAGCCGGCAGAAAATCCGAGTGAGGTTGAAAATGGTGTCATGACTCAATTTGCAGATTGGGTTGTGAGTAATGCAAAACTTCTATTGGTCGGTATTGGATTATTGTCCTTATTTCTCATTATGATGATTCCGAAGATAGAGTTGAATGATCAATGGGTTGAGTATTTCGATGAGCGAATTGAATTTAGAACAGATAGTGACCATGCTTTAACCTATTTTGGTATGTATCCTATTGAATATTCAGTCCCATCCAGGGCAGCAGGTGCGATCAGTGATCCAGATTACTTAAAATCGTTAGAAGCCTTTACCGACTACTTGCGAGCCCAACCTGAGGTAAAGCATGTTTATTCGTTATCGGATATTATGAAAAGATTAAATCAGAATATGCACGCTGATGATCAAGCATATTATCGTATCCCCGATGAGCGAGAACTATCTGCTCAATACCTTTTACTTTATGAAATTTCGTTACCTTATGGCCTAGATCTAAACGATCGAGTAAACATAGATAAATCGGCTACTCGTATTACTGTAACCTTGGGTAATCTATCGACTGCTGATACGAAAGCCTTTTTAGAGCGTACAAGTGCTTGGGTTACTGAAAATCTTCCCGATTATATGCAAACCATGATACCAACCAGTGCACAGGTGATGTTCACGTATATCAGCGATCGTAATATTGATAATATGATGGGGGGCACCTTAGTTGCGGTGCTCATTATTGCTTTGATCATGGTGTTTTCACTGCGAAATATTGGTATGGGGATACTCAGCCTCATACCAAATGGTCTGCCTATATTGACGACCTTTGGTGCCTGGGCGGTTTTAGTGGGCGAGGTTGGTTTCTCTGTAGCTACTGTTGCTTCAATTTCACTGGGTATTATCGTAGACGATACTGTACATTTGCTGACTAAGTTTGTGCGTGCTAGGAAAGAAATGCAGTTGTCAGCAGTGGATGCGATTCGTCATGCATTTAACCATGTTGGTACAGCAATTATTGCTAATACCTTTATTTTAACCAGTGGTTTCTTAGTCTTAATGTTCTCAGCCTTTAAGGTTAATGCGGATATGGGACTATTGACAGCGCTGTCGATTGTATTCGCACTATTATTGGACTTTTTGTTTCTACCAGCATTACTGGTAGTGTTTTCAAAAAAGGATTCAAACCTAATGAATGAACCGAGAATGGAGGGGGCAAATATGAAAAAAACCGAGACGAATGAGGGTGTTCAATTGGGCAATCAAATGGAGCAGCATGGTATTTCCAAACCGGTTAATCATGGCACGAATATGCTCATGGGACTATTGGTTGGGTCAATATTTGCTCTGGGTGTGTTCATGCCAGCTCAAGATGTGCTGGCATCTAACATAGACCCAACAAATGCAGAAGTAGACAGCGCCAAAAAACAAAAGGGCTATGATATTGCGGCACGAGCTGATCGAACTGATCTTGGCTTTGGAGATTCGAGGGTTTCTTTAACGATGGTCTTACGCAATGCAGCAGGTGCTGAAACGACGAGGTCATTGGAAATTACAACGCTTGAGAAGCCTAATGAAGATGTCGGAGATAAGAGCTTAGTACGCTTTGATAAACCAAGAGATATTTCTGGAACAGCTTTACTTTCCCATGCCAAGATACTTGATCCAGATGATCAATGGTTATTTTTGCCTGCATTAAAACGTGTTAAACGTATTGCTTCTAAGAATAAATCGGGGCCTTTTGTAGGGTCAGAATTTGCATTTGAAGATTTTACCTCATTGGAATTGAATAAGTATGATTATGAATGGTTAAGAGAAGAACCCTGCGGCGAATTTACCTGTGATGTTGTGGTCCGGTATCCAAAGTATGAAAACTCCGGATATGTAAAGCAGATATCTTGGGTTGATCAAACACATTATCAAATTCGGAGAGTTGATTTCTATAATCGTCGCAATGCTTTGCTAAAGACACTCACGTTGACGGATTATCGAAAATATGGAGAGTATTGGCGTGCTCATAAATTGCATATGCAGAACTTTCAAAATAAAAAGGAAACCGAGCTGATTTATGATGAATATCAATTTGGGATTGGATTAAAGAGTGCTGATATGGTCAAGTCTAGACTATCCAGGTTACGTTAAGTGAAAATGATTAACCCAGCTATTAGGTATTTTTGGAATGAGTATGATTAGAGTCTTGGTGATGAAGGCTTTTGCATGTTTGTTTGCAAGCTTGCCTTTGGCAAGTATAGCGGAAGTAGATTATGCCGCTGAAGTTGCGTTTGAGCATCGATTATTCTGGGAAACACCATTGTTCCCAGAACAGTTGGCACATCATCAAACTTCAGTATTGATCGAGCCGGAATGGAATTGGCAATCAGAAAGCACTGACTTTCAGTTAAACTTTGTTGGGTACTATCGGTGGGATGATCGAGATTCAGAACGTTCACATGGAGATGTACGTGAGTTGTACGCGCTTTATCGGGCAGATAATTGGGATTTGTTGGTTGGTATAAATAAGGTGTTTTGGGGTGTGACCGAATCGAGACATCTTGTTGATGTCATTAATCAAACGGATATGCTTGAAGATGTTGATCAGGAGGATAAGTTAGGTCAACCGATGATTAATATCAGTACACTCTCGCCTTGGGGTGAATGGAGTTTATTTTTGCTCCCTCGCTTTAGAGAGCTTGAATTTCCTGGTGAAAAGGGCCGTTATAGGGGGGCGTTCAGAATAGATACCGGCAATAGGATGTATGAATCTGACGAGGAAGATCAACATTTGGACTGGGCCATTCGTTATGCTCATGTCTTGGGTAATATTGATATTGGTGTCTCTTATTTTGATGGAACGCAGCGAGAGGCTCGATTGGTACCAGGCTCTGGTGGTACCCTAGTACCGGTTTATGATTTAATGACACAGATTGGTGTGGATCTCCAGTATACAGGTGAAGTATGGCTATTGAAATTGGAAGCCTTGTATCGTGATGCTCGGCTTGATGATTTTGGAGCGAGTGTTATAGGAGCAGAATATACTTTTTATCAGGTATTGGAAAGCGCAGCTGATATAGGTGTGCTAGTTGAGTATTTATGGGATGATCGTGATTTACATGCACCTGCAACATCATTCGATCGAGATATATTTTTCGGTGGACGCGTTACTTTGAACGATACTCAAGATACTCAAGTATTGGGTGGATTTATCGTCGATACTGATCATCGGCATACTTTTTTCACCTTAGAGGCTGAGCGAAGGCTAAATGATCGTTGGTCCCTAGACATTAGTATTCGAGCAACGTTAAATGCTTCTGAAGAAGATCCGCTGAACTTTATATCCAAGGATGATCACATTCGTGCGAAGTTGAGCTGGTTTTTTTGAGTGCAGTTATAAATCATGCAGTAACCCCAAATAACCGGCCGACAATGGCTGTAATACCCATTGCCATGGCTCCCCAAAAAGCAACCCTTATGGTTGCCCTGCTAATGGATGCCCCCCCAACTCTGGCAGCTACTGCACCCAGTGCCGCGAGAAATATAATTGAAGTGGAGGCAACTGTGATCATTAGGGCAGGCAGTGGTGTTAACCAGGAGACCATTAGCGGTAAAGTAGCTCCGATCGTAAAGGCGCTGGCTGAGGAAAAGGCAGCTTGGATTGGCCTGGCCTTTCTTATTTCGGTAATGCCGATTTCATCCCGTGCATGGGCTTCCAATGCATTGTGGGCCATTAGCTGTTCAGCCACTACATCGGCTACTTCTTGCGTTAAGCCTCTCTGGACATAAATACCCGAAAGCTCTGCCTTTTCCATATCTGGGTTTGCTTCAAGAGAGCGTCTTTCAAGGTCCAAGTCTGCCTGTTCAGTATCTGCCTGAGAACTGACAGACACATACTCTCCTGCAGCCATAGACATCGCGCCCGCTACAAGACTTGCAATCCCTGCGAGTAGAATATTGCTATGAGATGTATTTGCTGCTGCAACACCTATAATTAAACTAGCAGTTGATACAATCCCATCGTTTGCGCCAAGAACAAACGCACGCAACCAGCCTGTTCGGCTAGAACGGTGCTCTTCGTGTATACTCATCGATGACTATGCTCCAAAAGATGCCAAGTTTTTTAAACACTTCACTGCTCGTTTGTATAATCATTACAACTTTATTCTTTTAGGTTATCGCACCTAATGAACGCCATAAGCGATCAATGTATCAGCCAGCCGTTTGAAGCCATAAATGTTGGCGCCTTTTCTATAGTTAAAAACGCCATTCTTGCCATCAATGTATTGAATCGTACGGTTGTGTATCTCTTTCATGATTTTTCGAAGTTGGTCGTCAACGCTTCTTAAATCCCAATTCTGAAGAGTTGCGTTTTGAGAACGTTCAAGGCCAGATACAGCAACCCCACCGGCATTAGCAGCTTTTCCTGGGCCATAGATTACTCCAGCGGATATAACAGCGTCTTGGGCTGCGTGATTGAGCGGCATGTTCGCACCTTCTGCTATAGCAATGATGTTATTGTTTATCATTTCTTTGGCATCAACTAGATCAAGTTCATTCTGCGTAGCGCAAGGTAAGGCGATATCTGCTGGTATATACCAGGGTTTTTTCCCTGAAAAGTACTCGCCAGATGTAAATGTAGACAATGGCTTGCGATTTTCTAATCGGTGGGTTTTTAATGCATCTAAATCCTGCACATTCATGCCATTTTTAAAATATAAAGTGCCTTTGGAATCAGACACGCTTAATACAATGGTCCCTTCATGGATACATTTTTCGGCGGCATGAAGTGCAACATTACCTGCGCCAGAAATGATTACTTTTTTCCCTTTAAGGTCAAGGTGGTGAGCTCTAAGCATTTCTTCTAAGAAGTAAACCAAACCATAGCCTGTCGCTTCAGATCGCCCACAAGAACCACCAAACCCTGGTGATTTACCCGTCAGTACGCCTTCCCACCTTTGGGTGATTCTTAGATACTGCCCGAATAAGTAACCAATCTCCTTGGAGCCTACGTTGATATCGCCTGCAGGCACATCGAGCTCTGGCCCTAGATATTTATGTAGATCAATCATAAATGCATGACAAAAACGCATAATTTCCCGTTCACTTAATCCTTTAGGGTTAAAGTCAGCACCGCCTTTCCCGCCACCCATAGGGAGCCCGGTCAGCGCATTTTTAAAACACTGCTCAAAACCTAAAAATTTTAGAATACTTTCATTGACACTTTGGTGAAATCTCAATCCGCCTTTATATGCACCCAAGGTATTATTAAACTGTACTCGATAGCCTCTATTGATACGAATGTTACCGGAATCATCTTCCCAAGTAACTCTAAACTTAATGATACGATCTGGTTCAATAATACGTTCAAGCACATTAGCTTTAATATATTCGGAGTGACTCTGATAATACTCACCTATATCATTGAATACCTCGTATACAGATTGTTTGAACTCATCAGAACTCGAGTGGAAGTTGTTTAGATATTCTTTAACCGAATTGTTAATATCCATATGGACCACCTTGGCGTGCATAGTGACTCATTCGCTGATTGCAATCTTGATTTGAGTTTCACGTTTTACCCTATTAAGAGATATAGGGTAAAACGTTAGTTTATGTTTAAACTCTGAGGCTAGCTCCGAAGCCTAGTATAT
>JAYPYM010000221.1:0-7397 GCA_038135915.1 Gammaproteobacteria bacterium
GATGGTAAGCTAGAATTATGGGTGAGCACAGCCACCGATTTAAAAAACGCTTGTACCGTAAAACCAAAACCTAAAAAGCAAGCAGATCTAGGTTTTTCTTCTCCTGGAGGCATTACGGTGCTTTCATTTTCGTTAATTGAAGTGGCTGGTATATTTGATCGAACTTTGTCTTTTGACCCAATAATCATTGATTCTAATTTTTTTCCATTGGGACCAGGTGGTTCGGATACTTTATTGGGCGCAGAAATCAAGGTTACAGCACTAGATGATCTCAACATCGCTAACGGGTTAGGCAGAACCATTGCATTTGATGTACTACCAACGGAAAACATAGCATTAGCCACTCAGTCCTTCTCTGGCACAGAGTTGGCCAGCTATACTAAAAACGCTCAAGTTGGGGCACGAGCAGGTCTCAGCGTTTTAAGTGTCCCAGAGCCTGCCACAGTGTTCTCTTATATCTTTGCCTTATTGCTCATGCACCAGATAAAACTTAAAAAACAGATCCACTACTTGCGATGCTTCTAGGGTTTATTTAGTACTTTTATTTCTCTTTCCCTTTTCAATCATGTTTCGTACCCTCCTATTGGGCTTTCTTAGTATTATCTCCCCCCAATGAAGTTGGTATACGCCGACCCTGAGTCTGAATAAAAGCATATACCTCACCCAAAATTCCTGCAAAATTCTTCACTTCCTGCTTTTCAAAATATTTTGGGAAAATACGCTCAATAATATCTGGTTTGTTTCTCGTAAGATCATTGCGTTCTTGTTCGTTCGGCTTCCCTGTTTGAGCATCAAAACGCCTAGCCACTCTGCCAGCAAACAGAACTCCGATCATTAATGCTGTTGTAGTAACAGGTCCTAAATTTTGCGTTGTTACCGAACCATTAATTTGGGGAGGGCCGGCGCTATACTCTTCTCTTGCTTTACCCAACAAAGGCGGCTCAGTTGTATTGACTGGAGGAAAGGTGCTACTGATTGGCGGAAGCGTCTCGTTATTCGGCCACTGAGTATTATTTACCGAGGGTTGTGTTTGATTTAAGGCCGAGTTACTTTCATCTTTTGCGTCTTTTAGCGCTGAATGGCCTTGATCAATAGCTGATTCAGCTTCCTGCAACTGATACTCATCCAGATAAATTTGATCTACAACCTGAAAAGCGGCGAAATTATCTTCAATATCTTGAATTCTATTTTGTCCTACAATACCTTCACTCAAATCCTGATTTAAAAAATCTTCATTTAACCAGGAATGTTCCTGATGTTCATGAATGAAATCATTAAAAACAGATGTAATATTGTTAGCGAGCTGATCTTGATGAGCATTGTACCGCTCATCCATTTCCTTCATATTAGATTTGATCGAACCTGTTTCTATTCTAATCCCCGTATGAGCTTCATAGATTGCTTCAATAGTAGTTAGGCTATTTTCTTGATAAACTGAATAATGATTATTTATATCTTCTTGGCCTTCTGTCATGATATCATTCATATCTTTCACTACAGAATTTGCATATCTTGTAAACACAATGAGCCATAAACTAGGGTCCATGATCAAACCACCCAATTCTTCATACATGCTTCTCAATAAAGCATTTTTTCGATTTGAAAAGCTTAGGGCAAACTGATCATCATTGGTTCTAGCAGATTCATTCTGATTATCCTCCTGTTTTTCAATATCATCCTCACAGGAAAGTTCTTCAGCAACCACCGCTTCATCAGCACGCTTTCCCAAATTTTCGAAGGGTTGATCACCAGTCAGCAAAGCTCTAGATGCATTCAGCCTTCTCTCATAACTCGCGTCTACATCATCATAACGGTTATTTGTAATCGGGTTATTTCCAAGAATCGCAGGTGCTCCATTTCCGCTACATACCCTTGTTAACTGTATCAATGCAAACATAACAGTATAGATTGTATACGCATACTTAAAATAATCTGTTTTATTCACATTATCCCATTGCGTCTCATCCATTCTTTGTCTTATATCATCAAAACTAGTTTTCAGTTCCTGCTTGACTTGATCACTGTGCCCTTCTAACTCATTTGTTAGACTTTCAATTTCGTCTAACATACCCATTGTAGCATTGTATCGTTCGCCTAAAACTTTTTCACCCATGCCTTTATTTGCCTGGGTTAATGTAGTAGAAATAGTGTTATATAATTCTGATGATAATTCAGATGCAATTCTCTTGTTCTTCTCCACCACCGCTGTCGCATTGGCTAAGGACTCGCCATCAATCGTACAATCGTTGTATCTCTCACACCAACTGAATGTGTGGTGATTAAGAGAGCGAAGAAAGGTCCAATCAATATCACGTGCCTCAATTTCTCCGCGCCAAAGTTTATCCTCCACATCATTCACTAATTTAGTACGTAACTGCTCATACTTACTAATCCATAGCGACAGCTTTGGCCACCTATTTATCCAATCTTCGCTATCGTTATCTTCTACAGATAAACGTCTTCTTATATCATCGTTTTGGGTACTGTTGAACTGATCAAGTTGTTCTCCAAAGGCTCCAACCGCTGAGCATGAACTCTTAACCACCTTAGCCCTTTTAACGCCAGGTATCTTTTTCATTTTTTTACAAGCGCGCTCTAACGTGCCATGCGTCTGTTTGGAAAAGTTAAACAGTTCTTTTAGTTTTTTTGTTGTATTCTCAATTTGATTTAAAAAGGCTTCAGCTCGAGCATTTCCTAACTCAATTTCGGCTTGAAGTCTGGCTTCAAGATCAGCTATATCTTGTTGTAGACCGTCTATAATCTCCTTTAGCTCTTCTATATGCTCACCACTCTTACTTAATGAATCAACCTGAAACTTATACATATTACTTGATAGATATTGTTCATAATTGAGCGCTTTGTCAAAGCTATCCATCATGAGTTTATCAAAAAAGTATTTATAGAATGCTTTTTCTGTGTCTGACATAGGAGGAGACGCTTCATTACTACCTGCATGAATCGAATTGACTGTTTCATTATGTAATGCGCTTTGAATTTCATACTCTTGCTGTATTGCGATATTACTTGGGTCTTCTACAACTTGTTGATTTAAAAAATCTAGCTTTCCAATTGTGTTGTTGAGAATTTCATTTTCGTAACGATCTACATTATCGCTGATACTACTCATAGCAGTAAGTGCTGTGTCAAGCGTATTCCACGTTATCTCAACTGTGGGAAAGTAAGCAAATGCACCCCATAAAAATTTTTTAGCATACGCCCCTACAGATATCATTCGAGGTGGTTTATTTTTTACGTCTCTTGGAGAAGGTTTTTTCGCCGCCTTTTTTATGTGAGACAAGCGACGTGTTTTTGCTGTTCTAGTTTCTTCACTTAACTGTTTACTATCACCGTACGGTACTTCAATACTGTTAGACGGTTCTTCGAAATCGATACTCTTATTAAACGCTACTTTCATACTATTCCACCAATGCTTGGGTCAACCGCAGTTTAAATGTAAATGCCTAACCTGATGTCGGGCTAACAACCTGTCAGAATAAGAGATTACCTGGGGTAAGTTTTTGTCATCTTGATGAAGATATTTGTAACCCTTATCTACTTTGCGCAACATAATATCACATAGATATCACTTGTTCATCCCTATAAGTGTATTAAATTAAAATATAAGTTCTTTTCTTCCGGCTATTTTAGGCTAAACAGCTACACTGGAGATGATAGTAAATAGCATTTCAAACTAATCTATATATGGATATATGGCGGGGATCAGAACAGAACTAAGGTCAGGTACACAGCAGCCGGACTAGAGAACTATATTAACTTCTTTACACTTCCAAGTTTTTCTATCACCTCACTCAGTTGGCAGTTATAGGATCTCATACATGATGGGTTAGATGTATCACGGAATTTACAACGAACTGGTATATCCTCAGGGTCTACGTTATGTAACATTGCTCCATACATCCTAGTATTCCCATCTGAGGTGACGGTAATGGAGTTAGCATCAAGAAAAACAATTATTCGTTGGTCCTCTGGGCTACTCTTGATTAAAGACATTACTCTGTCATCCTCTCCAGAAAACCAGGAATACAGCCTGCTACAAATATTTGGTTTATGATGCCTATCGAGAATGTGTGTTAGCTTGGCCTTTAAATCCCCGTTATCAATATCTCTTTGCCTGTGAAACTTTAAAATATTCTGTTGGTATAAATGATTAAGCGTGTTAGTTTTCATAATATTTTCTTTGATTCAAAATTTAATTATTTTTGTAGGCCAGCACAGCAAATACTAGAAGTTTTAACATTAGCACCATTCTCTATGAAATAGTCTCTTACTTCATCATTACCAAGCGTTTATATTATTATCAATACATTCAAAACGAATTAAGGTTTCGAATCCAGCCTCACTACCTTATTCAGAACAAAGAAAGACGTCAATATAATATTGAGCATGTATCTACTCAAAGTATCATAACAAGTTTTAGCAAACCATAAGTACACACTAGCTTTTAATGATCCGCCTATGAATATCAGATACCCAATCCATGTTTGGCCTGCCTGATTGGTAGCGTTGTTATCTATTAATTAGGAAGTATCTATTTGAATCCAAACGCTTGGCAATTTTAGGGTAATGAATTTAAATTGCCAAAAGTTTCAACATTGAAGTAGCTTAAATTAAGAGCGGCTTTGACCCCGCTTCTGCCAGCATTTTTTAGGTGGTTGGTAAGGGGGGTATCAAAAGATTAGTCACTACCACTGTCCACATCAGAACTCGACGGAATGTCGCCTGTATGTATAGATAAAGCTCTTATATTGCCTGCAGGTTTTTTATGGCCACCGGTTGAAAAATGAGTCTCACCATCTTCATTAACAAAACCTCCGCCCAAAGACCGAGCGTTGGAGACAATTGCTTCATCTGACCCTCTATGACCCTGTGCTCGGCTTGGTTCTTGAGTTGTAGCTCGACCCAAAACTTCTTCGAGATCTCTACCTTGGTCTTTGTAATCTAAATCAGAGGGCAGATCTTGGCCTGCATATGCCTGTCGGTCTGGTTCTTGACTTGTAGCACGAGGAACCAAAACATCTCCGGGCTCTCTACCTTGGTCTTTGTAATCTAAATCAGAGGGCAGATCTCGACCTGCACCTGTTGTTGTCCCTGGTTTGGTTCTTGAACTGTAGATCGAGGAACCAAAACATCTTGGTAATTTCTACCTAGGTCTTTGTATTCTAGATCAGAGGGTAGATCTTGAGCATGCACATTCGATCCAGGAGTTTCGGGGGAAATTCGCTCGGCTGTTGGGATTTGTGGATCTCTAATAGATGGTCTTGGAGGCAAGGGTACACTTGGACCATCATACTGCTCGACAGGTGCTCCAAGCACGCTTGCCTCCAAAACATCTCCACTAGTGGACCTGTTATCCAGCGGAAGACTGGTAGGAGATTGGGCAACGGGTGGAGTAGCTCTTTGAGCGCCCCGGCCTATAGCATCATCACTAGTATGATTATCACCGACTAATTGTGTTGATGATGAATCACTATTTGGATTCGGTCGAGCCACTTCTGTAGAAGAGTGAACCATGCCAATGCTCCTGGGTAAGTCAAAGAAAGATCTTGTTGATTTTCAGTAGAAACTAACAAAAAAAGAGAATGGTTGTCATGATAGTATTATGAGGAGTATGGTATCCAAAGGTAATAAAATGTACCTAGTCATCACCATCGTTAATTCTATAACATCTTTTCTTTAGCAGCTCATACCCAGATGTATCAACTTTGGAAGAACACACAGCATTGTCACCAACCGATTTAAATCGGTTACAAAATATTGAATTGGCTATTATGGCTGCCCGTCATTAAAAATTTACAAAAAACCCAAAGACATATTATGTCATAAAAAGCTATCATGCTGATCAAGCAGACATAATATGTCATCAGGATACTTTTGTAGAGGTGCAACGATTGAAAAAAGGTATAGGAGCAGGTTTTAGCACGATTAAATGCCCAGAATGTAATGAAGATACAATCGATTCAGTTGTAATAAAAGAGATAGATCACCATTGCTCAAATTGCAGCGCTTTAATTACAAAACAGCCTAACCCAAAATTATTGGCAATAGGTATCTTTATCATCATTTCTACTACAACCGTCACACGTTATCTGAATCATCACTTATTCCAAAAATTGTATAACGAAAATATAGCGATTGAAGGCATATCAGCGCTCATTATCTTTTTACCTTCAATACTGCTTTTTATTTTTATGCTGTTAGCGGGAAGCAGGCTTCTGAAAAAAGAACATGTAATCGAACATAAAAAATATAAAAAGGATTCAATAAGATCAGTCCTGGGGCTTTGTTTGGCATCTGGAGTATTATATGCAATGCTATTTTTTCTTTAGAGTAAAAGAGGTGGCCCCGGCTCTGACCCCTTTTATTAGTGCCATCAAGTTCAGTTTTTATTGTGAGTCTACTAATACAGTGGAATAGGATTCTCCGTGAGCAATGAATTTTGATTGAAGCGCTTCAAAAATGTGATTGAACTTGTCGTCAATGAGATTGATTTGATTTATTCTCTCCACTTGAAAGGTATCAACTAATTGCCATACGCTGTACCAAGAAGATTCGGTGACTTTAAAACTCATTTCTTCATGATGCTCCTTCTGTTCTGAAAATTCCATTTGCCGTGTGGATACCGTTTCTAATGACCGCGAGATCTGTTCGCTAAGTTCAGTACGAAAGCTCGCGTGTGAATCCACTTTTCCAACCACTGAAGTTCCTGCTGAAAGACCTACTTTAGATTCAGTTGCTAGCTTTTCAACAGTTTGAGTTGCTAAAGTGGTTGCCAAAGAAGCCAAGTGGGAGTCTTTAATTCCAGTAATACTAGAGATCTTAAAAGTGTAGTCAACATTTGGTAACAGATATCTAGCAAATACCAATCTCCATTTTGTCGAATAATGGATTCGGTACTTTATATTTTGTTCGATCTGTGTTTTAAGATTCTCACGCTCCTTGTTTGAAAGTCCGTTCAAGTACTGTTCAATTGATTCAGCAAATTCAAAAACCAATGACGGATTGTATAAAAAACGAGGGATTAGACCTCTATTCATTTTCTCAGCAACTTTCAAAGCATCCATAAGCTTTTTAGATCTGGGTACATCCAATTCTGCTAGAATGGATGATACTTCGATATCTGTGACGGATGCATATGTCAATTCATCTGAAGAATACTGTCGAACTTCAGGTGAAGATCTAGGAAGTACCATCTCTCCATTGGGCGGGGTAAAGCCATTAAAAATTCTTTTCATTGGTAGTCTTTTTAAAACGCTACATAAAGGTACAATTAATAATTTTTGTAAAGCAATAGACGAATTAAATTACGAAGGTTATACAATAAATTTTAATCTATACGGTCAGATAGTACCAAAACATTTTTTAAAAAAAGAATTATC
>JAYPYM010000222.1:0-4421 GCA_038135915.1 Gammaproteobacteria bacterium
GTCTTCTGGCTATACCTGTGTAATATCACATCGCTCAGGTGAAACTTCCGACACAACGATTGCAGATCTAGCAGTTGCTACGTCCGCTGGTCAAATAAAAACTGGATCGCTTTGCCGCTCAGATAGAGTGTCTAAATATAATCAGTTGTTAAGGATTGAGTCAGAGCTGCATGAATCCGCTCCGTACCGTGGGTTAAAAGAGTTCGGTCATTAAGTGCTACACTGTTAAAAGTTGATTATCCTGAGTGGGGATTATAAAGTTGCAGTTGTCAAAAGGACCTATATTGATCTTTAGTATCCAAGTCTTTGTACTTGGGTACGTACAGTTTCTTCATTGGTCAGGCGAAAATGGCTATCAGCAGAGCAATGTGCTGACTGAGCAGATTTCAGAACAAAAATTAGAAAATGAACAGCTTCTATTCAGAAACCAAGCCTTAAGTCGTGAAATCGAGGCTTTAAAGCAGGAAAATAGCACTGCTATTGAGGGGCGAGCTAGATTTGACTTAGGTATGATTAATGAAGGTGAAACCTTTTTTTTGATAACTGAGTAACAAGTTGCTCAACTCCATATCTTTAGACTTTTAGGCTTGCTTTAGGTTGTATTCGTGAACGCGAACCAAACACAAGTTAAAACATGGGCGATAGTACCAGCCTCAGGCAAAGGTCTGCGTATGGGGGCAGATCGCCCGAAGCAATATATCGATATCGCTGGTAAAACCCTGATTGAGCATACACTCTCCACCCTATTGTCATTAGAAGCTATTTCGCAGTGCTTAGTGCTAACTTCAGTATCTGATATATATTGGTCGGCTTTAAACATATCCAAACACCCAAAAATACTGACGCTTAATGGTGGCTTAGAGCGAATGGATACAGTGCATCAGGGGTTAGAAGCCTTATCAGGCAAAGCCAACGACTTAGACTGGGTCATGGTACATGATGCGGCCAGGCCGCTCCTGAAAAAATCGGATATAGAAAATTTATTCCAAGCCATAGATGGGCACCCAATTGGGGGATTGCTGGGTATTCCCGTCAGAGATACTCTGAAAAAGGTAGAAGAAAACCACGACAAGGCAGCTGATGTGATGGAAACAGTTGATCGAGCTCAGCTTTGGCAAGCTTTGACACCTCAGGTATTCCGATATGGGCCTTTAAAGGCAGCATATGAAGAAGCAATAAGAAACAAAAAGCTAGTTACGGATGAGTCCCAAGCGATTGAGTTAACTGGCGGACGACCAAAAATAGTGGCCTGCGAGCATATAAATTTAAAGTTAACTTTGGCTCAGGATCTGGAGATTTTTCAGTGTCTATTATCATAACGCTAGGTGGGTAAATTTTAATATAGTTAGGGTAGGGTCAATGATGACAATGAGAATAGGCCACGGTTTTGATGTGCATGCATTTACAACTGGTGATTCCATTACTTTGGGTGGAATCAATATACCTTATACCCGGAGTTTGCTCGCACATTCTGATGGAGATGTGGTATTGCATGCGCTTTGCGATGCTTTATTGGGGGCGGTAGGTCTTGGTGATATAGGGATACACTTTCCAGATACAGATAATAAATGGAAGGGTGTGGCTTCTTCCTTGTTAATGCAAGAGGTCATAAAAAAAATTGATCGTTTAAATTACAAAGTGGTAAACGCTGACATTACCATTATTGCACAGGCCCCAAAGCTATCTCCGCATATGCAGCAGATGAAGTTAAGTGTTGCCCAGATGATGGAAATAAATGAGTCTCAATTAAATGTAAAAGCAACAACGACAGAGCGCTTAGGTTATATTGGTAGACAGGAAGGGATCGCAGTGCATGCCGTTGCTTTGTTAGCTTTAAACGACCTAGCTTTAAACGACATAGTATCGCAAGGTAGCATTTAAGGCTAAAACTTGCCATAATCTTGCTCGCTGGTAGCTTTATAGGCTGCCATCTTCCAATACCCTGACTGAATTAAAATCGATAATATGAGCTATTTTTTGGTATCAAATGATGATGGAGTTTTGGCTCCAGGCATTAAGGCACTGACTGAAGTTGTTCAGCAGCTAGGTCGTTTTAAAGTGGTTGCGCCCACTGAAAATGTGAGTGGTGCTAGCAATAAATTAACTCTAAATCGCCCGTTAACTGCTAAAACCATGGAGAATGGTTTTATTGCCGTGGATGGAACACCTTCAGATTGTGTTCACCTTGCGATTAATGGTCTGCTCGATGAAGAACCAAATATGGTTGTTTCAGGCATTAATGCTGGCGGTAATTTGGGTGATGATGTGCTTTATTCGGGTACAGTTGCTGCTGCAATGGAGGGCCGATTCTTACTAAAGCCGGCGCTTGCGCTTTCATTAGTTAATGCCAATTCTGAGCACTTAGATACGGCTAAGCAGGTTGCTCGACAGCTCCTGGAAGCTTGGGAACACTTTAGTCTACCTCAATACACCATTTTGAACGTTAATATTCCTGACTTACCTTATAATGAACTCCAAGGTTATAAGATAACGCGTTTAGGTCGTCGTCGTAGAAGTGCAAAAGTTCATCAGTATGAAACGCCCAGGGGGCAAGTAGGATACTGGATTGGCTTGGCTGGAGAGGGTGAAGATGCAGGCGAGGGTACCGATTTTAACGCCATTAACTCGGGCTATGTATCTGTGACGCCATTAACGGTGGACATGACTCGGCATGAAGTGGTGTCTGACTTGGTGGATTGGATCAAGCATCTGAGATGATTAAGCTTGGTTAGGTTGCTTTAAGGAATTATTGGGGATTTTACGTGTCTGGTTTTAGTTTAAATTCGAAAGATCTAAGCGGTATCGGGATGACCTCTAGGCGAACTCGCATCAGGCTAGTCCAGCGCTTAAGGGAGCAAGGCATTAGAGATAAGCGAGTACTGGAAGTGATGGAGCAAATGCCTCGACACTTATTTATCGATGAAGCATTAGCACACCGAGCTTACGAGGATACAGCCTTACCGATTGGCTTCCAACAAACCATTAGTCAGCCATTTATTGTTGCACATATGACAGAATTGTTGGTTAAGGAGTTACCTGCAGGTGAAAAGTTTGATAAAGCCTTAGAAGTAGGGACCGGTTCAGGGTATCAAGCTGCTATTTTTTCTCCTTTTGCTAAAACCTTACATACTGTCGAGCGAATAAGAGAGTTAAGAAATAGAGCTTCGCAAAGGCTTAGAAAGCTAAATATTCGTAATGTTTATGCATATCATGATGATGGAGTGCTAGGGCTACCAAACAAGGCTCCATTCAATGTCATTATTGTCACCGCGTCTCCGCCTGAAATACCAGAGGCTTTGTTAAATCAGTTAACCTTAGGTGGTCGCATGGTCATCCCGGTTGGCCACGGGTTATCCCAAAAGCTGATGCTCATCAAGCGAGAAGCGGAAGATCAATTCAAGCAGGAAATCATAGAGGCTGTCAGGTTTGTGCCCCTTGTTGCTGGTTTAGTCAGTTAATTGAGTAAGTAATGGTTGCTACTAATTCGTCACTGATTTCGTTTTTTCTGATCTATCTTAGAGGGCTGGCAATGGGTGCAGCCGATGTCGTTCCAGGTGTTTCAGGGGGTACGATAGCATTTATAACAGGTATCTATAAACGGTTGCTTCAAGCGATCAGGAATATTGCATTGCCGATTACTTTACGGCAATTGATCACCGGACAGTTTAAGGCACTTTGGTTCAGAGTGGACGCTAACTTTCTTTTAATCTTATTTGCAGGTGTTTTTACTAGTTTATTTGGATTGGCGACACTGATTAAATGGTTGATGCAAACTTACCCGTTGCCTCTTTGGTCTTTTTTCTTTGGGCTTGTTTTAGGCTCTGTTGTATTTATGGTTTCTAATGTAAGACCACTCGTTTTTAAAGATTATGCGCTCATTACCTCTTTTGCTGCTATTGGTTATTTGATTTCAAGCTTGGCACCAACAGAGTTAAACAATAGTGCGCTTAACTTTTTTTTCGCTGGAGCAATAGCGATATGCGCGATGATTCTACCAGGGATATCAGGCAGTTTTATTTTGCTCCTAATGGGCATGTATGGCCCTGTGATTGGGGCGATTGAATCACTAGATATTGGTGTACTTTTGTTCTTTCTACTTGGAAATGTGATTGGATTACTTTCATTCTCTCATGTATTGACTTGGGCTTTTAGTCGCTTTGAAAGAGAGACGCTTGCAGCGTTAATCGGTATTATGCTAGGTTCACTCAGTAAATTGTGGCCTTGGAAGGAAACTTTAGAAGTGCATATCAATAGGCATGGAGAAACGATTCCTTTGGTCCAAAAGAATATCCTCCCTAGTAGTTATGAACAGCTAACAACCGAGCCTAGTCACCTTTTCTGGTGTGCTTTTTTTATGGCAGCCGGCTTGGGCCTTATTTTTTTCATAGATTACCTGCTCAAAGCAAAGAAACTATTGGTTG
>JAYPYM010000222.1:4431-7350 GCA_038135915.1 Gammaproteobacteria bacterium
TTCAAGCTAGCTTTTCGTTTAAATAAACAGTTTGGAGGTGATTGAATGAATTTGCTTCGTTTTAGTCCTCGATTGAAGCTTATGGTCCGTCGCTTAGGCATCCACTTATTTCAATTTGTAGCCTTATTTTTATTTACTGGTTGTGCGATACATCATGAGGCTATACCGGTGAAATCTGTCGAGGTGAAAAGAACCAAGCCAGTTGTTATCTACGCTGGAAAAAGAAGCAGTTATAACCATTCAGGTAGCACAGATTTAGCGCGAACTACTCAGAAAAAAACTCAAACGAAAGAATTGATACAACCGAAGGATTCCCAGGCTTGGGCACCTATCAACGTTTCTCCTAATCAGTTTAATTTGAGGCCTGAAGCTGAAGGAGTCGCTCTAAAAGATCGAACTCAAGGCAAAGCTGTACTAAAAAATATGGAGGCTTCACGCCTTACTTACATAGTGAAACCTGGTGACACACTGTTTAGCATTGCTAAAGCTAGTAAAACAAGTGTTCAAGAAATATCTCAGATGAATAAAATGCTTCCTCCTTACCGAATTCAAATAGGGCAGCAAATTAGTTTAGCTAAAAAGCCGAAATTAGACGAATCGAATAAGAAGTCGGCTGAAATAGCTCACGAACCGACTAAAAAGTACGAAAAGTTGTATTCAACTGGTGAAAATGCAAAAAAAAGTAATAAAAAGCTACAACTTGATAAAAAAGTAGTTTATGAAAAAAATAGATTTTTGAGTGCGAAAAAGGAGACAATAAAGAGCCAAGCTGGTTTAACTTGGGTTTGGCCTGTTAAAGGAAAGCTACTAAGCAAATTCTCTAAGCCCGGAAGTAAAGGCGTGGATATAGCTGGCGATTACGGTCAGGCTGTAATAGCTGCAGCTGATGGAAAGGTTGTCTATGCTGGAGACGATGTTGTCGGTTATGGCAACCTTATTATTCTGCAGCACCAAAATGGCTTTTTGACTGCTTATGCGCATAACAGTCGTTTGCTGGTAAAAGAAGGAAATTTAGTTAAAGTTGGGCAGCAAATTGCCGAAATAGGTTCAAGTGGGACAGACAGAAATAAACTACATTTTGAAATTAGAAAACAAGGGAGACCTGTAGACCCACTAAGTTATCTGCCATCAAAGCAAAGCTAGCTTGCATCGCAGGTAGAAAAAACATTCACGTATAGATTCGAATTTAATGACTAAAGGACTAACTAAGGACTAACGATAAAGGTACTGTTTATGAGCTATCCAGAAAAGGAAACTGATTTAGGGTTTGAAGCGTCAGCGGACGTAGATCAAATTGATGAAGCAAGCGAAGATATAGATTTGGTGGAAGATGAAGTGGATCCAGGTTTGGAATCTGATCTCCCTAAAGTGGTTCCTGAAAATCTAGATAGTGAAGAGCTGCCTAAAGCTGCAAAGCGTGCTAGCCCTAATCGAACTCGGGGCGACGGTAATATACAAAAAACTTTAGACGCTACGCAAATTTACCTAAATGAAATCGGCTTTTCGCCTCTTTTAAGTCCTGAAGAGGAAGTATATTTTGCGCGAAGGGCATTGAAAGGTCATGAAGACGCTCGAAAGCGAATGATTGAAAGTAATCTCCGCCTTGTCGTTAAAATTGCGCGGCGATATGTGAATCGCGGTTTGTCTTTGTTAGATTTAATAGAAGAGGGAAATTTGGGGTTGATCAGGGCGGTGGAAAAGTTTGACCCCGAACGAGGTTTTAGGTTTTCGACTTACGCCACATGGTGGATTAGACAAACCATTGAACGCGCTATCATGAACCAAACTCGTACTATCCGTCTTCCGATACATGTTGTAAAGGAATTAAATGTCTATTTAAGAGCTGCTAGAGAGCTGACACAAAAATTAGATCATGAGCCTTCTCCAGAAGAAATTGCTGACTTACTCGAAAAACCAGTAGCTGATGTTAAGAAGATGCTGGGATTGAATGAGCGTGTATCGTCAGTTGATACCCCGCTAGGCCATGACTCTGATAAATCGGTACTCGATACCATTGCCGATGTGAATTCTAGTGACCCTGTTGAAGTGTTACAAGATAGCAACCTTAAATCAAATATCGACAACTGGTTGGACCAACTCCCAGAGAAACAAAGAGAAGTAGTTGCTCGCCGCTTCGGTCTCCGAGGTTATGAAATGAGTACACTGGAAGAAGTTGGCAGAGAAATAGGCTTGACTCGAGAGCGAGTCAGGCAAATTCAAGTAGAAGCATTGAAACGGCTAAGGGAAATCATGGAAAAGCAAGGTTTGAGCGGCGATAACTTATTTGCTTAAAGCATGTTTCATGCAAAAAGGGCTATTAACTCGAGTTAATAGCCCTTTCTATTTTAATATAGGGACTGTATTGTTAACCAGATGAGTGTAATTGATTTGCTTGACACATTTCGGCCTAAAAGGGCTAGGAATGAAAAATCTGATCGACTGGTTTTTAGTCATTATAATCTCGGTTATCCCAATCTATATGGTGGTCAATTATTAGCACAGAGCTTATCCGCTTCTTATTTCAGTAAAAAAAGTGAAGACCCGAGAGAGGGTGGCTTGATGGAGCATAGTTTACATGCTCAGTTCTTAGCACCTGGGACTTGGTCGGATTCAATCGAATATGAAGTTGAGATCTTAAGTAGCACTGCTAGTTTTACCCGCAAGTTGGTGAAAGCTTACCAAAAAAATAAAGTGATTTATTCAGCGCTCTGCTCTGCTAAAGAGCAGGAAGTGACCAGGTTTATTCATTCTGACCAGTTACCTCCATTACCTTCACCTGAGGATCTCATGTCAGACATTGAGATTCGTGAAAAGTATCAGCAAGCTTTTCCTCGTTTAGCGATACCTGAAAAAGGGAAACCTAGGCCAATTGAGGTTCGTCCAATTGATCCTACTGATTGGTTTATGCCAAAGATTAGG
>JAYPYM010000223.1:0-7303 GCA_038135915.1 Gammaproteobacteria bacterium
ACGCCGGCAATATTGATGCTTGTATCAGGCTCTGTGGTGTCCTCGATGACAGAGGGTAGGTCACCCAGACTTTTCGAATAGGGAAACGCTTTTTTTTCGGTGGGATTCATGGCTTCGTGTTTTAGTTTGGTTAAAGAAAAAAAGTGTATCAGGACTGTTATAAATTATCCATCGAAGAATCCCTTTGTACTGCATGATTAAGCTGGTTTTTGAAAGTTATATCATCATAAGTTATACGCATTGTTAATGCTTGAATCAGTTACCAAATGTCCGTCAACATAGATCTAGAACACTGCTGTTTCAAAATCAATATAATTAGCGGCTTATAAAGTAAGGGCTTTTAGAGATGGCGCATTCGATCCCTGGCTTCGCTAGCCTAATGCTGTGCAAGTACGCGTTCAAAATTTGGCAAGTGATCTTTAAAAGCTTTCTTGCCTAAACCTATTCGGAAATAGTTACCTGGTAAACCTAAATAATGCGCTGGAAGCAGCATTATTCCAGCTTCTTGAATAAGTGTTTCCGAAAATCTGTCCGCCTGTTTTTCTTGATTGATTGCAACCAGGGACAAGAGCCCTGCTTTTGGGGGGTGCCATTGTATCTGGTCGGATAGACGGTCACAGCAGTTTGAGAAAAGATTTATGTTTTCACTAACAAGTTGATTGTTGCGCGCAAGTATTTTCTTTGAATGGAGAAGGGCATGCTTAAGATAATGCTCATCAATTCGACTGCAGCAAATACTCAGATAGGACTTGATATCCAACACCTTTTCTCTTAAGTGCTCGTTGCTTACCATCAACCAGCCGATTCGAATGCCCGCTAACCCCAAGCTTTTGGAGCTAACACCAACACCGATAATGTTTGGGAGTGATCGATAAAGGCTATCGACTGGCTTTGTATTAAAGGTGGTATGAACGGATACCTCATCAGCAATAAGGTAACGATTGCTGTTTTCTACGCATGACCAAAGACGCTCTATCTCTCTCTTCTCGATCATGGAGCCAGTTGGATTATGAGGTTGGTTGACAATAATTAGTTTCGTTCGTTTGGTAATGCTCTTTTCTATCTCTTCTATTGGTATCTTCCAATGATTCTCAGCTGTCAGCGGAATAGATTGCACCTGTGCACCAAACAATAAGGGCGTTTGAAGCAAGGGGGGGTAAGCAGGCGTTAAAGTGATCACCTCGTCACCAGCCTTCAATAAGGCTGCCATACAAGTAAAGAGAGCTTCTTGTGCGCCGCAAAAGGTGACGTAGTGATCAGGGTTTTCCTGACCGTGAAAATCACTGATGCTTTGCCTGAGTGATGGGTCTCCTTGTATATTTGCGTAAGTGAGTGGAGCATCCTTGCAGAGCTCATCTTCTTCGAAAAGACTCTGCAATTCATTTAATGAGTAGGTTTCTGCGCAGGCATCGCTTAGGTTGAACTGGACAAGCTCTAGTAGACCGGTTTTTCTAAGCTTCTCATAAAATGCATGGTGAGGCAGTTTGCATTGCTGAAATTGCATTTTCTAGTCTATCAAGTCTTCTTTCGCCAAATGGTCATTTGAGCAATCGTGTGCTGGAACTTGCGTGCAGTTTCCCGTATGACAAAGGGAATGTCCTGCTTGTCGATAAACTCAAAGTGCTCAGCAAGTGCATTGGACAGGCCGTCGAAACTAGTAAAGTTCTCGCCATTCACTTTAAAACCACCTAACCATTGTTCTTTTTTGGTATATTCAGTGAGCCAAGTATAGGGCGAGGTTAGGATAAGCCAACCTTTCGAATTTAATCGGCGCTCAATGTTTTTAAGGAATGCTTCCGGTTGGTAGAGTCTATCGATCAGGTTACCTGCAAAAATGAGGTCATAACCACTGAACTCAGGTTTCAAATTCACGGCATCACCTTGCGCAAAGTGTAACTTTTGGCCTAGGTTGTCCAGTTCATGATCTGCAAGCTGTATGTTTCGATAGTCGACTAGGTCGCCTTCAGTGGTGATGGTATATTTTATCTCACTTGTTTCTGCTAAGCGAAAACAACACTGGATAAATCGTGCTGAAAAATCTATACCATCCACCTTATTAAAGTGTTTTGCTAGCTCGAAGCTAGAGCGTCCTACTGCACAGCCTAAGTCTAATGCTTTTGTTTTTGGAGCATTGCCCATCGCTTGGATGCAAGCCTGGACGCAAGCAGCAGGAAAGTTTGGTGTATTGAAATAACTAGTCCCATAGTGGAATTCTAGATATTGAGAAATAAGGTCGTCAGTCTCATATGCATTAACTTGTTCCACTGGAATCTCTTTCTCCTCAGATTGGATATAACGGAACCCGGCATGTTGGAAAAAATGTCGACGAAAAGCATATCGCGAATGCTTTAAGGCTTCATTGCCTGTCGAGATCCAAGAGCCGCCTTTTATTAGGTTGTGTTTATTGTCAAAAGTTGGGGTTGAGAAGTCATCGTATATTGGATGGACTTTAAACCCAGGGTACCCATCAATGGGTGTTTCGGTCCATTGCCAAACATTTCCTGTAATGTCATATATTTTTGTGTGCTTTGTATCTTGATATGCGACATTGTCACTGGCTGTTTCAAAGGGTGTTTGGGTATAAAAAGTATCTATCGGACAAGAAGATGCATGATATTCTAGATTGATATTTCCTGGTGCTTTTATCCAATCGGGTTGGTCTTCTTTTATTTCATCTCTCAGCAAGAGCCACTCTGCTTCAATAGGCAGCCGGATATACTGGCTTTTTTTCTTGGATAGCCAGTTACAAAAGGCTTTCGCTTCAAGGTAATTAACTTCCACTGGCCAGTTTAGGGGTAGAGGTATCTCTTCTGTTAGATTCCTTTGGAAGTATTCACCATTTTTACGTAGCCAGAATCTTGGCATTGTTGCTTTAGTGTAATGGAGCCAATCTTGCCCCTCTTGTGTCCAGTAAGCCTGATTATGGTAGCCCTCGTCATTGATAAAAGCGAGGAACTCTTGATTGCTCACCAGTGTTTGGCTCACTTGAAACGAAGGCACAGCGACTTCTTTTTGACCGAACTCATTATCCCAGCCAAAAGTGTTGTCTGAATTTGGCTTTCCGAGCGATATTTGTTTGCCTGGAATTTTAATGAGCTGGTTTTCCGGTGGGTAGCCTGTCTTAGAGCATGCAGGCCAATCATTTGAAGTCTGTACCTCGTTAATTGGTAGCATGCGGATTAATACAGAAGAAGTCTCTAGGTGAATCCTTTCATGCTCGATGCCCATTAGAATGACCCAAGCTGGGTCTGTTTGTTGTATAGGCAATGAGAGAGGCATGGTATCAATGACGTTATTGACTATTGCCCTAACTTGATGGCGATAGTCGATCACAGATGCTAGTGTAGGCCAATCGTAATGGTCGTCGTTAAGATCATCCCAAGACATTTCATCCACGCCAATAGCAAACATAGACTCGAAAGTTTCATTGACCCTCTCGGAAATTAGCTTAGCAAGGATGCATTTGTTAATAAAAAATGTGGCTGTATGACCGAAGTAAAAGATCAGGGGGTGGCGCAATGGTTCGGGTCGAAGATAATAGGCTTCAGGCCGCACAATGAGCTGAAATAGAGACTCATATTGATCGAAGGTATAGTTAAAGTAAGTTTTAATTTCTTGTCGTTTTTCTGCTTCGCTCCCTTGGTTGAGCAAGGGCGTTTTGAGGGCCTTGATAAGGCCAGATATTGTAGTGTCGGTTTGGTTTTTGTGTTCTGATCGGTTGTTTTTTAAACTCGCTGGGGCACTCATGATATTCCTTGATGTCTATTATTACCTGATGTAATTTTTTTCAGTTGTTTCGAATCTGATCTGCAATTAGCTTTCGTCGCTGCGCTGCGATTTTTTCGCCGATTATTTTACCGCTGAAGCCTTGTTGAATAAAGGGTTCCGCTTTGACAGGTTTGACTAAGCTGAAGAGTCTTCTTAAGAAGTCTGCTTGGGGGTAGTCTTTGGTTTCAAGCCCTTTGCGCCCTCGAGCATCCGCTTCGCATGCGAGTAAAAAGTACTCTAAAGTGAGTGGATTACGAAATGAGTCTAATTTTTCAAAAAGTGCCAGTATTTCCTCTGCCGATAGGGTTAAACAGCGATGACAAAGTGTATGAAATCTAGACGTTTTTAGCGCTAATTCCATGAAAGCCTTAGGTGTTTTCAACCTTTTGCATAGTTTCTGTATGGGTTCAATACCCAGTTCTTCATGTTGTCGATGAGAAGGCCAGGCCTCTTTCGGTGTTCTGGCTTTGCCTAAGTCATGGAGCAAAGCAGAGAAGCGCACAATAGGTTCTTTGGATAATCTAGCCGCTGCTTTTAGTGCCATGATTGAGTGAATACCAGTATCTATTTCTGGATGATAGTTTGCTGGTTGAGGGACGCCAAACAGGGCATCAATTTCTGGAAAGAGCTGCTTTAAAGCGCCGATGTCCTTTAAAACTTGGAAATAAATATGTGGAGAATCTGTTTTCAAGCCTTTTTCGGTTTCAAGCCAAACCCGCTCAGCGGTTAAGGTTTCTAGTTCACCTGATGCCGACATCTCTTTCAGGCAATTCAGGGTTTCATCGGCTAAAGTAAAACCTTGTGAGAAAAATCTTGCGGCGAAGCGGGCTGCCCGTAGAACTCTTAAAGGGTCTTCATTAAAGGCGCCGGATATGTGGCGAATGACTCGGTTATTTAAATCTTTCAAACCATTATGTGGGTCAATTAGGTTGTTTTCATCGTCCATTGCCATAGCATTAATCGTGAAATCTCGTCTAGTGAGATCATCTGATAAAGATACGTTTTCTGCAGTATGGAATTCAAAACCTTGGTGACCACGATTGATCTTTCTCTCTTGGCGAGCTAATGCGTATTCTTCGCCACTTTCAGGGTGGATGAAGACTGGGAAATCTTTTCCAACAGAGTGAAAACCAGCAGATTTCATCTGCTCTGTTGTGGCACCCACAATGACCCAGTCTCGATCATTTGTCTTGATGTTCAGTAATGAGTCCCTGACCGCACCACCTACAAGGTAAATATGAATACCTGGGTTTAATGAAACTAGTTTTTGGCGGTAAGGGTCTTTTTTTTGGGGCATCTGTTAGTTGGGTATCTTGCTCGGTTGAGTTATTTGCTTTGGTTCATCTAATATCGGGTCAAACTCATCTTCTGGTAGAACTAACTGCTGAGCTGGACTGGCTTGCATTTTTTGCGCTATTTCTGCTTTGTCGACAAAGTGAGTATGTATAAAAACAACTATCAGCATAATGATGTTCCCTAAGATACCCACATAGTATAGGTCAACTGGTAGTGCGAAAAGCCCTTTAGCTAGCTCATGTTGTGTTAGAACGCCCCATATTGTGAATATCCAGGTGGCGCTCAGTCCAATCCAGACTGATTTTGCTGCAATGGGTCGCTTAACAAAAATTGCAAGCATGAAGATGCCTAAAAGCCCGCTTCCTAATACTGCAGTAATAATGGTTGCTATGTGTTGTAGTGTTAGATGCTGCATTTGATAAAATGCGTATGCGCCGGCCATCATAATAAATGTTGATACTGCAGTAATCAGATGACCAATGCGTAGGTAGTGTCGGTCCGTTCGGTTTTTCACCAGGAATCGCTTGTAAACATCAAAAATGCCTACGGTTGATATCGCATTTAAGCTAGAATCTAAAGATGACATAGCTGCAGATAGGCCGGCAGCAATTAAAAGCCCAGCGATGCCAGCTGGTAAGTAATTGCTCATAAAGTAGGGTAGGATGTATTCGCTTGAGGTTTCTCCGCTTAGCATGGCTTCTGATTCAAATGTAGGAAATAAGTTGAAGAAAGCATACAGGCTTGTGCCTAAAAACATGTAAAAGGCCCAAATGGGTAAGCTGCTTACTAGATAAACGAGCAGTCCTGTTCGAGCATGGCCTTCGCTTTTTGCAGCAATATATCTTTGTACGGTATTTTGATTGGCGGAGTATTCAGTGAGCCAAGCAGATAAACCGACGAAAAGCATCATAAGGGCGGTCTTTTCTGTTAATGAAAAGGACCAACTATTTTGGTCGAGGGCATTGGCGCTCTCTGTAAAGCTAAACTTTTGAGCATCGGTAGCAATCTCAAGTATTTGAGTCAGGCCTCCTGGTATGGCTTGCCAAATGAAGTACCAGCAAACGACCCCACCAAATAGTAACATGATGCTTTGCAAGGCATCTGTCCATATGACGGCGCGAATCCCGCCAAAATATGTATATGCTCCGACAATTAAACCGCTGATTAGAATCGCTATCACTGGGTTCGTAGAGAGTAGGTATTCGATTAACAAGCTTAATAGATAGAGAATCATACTCAGCCGTAGCCACTGAGTAATGATAAAGGCAGTGCTGGTATAAACTCGAATAGATGGTCCGAACTTTTGTTCTAATAATTCGTATGCAGTCAGTACATTCTTTTTCCTAAAATAGGGCAAAAACCAGCCAATTGCGAATACAATAGCAATGGGTAAAGCTAGGTTAGGTAAATAACGAAGCCAGTTAGTTTTAAATGCATCGGCTGGATAAGCGATAAATGTGATAGAGCTAATCGAGGTTCCCACCAAGCTGAGGCCAATTAACCAACCAGGTACTTTGCGGTCAGCAAAAAAGTAAGCATCTGTTGAATCATTAGATCTTGAGCAGCGATAACCAATGTAGAGTATTAACATTAGATAGCTGGCCAGTGCACAATAGTCCAAGTAAGTTAGATTCATAGGAGTTAATATTTCAGATCAGGTTTTAATTATTTAAGCGGCGTATTAATAGTATGGTCTTGTCTTTATGCGTGTGAAATAGCCCGGTGATTATATTAGGGCGTTTAACACTTGGAAAGTCAAGCATCAGTTAGGTACGCTTTTTGTATCAGTGTGTTCTAATTGTAAGCGTAAATATTTTCTATGACTGCTTTTTGTGCGCAAGTTAAATTTTTTGTGCTTTATGTACTCTATAATATTTCTGGTTTGCATTGTTCTGATAATTAATTAGTGCTTATAAAACAATGTGTTATGCCTGACCTTTAGGCCTGAATTTAAATGAACGTAGATATTGTTGTGGTTGGCCCGAAAAGTGCTTTGTAAATCTGCGTTCCTTAGTAAATTTTAGAAGGTTTGAAATTTACACTCCGCATCAGCGCCTCCTTGCCCAAATTTATTATAAGGAGGCGTTTTTTTTACTCCCGGTATTTGATAAATGCGCCACCTTATTATGATGTATTGGTAATTTATTTGAGATCATGTGAGTGTCATCAGTAGTTTAAATAGCTGTCGCTTGGCGTGTGGTGGGTGGTCTTTAGATGTTTCTGTCTGTGCGTTTCTTAG
>JAYPYM010000224.1:0-7276 GCA_038135915.1 Gammaproteobacteria bacterium
GCACTATAGATAATCGCCGACGCATCATTAGGCAACCCTTCGTCATCACCCACTTCTGTGTACGTACTTTCAATATTCTCAGTAAGCGCCTGTACAACCTTATGTATCTTTTGGGCCAGATTGAGCAAGCGACCATCAACCACTGGATTTCCTCCACCATCCGTTAATACGTTTCCGTTCGCATCCGTTGGAGTGATAAAGTCTGTCGACAAATCGTCTTCTTCAATACCTAATGAAGTAAGAAGCCGAGTCCTTTCTGTAGTATCAGAAATTTCTGCAAATATACTGCTAATAGGCGTCAATAAAGCGCTAACTGTCTCGCCTGCGGTCACAGTATCTAAACGATAGCTAAGCGTACCAGTAAATGGCAAACCTGTGGAAAGATCATACCCACCTACTAAACGAATAATCGCATTTTGAGCACTGGCAGAAGACTCGAGGCAGTAAACACGCTGGGCTTCTGTTGCATCAGATGCACAATAATCTGTGTCAGTAATCGGATTATAGGAAAAGTAACCGTCGTCATCCGTGAAAGCAATATTTCTCGCTTCAAAAGAATCGATCACATTGTCTCTATCGGTATCAATATATACTCTAGCTCTTGCAACATACCCATCGATAGCTGCACCTCTGAACTGAGTACTTGTTTCGGAAGCCCCTTCATCTTGACCACTGCCGCCACAACCTGAAATCACCATCAAAGATGAGAAAATTGCGCTAAAACATACTACTGCTCTATTCATCAATCTAAGCTCCCAAATAAAAAAACTTTCTTAACGCTATCTACTAAAATCTTTCTTCAAACCCTAAATTCAGACCAAGCTTTCTAGGCGCTGAAGATCCGTCAATCACTGTGTCTTCCAACCCATATTCGATATCAAGATTAGCAACACCAAATAAAGTAACACCCAGACTAACGGAAGAAAGCTCACTGCCCACTTGATTAGAACGATAACCTAATCGCGCGCCAGGAACCCAAATATTATCTGGTTGATAAGCAGTAGAAAGGGTAAAAAGCTGCAAATCATCGCCAACAAAGTCTTCATATTCACTGAGATCAATCGCAACCGAAACTAACCACCTAGGCATGATTAAATAACTCGCATCTAAGGTGGTATAAGCATGCATGGTATGGAATTCACCTAGACTTAGGCTACCTAAATTTTCCGCATGAAAGCGCGCAACAAAACAATTTGCCTGGCTATTGGTATTGGTGATAGATTCACAATGTTGCCCTAATACTCCATAGTCAAACTCTGGCTCATTAATATTTTTGATGGTCAAACCAACTTGGTATTTATCTGCCACCCATAGTAAGCCCTGATCAATACCAAAATCTGTTGAGCTCACTTCGTTTGTATCATAATCATCTTGGATTACATCCCCTACATCATCATCTTCAATGCTTTCCAAACCAATAACCTGTTTACTCAACGACATGCTATAAACATTTAGCCTGCTACCCCAATAAAGCGTGCCATTCAAATGGCCCTCGTTATAAGACCAAACAGGTCTTGAATATGAGACACCAGCCTTCAGCAAGGTACCTGATTTCAAATATAACGCAGTGTTTGTTTGAAGGTTATTAGAAATGGGATTCAACACCAACTCATCATCTAATACTGAACCTCGAACCAGTAACTCTGAACCAAGATCAAACACCAAGCTACCTTTTAACATTGGCATATCAAGCGTCACAGGAAATAACGGAAATGAAACACCGCCTTGTAGTTTTAAATATCCTGATTCACCCAAAATCGGTAAGACCGCATTAAACCTGTTCAACAGACTAGTAGCGTCATCAAGAGAAGCCACTTCTTCATCGAGCGTATCAACCAGGTCATTCAACTCCTCTTCAAAATTCTGTACATCGCCTAGCTCATTAGCAAACCCTAAATTGGCCATATACCCTACCCTAAACCTTTCGTCAGACCTGACAACAATTGATCCAGACGCAGGATTATATGCAGTAGAATTGACAGAAAACTTGTTTGAAGCCGTACCATTGGTCAAGCTTGTACCACTAAAGTAACCGGAAGTATTCGCCACCGTAGTCGTTGCTAAACAAACACTGACAAGAAAAGTTGCTAGGCGCATCGTCGAATCCTCTTTTGTAACGGCCATGCTCCTGGGCCTGTCTACATTTACGAAAGTTAACAATTATCTAAATAAAATTAGACCAACAAACGTATGATTTCAATTTAATATTATGTAATTGCTAACCCTGTCTATGATCACACATGAGAAAACTAGCTATCTTAAAACTTGAAAAGCTAAATAGCCTAAAGGGTACTGAACACGCCTAATGCCTTTTTCAAGACTTATCTATACTAGTGAGAACAGGAGGTTTTTTTGAATATCAAGCGAAGATCAATCCTCATGCTAGCGGGCGCCCCACTTATGCTGGGTGAACTTTGTTTCGGTAAAAATATTGACAAGACAACTAGAAGGCTTCTGAAGGAAACACTCCAAGAAGCACAAAGTTTTAACGATCAATATGATGAATCGCCGTTTGAGCCGCTATGTTAAAGATCCGCTAGAACGGTTAAACATCTTAACTCGAGCACACCACGAAGCAACAGTGAATCAACTAAATCCGGAAATCGTATTATCAGTCATGCATGTTGAAAGCCTTTTTGACCGATTCGCACTATCTACTGCAGGCGCTCAAGGCTTGATGCAGGTGATGCCCTTTTGGAAAAATGAAATCGGCAGCAAAGCGGATAATCTCATGGATGTAGAAACCAATATTTTTTACGGTTGCAGAATATTGAAGACTTACCTTAAAAGAGAAAAAGGTAATTACACCAAGGCATTGGCCCGTTATAACGGCAGTGTCGGTAAAACTTGGTATCCAAAAAGAGTGTTCAAGGCCTTAGATAAATACTGGTTCGTCAAACATACCTAAAATGCTCTAATCCCACCTCTCTGTTACAAATAAAATAAAAATAGCCGATATCTATATAGAATTACGCTCTCCTCCACCTATACTTTGATTTAGTGGCGATAAATAATTAATTTTCTGTAATACTCACAAGATTCAAAGTGTAACCAGAGGGCTCGGTCGTGGAGTTTGATACTTTCTTAAAAGCAATGATGGATAGAAGTGGCTCTGACCTATTCTTCTCTACGAACGCACCGGTTTCCTGTAAAATTCACGGTAAGCTAACACCCTTATCAAAAGAACCTCTTCCCAGGGGCGCTGTAGCACAAATTGCAAATTCGATCATGAATGAAGAGCAGCGTGAACAATTTTCGAAGAAACCAGAAATGAACCTTGCCATCTCAAGACCCGGTGTGGGTCGATTTAGGGTAAATATCTTTAAACAAAGAACAGAAGTAGGTATGGTCATTAGAGCGATTACTTCCGACATACCGAAATTCGAAGACCTAAATCTACCATTAATCTTACCCAAATTAGTCATGCAGAAACGTGGTCTGATTCTATTTGTAGGTGGGACAGGTTCAGGAAAATCAACTTCATTAGCCTCTTTAATTGATTACCGGAACACAAATTCAGCAGGTCATATCATCACGATTGAAGACCCTGTTGAATTTGTTCACAACCATAAAAAGTCTATTGTTAATCAAAGAGAAGTGGGTACTGATACAGATAGCTACGAAGATGCACTAGAAAATACCTTACGCCAAGCGCCTGACGTGATTCTTATCGGGGAAATAAGAACCGCAGAAACCATGGAACATGCATTAGCTTTCGCAGAAACTGGCCACCTTTGTATATCCACATTACATGCCAATAACGCAAACCAAGCCATAGATAGGATCGTAAATTTTTTCCCGGAAGAGAGACATAAACAATTATTTCTAGATCTTTCACTCAACATACAAGGCATTATTTCTCAACGATTAATCCCAACCATAGATGGAAAAAGAGCAGCAGCAGTAGAAATACTATTAGGTACACCCAGAGTCTGCGACCTAATCAAGAATGGTCAGGCAGACGAAATCAAAGAAATCATGTCGAAATCAGAAGCTCAAGGCATGCAAACCTTTGACGCAGCTTTATATAGGCTATTTAAGCAAGGTAAAATTAGTATGGAGGAAGCATTAAAAAATGCGGATTCTAAAAATAACTTACGCCTTCGCATAACCCTTGATGAAAAAGGCGAAACACCTGAAGAGAAAAAGCCAAAAGCAGAGGGCGCCAAAGAAAAAATCAAGAAACTCGTTCGCCCCAAGACTAAAGAAGAAAAGGATAAAAAAGAAGAAAAAAAACCAAATTCATCAGGCCTAAGTCTAAGCCTTGAGCCAATCGAAGAAAGTAACGAAGATGATCAAGACAAAGCATCTTAAAGTCTGCCCAACATCAACTGATCAATAAATACAAGGACATCTGGAGCACCGTTAAGCCATGCTCTATTTTAGTTCACTGATACTTCTCTTAACATAACTTTCTCAATATAATACCAGCATCATTTAGCCATAAAACATATAAATATGGGTCCTTGTGTAAGTGTAGGAGCCCGCGAATCATAACAATAAGGGCTCACCAAAATGCCAAGAACATCCTCAGCCTCCGCTATCGGTACACAAACCAATTCCATTCAACTCATGGACAAGTTTATTGCCAAAACGAAGATGCTGAGCAAAATGATTCCTAGTCTTCAGCAAACTAACACCAGCACTACAGCTTTGATTAATGACATGCTAAGAACCTACGGGCTGTACATTAACTTGGTCAAAGCAATCGTTAAAGAATTCGATGAACTCCCAGCACCCAGGTTACCTGAAACAGCACTAGGCGGCGCTGCTGGAGAAACGATGAAAATAAGCGCTGTTGAGCGTGAAGCGATGGCTAATTTAGAACAAACTGAACATCGTTTTCAGTCTGGTGATTACCATAAAGCCGAACGCAGAACCCATAATTTAGATGAGAGCACACTAGATGTGCTTTCGGGTCTCCAAGATGTGGCAACCCATTATAGAACCTTCAGCGAAAATCAAGACACACCTTCAAATGCAGAAAAGGCACATGTCGCAGAGAAAGCATTAAAGGCATTAAAAACAATTACAGGTAACTACAAAGTGGAGACAGAATCCACCTCGGCACAACAAGCTGCACCCTCAAATGATGCACAACCTAGCGATACAGCCTCTACTAAACCCGCCGCTAGGAAACGAAGCACAACAGCAAGCTCATCTAACAGGCCTCTTAAATCACCTAAGCCAAGCTTAAAAGCTCCGCCTAAGCCCTCATCTACACTTACAAAGCCTACTACGTTAGATGAAACTCAGAAACTTATGGAGACAATCGACTGGGAACTGGTTTTAGATATTGATGAAATACAAATGGACCAGATCGCTCACGCCACCATTGAAAAGACCAGTGCAGGCACTACTGATGAAAACGCAAAAGCCTCTGATCAAACTTTAACAACCACTACACAAGTGCAAATCGAAGTTACTCCTACCACAGCGGAGCTAGATGGAATTGACCCCAATTTAGATTTCGACTTAAATGATCATACAGCTACTTGGGAAGCGGCAGATGAGTGGAAAAATATAGATAATGAAGGCTAAAACCGGCGAGAAGGATAAAACGCCTACATCTTATTAAAATGCAGGGAAGGGTTTTTAGCACTTTTTATATTTTCATCTCTCATATCTCGGACAGCGGTAAGCGAGCTTTTTATAGCACTTCTGACCCGTCCACCCATGTCCTTTACCACCTTATTAATTAGTGTGTTGACACTGAGCTGTAACCAGTTATAGACCACTTCTGATTCAAAAAACTTTGTATCATCCTCTCTAAATTCAGTAATATTCTTCCGACCCAATGACTGACTCGTACCAAAAGCCTGCCCAGACTCATCCACTTCAATACTGCGAAAAGTTTCGTTAATGATATCTTTCACAGCTTTACGAATAATCAAACTTTTCGAGAAATTTTGCTTTACCGGCTTAAAATTTAAATCGGTCTCTACAAATATATCATTTGCACCCCTGCTATAAAGCTCTGACAGCACTAGCAACGGCAGGACTGAGCTCTTAAAATCTGGATAATCAAGGGTAGCGTACCTTAATAACTCCAAGGTAACGGGGTTGGCTTCGACACCTTTAGATCTCTCATAACAACCGAAATCATCTACAATATGGTCGCTTTCTGTAAATTCTTTAAAAATGCTAAAATAACGAATCTCTAATATTGGCAGCTTTGTATTTGGATCAACCTGATCCTCATCATCAATCCACTTAACTGCATCTTTTGCATGATATAAATGCTGGTATCTGGGACCTCCGTTAGTGCCCCCTGATACCACGCCCATTACAATAAAAAAAGGTAAGGGGCTGTCATTTATCAAGCTTTCAAAGCTGTCATTAGAAAAGGTTTCTATATCAGAGAGCACCAAATCTTTGAAAGATGGCATTACCAAGCTTTTAAGATCTACTCTAATACCTTTGATTGGAGGAGAGCTCTTATAGTTTTTAAGATCAGCACCTTCAAATTTTTCGTCAAAAAAATTGTACTGACTTAATTGACTCTCACTTTCCACTGCATCAAAGAATGTTTCAACAAGCCCTCTACGCGGAACCTGAATGAGGGTTCCTATTCTTCCCGTAGGACCGTCAGGGCTAACGGTTATCATTTCACTATGTGCACAGTCATCTACACTAACGGTAAAAGCATCATCGTCACCACTTAGGCAAGAGAAAAAGGCTGTTACTGAGTCTGTGTCAGCATGGGTGCTGCGAACCTCATCACCTCGGTCGAAATAATTTGTTCCTTGCCGAGCTGTTTGTTCAGCGTTCAAAACCAATGACTTCCCCTATTTATTTTTAGCCCTATTAATCGCTGTTAATCAACTAATTAATTTTGGCTCATATGAAGAATCTGGAATTGGTCACTTACTTTACAATCAAGCCCAGCATTGGCCCCATAGCACTTTTACCTCGCCTTCTGATGTTGTGTAGTGTTTCAAAAAAACCTAAATACAATGGAAGCTTTTCTTGAGATATCCCTCTATGCGGTCTCAGCCAAGACCTTAATAATGACCAAAACCCTTCCATTGTATTAACGTGGACTTCACAAAACCCATCACCATCTTCATCACGCGCATATTCTCCTGCACTGTGACAAACGCTCTTCCTTGTATAACCCCATTCTTCTAGCCGATCATAAATATCATACTCATCGGTGTAGGTAAGAGTCCCTGGCTTTATATACTTTTCTATGATCGGCTTGATCGTCACTTGCTTTACGGTAACTCAAGAAAAATAACCTACCCACTCTGTCTTGGCTGAATTATTACACTGT
>JAYPYM010000225.1:0-7257 GCA_038135915.1 Gammaproteobacteria bacterium
GTATTGGGGTACCATATCATGACCAATGAGAATTTAATCTTTTTTATGTTCGTATTCCCTGAAACCATGCTGGTCATTCTTGGTTTATGTTTACTCTCCGGCCGATATACAGGATACAGACTCACTGAATTATTCAGATTTTCAGATTTGAATGACAAAACATACCATCCGGACACATCCGATTCTAAAACGAGTAACAATTGAATGAGGCTACGATTTATTTCTCCAAGAAAACTCAAAAAGCTAGGTGTCATGGGCATTAACCAACGAAACGCCTCTTTGATTATGCCATACAATCCTAGAAGGCTTTACCCTCTGGTTGACGACAAGCTTAAAACAAAAGCATTGGTGTCGAAACATGGCATTAGCGTTCCGAATCTTTATGCAGTATTCAAACGTGAATCCGATATTAAGCAAACCAATAAGCTCCTAAATACCTACCCCAATTCAGTCATTAAGCCTGCCGCTGGTAGTGGCGGTAATGGTGTGCTTGTGTTAGACGGCAAAGTCAATCACTATTACAAAAAAACCAACGGAGACCTAATCAATATCGACTCAATCAAACATCATATTTCGAATATATTGAGCGGGATCTATAGCTTGGGTGGTACTTGTGACAAAGCCATTCTGGAATATAAGGTACAGCCCGATCCGATATTCTCAGCAGTAGCTTATAAAGGTGTGCCCGACATTCGTGTCATCGTATTCAAGGGTATCCCAATCGCTGCCATGCTAAGGCTTCCCACTATGGCCTCCGATGGAAAAGCAAACCTTCACCAAGGTGCTGTTGGTGTGGGCATCGATCTCAATTCTGGCATCACCACTCACGCCGTTTTACATAATCGAATCTGTACTCGTCACCCGGATACTCAACAAAAACTATCAGGAATCAATATTCCACAGTGGGACAAAGTGCTTAAGATCGCATTAAGCTGTGCAGATAGCGTCGCACTGGGCTATTTAGGTATAGACATTGTTTTAGACCATCAATTAGGGCCGCTCATGCTTGAGCTTAACGCAAGGCCTGGTCTTAACGTACAATTAGCAATAAGATCAGGGTTATCCCATCGAGTAGACTATATTAAAAACAAAGACCAACTGCCTGAAGATCATGCTGCTAGAATCTCTTTAATGAAAGATATTTATAGATCGAGTAATCAATAGTTAAATTCATCATACCCAGCAAGCCTATACCCTGATACCAGCCTTAGTAGACAACTAGCCCTTTGAAACTATACAATCAAAACGGTTGAGTTATGCCACTACACAAACAAGCAATGTAACTCATCTTTATTTATCATCCAACCATACAGAAATAAAATATGATGCCTCCTCCTATTGACACTGGTGGTGCAGCTAACACTGGCACTGCAACTAACAACAACCCTAATAACCAAGCAAACCTATTCACACAAGCCTGCAGGTTTCTTTCTAATATTCTTTGTTGCTGCTGCAAGAAAACAGAGGAAAGATCCAGTAATGAAGATAGCGACATGCGAAACCCATCTGAATTGAGGGTAGCAAGCAACGAAACCAAGCAAAACGACAGTGTTTTATACGCAAAAATAAAAAAGAACTCAGCTGATTATGCTAGTTCATTACCGGACCCCACTATGTGCCATAGCACGACAACATGGCTAGTCGATCAAATCCTTAATGAAGGTTATCAAGAGAGCAGCTCTGTTACCTATAGCAGTGAAGAAAATATATTTTCTGAGGAAAACATCGACAACTTCATAAATATTTTACGTCAAGGATGCTTTTATAAGGCTGATATATCAGATGGGCAACATTCTTTTGTTTTAGAGGTGTGTAACCAGGGAGAAGGCTTTATTATTTATCAGTCTGATGCGTCTCTATACTCGTTAGAAGAATGGCTATGCACCCCTGATGAAAAAGAAGCAAATGAAAACTTCTGTGCGCTCGATCCTAATCGAGAGAAACACTTGAACAAAAAAGCTAATTATGGCTCCGGAAAGGCTATTGGGAAAGAATCTTTACGCAATTTTCTTACAAAAGGGCACTTTGAGGGTGGGTTCGCTTTAGACGATAAGTCCGAAAGGAGAACCATGAAAATTACGGTATATAGCAAACCTGAGCCTGGTCAAACTGAAAGTTAATGATACCTGGGTGAATGATTAAAAAGTCCATATAGCACTAGCAGAAAGATAGTTAATATCTACATCGTCAATGTCAAACCGTTCAATTTCAGCTCGAATAGCAGCTGAAAAAAGCTGGAATCTTACACCAATGCCATATGCCAAATCATCTCCGGAATCATCTGTTTCTGAGCCAAGAAATTCAGATTCGCTGTCCCAAGAAAAAACACCTGCTTTTGCGAAAAATCCAACCGGGCCAGTTTTGATACCAGCCATCGCCAACGCGCTAATCCCCGTTAAGCTGAAACGAGACTCATTACCCAACAAAGTCTGGGAAACTTCACCAAAATCTGTATAGGCAACCTCAAAGCCAATATCTACAAGCGGAACCCATCCAAAGTTATAGCCAGCAATCGCTTTGTATGCAGCGTCATCATCATCAAAATCTAAATTTGCTGTATTTAGGTCTATGTCTGCCAGGCCAATGCCGCCGCCTATATAAAAACCCGTGTCTGCACCTGCCCAAGATAGATTGGACATTGCTATAAACATTACGAGTGTTAATCTTCGCATCAACTGGTCCATGTCATTCTCCTTTGAATTCTAAGTGCTCTCAAGAAGTTAGCACAAAAAGCTATATTTTGTTATCAAAAGAAGTGTGTGGTACGGAGATAATAAAGTTTATTTTTTAGCCAGCTTGATTGGGTAGCTTGTTTAGACAATAGAATATACTTTTAAAGTGCCCTTTTTCTAGATCAAATATTATCCGCTTGCGCTTGGTCTGGGTCACCCAAGCCTGCAGAGTCTTCACTACCTATGGCTGTTATATCAGGTATATCATCCCATTCATCTGCTTGTTCCCAATCATCCCTTTCTACTATTGCTTCACCGTCGTTACCCATAGCAACGCGTAGATCTCCGATCACTCGATTAGGCTCGTATTCTAAAGTACTAAATCTTTTAAGTGCTAAACCAAGAAAAATGACACATGCAGCGATTACGAAAAAGTCTCTCTTTGTTTCGTTTCGATTTGCAGCTTTAACAAAAGTTTCAACACGGTCCTGAACTTCACCCACTGCTTTACCGACCCACATGGGAAGCTTTGTATGTGAAGCCAAACGACCAAATATCAACTTAGCAGAGCCTAAGTCACCATTCACTTTCTTAACCATCTTATCCAAAGACATTAATCTAGAGATCTGGTGAAAATCAACGCTTAAAGCACTGCCAATTAGGTCGTACCCAGCATCAACTCCTTTTAATGCACTGTCTAAGAGAGATAATATCTGATTAAAATTTTGAATGTTCTGTTCTTCAAACTCTATTTGTCCGATAGCATGATCGATAGCTTTCTGAGTTCCGGAAATTTTCAATTCGCTTGTTTCGTTGAGTAATCTCTGTTTTGTTCGCTGCAAGATATTTGATAACTCTTGCACACTACAACCAATATCACGCCTGCCTGAGGAGGTCTTCACGTGTGTTTGAAACCCATTCTCTACAATTGTCTTTAATATCTGGCCAAAGTTCGACTCTTTGGCAAACTCGATCAGTGACCCGTCACACTCACCCAACACTTTAGTGACTTCATTAAAATTAATCCCTTGTTCTGCTGTAGTGTTTATATCTAGCTTGCTTAGATTAAGTGGTGGAATGCTCACGCTTGGTCTTCGAAAATTATCTTCAAAACTTTTAAAGTGACCAAAATTTTGTGTGGATATCAATGTAAAAATTGCGGCTTTCGAAAAAGATAAAGTCATTTGGTCAATCCGGCTTTTATTAGGTTTATCAGTTTTTATTATCAGCTTATTTTATTATCAGCTAGGAGGTAACGCTACCACAGACAAGAATCATATCAATATGATGCAAAAAATCAAATCGTTTAAGAAGTATTGAATGTACTACTTCGGATTTTTTTGATGATTAGTGTTTGTCATTTTTACTCGTATAAAGAATCACAATCTAATTAGTTTGGTATTACAAACTGTTTTTTAGTAAAGTCATCATCTTCGAAATGATTTAATTTTGAGCTTTTTAGCTTGATAAATAAAAAAATCATTCAGCCTCAAGTACAGCAATTAATTTATCGGATTATTGGAAGTTAACTAAATCATGCATTTGACCCGCGCACTAACGAGCCTCCTTGCATTCAACCAACGGGTACCACCTGATGAAAGACAAGCACCCAAAAGTGTATTAAATCATCTAGGAAAACCATTTAAAGCGCCTGAAACTCCTTTTAGTGCCGACCTCCCAGATAAGTTATCAAGAGTAGAGTTTATTGAGACAGACGTGCTGCCAAGCGTTTATGCTTTGTCAGACCCCCACATTGACTATCCAGCTAATAAAGATCGATTGCTTGCACTCAAGCCCGAGGATTACCCTAATTCAGTACTCATGTTGCCTGGTGATATATCGGATGATCTTCAAAAAATAAAAGATTGTTTATTGGCACTAAAAACAGTATTTTCAGAAATTATTTATATTCCAGGTAATCACGAAACCTGGGTCTCCAACGAAGAAGATAAGAAAGCGGGCATTAATTCGTTTCAAAAATTTGAAGCCGTGATGAACATGTGTGAAGAAATTGGTATTCATACTTCACCACTTCATTTTATTTCAGAAGCTGAATCACTCACGATTGTGCCCTTGTTTTCATGGTATGTTAAACAAGAAGGTGGTGCCAATAGTTTTTTTCAGCCACGTAGTTTTAAAAATCATCCGGCAGCGAGATGGGCAGATGACACAAAATGCAATTGGCTAGAAGGCTTGGGAACAGATCAAATCGACGCCCTATTTGATGAACTTAATAACAAAGTGATAGAGTCAATAAATACTATTCCAAAAACAGGAGATCACCTGCAACACGTGATTAGTATGAGTCACTTTGTACCAGATCAACGATTAACATATGCTTCTAAAGAAAAAAACGCTCACATGAAAGTGAAGCCAAGAATTCGTTTTAACTTTAGCAATGTTGCCGGAACTAAGCGACTCTGGAGTAGACTGATAGAAATTGGCACCAAGCTACACGTATATGGTCACCAACATAGAAAGCGTGCTCGTGTATTGTCGGCCGATGATGAGCGTAAAATGCATGAGCTGATGACCGATACTTTAGTGCGTGAATTCGTGAAAGGTATTTTATTTATTAACGCTGCGGTGGGCAACCCGAGAGAAGTAGAAAAAGGGATTACTCAAGATGTGCCTACCCAAGTCTTCCCTCTTATTACAGACACCACCTATTTAAATTGGTTAGCTCATGATCTTAGCATGGCTGATGATGAGCTTAAACTTGAAATCAGTAAGATGATTGATCAGTTTGATGATAGCTGGCCGACAGTTCTTACAGAAAAGGATCTTAACTGATCTGGTATTTACCAAAAATACCTAAGCTCTGCACGAAAAAAAGCATCACGCTCATAGATAGTCAACTTGTTTTCCCAAACACTAGGTGCAAAACGCAACAGCTGACTGAGTGAATTTACAAAAATTTCATTATCAAAGCTAATACCCGGATTGGAATCCCCAGAATTGATTTGAGTAATCAAGTCACCAGCCTGTGTAGAAAAACGCTCTATCTGTTCACGTGAAAGCGCTAGCCTGTTAAGTGCCTCAACAAAAGCTTCAGTACTGTCAATTCTAACTAATGGTGGTAGTGGTTTGCTCAGTGCTTTTTGTGCCGAAAAAGTCCACTCAAAGCTATCATGCCACCTAAATGAATACTCAAAAGACAGTAGTTGCTCTCCTTCTCGAATATCAAACAATACACCTGCCAATAACTCTGTACTAAGGACATCGTTCTTACTCCAACGCAGACCAAGTGCAATATCATCTTCCGTAAAATTAGAGCCTATGCTGGACCAGTCATTGTAAATATATTCAAAAATCCCAGTAATGTCATGTCCGGACCCCAGGATATTGCCCCAGGTATATTCTAAACCTAACGCCGAAGACCAATGTCCGAGTTGATTGTCTACAACCTTAATGCCCTCAATTTTAACCGCCCACCCATCATATAACCACTCCCATTCAAGGCCCCATTGCTTGATTTGCGGGTAGATTGGAAACACAAGAATCCGACCATCAGTTAAAACGTCTAAACCAAACCCAGGCTGGCGGGAAGCACCCTGGAAATAAGATATGGACAGTTCGCCCCACGCGGCGTCAGCTCCCAATGACTGTGACCATCGACCTGCAAAATCAATCTTATTTCTCATAGAGCCTGCAGATTCTACCTGTGAGCGTGCTCCATCGACTATATAAGGTGCTCGAAAACGACCCTGTTCACCAGGAAACGCCAGCTCTCTGTAACCTACTAAAACATAAATACTAAATTCACTGCTATTAAGCAATTTGGTCCATTTAACCATGGGTTGGCCCAACTTCTCTTGGCCAGTCACGTCGTCAATCGTGTCTCGCTGATTAATAATATCTACCAGGTTAGCAAACTCCATTTTCCCCCAAAACTCTTTTGCGACACCAATGACCAACTCGCTGTAATCGCCGCTCAATCCGATATATGCCTCTCTAAGATCAAAGTGAGTTCTGGCACTATCCATCGAATCCCATCGGTAATATGGACTGAATACAATCTCAGTATTAACCTCAGAAAATAAACCGTCAGGGTTAAATAAAGGCCAGGCTTGGGTTTCCGGATACCAGCTAAATGTCGGTGCCACACGAACCGATACATTGCTCCTGTCCTGTCCGAATTCACCTGACTCAAAAAAATAGGTGGATTCAAGCCCAAGATCACCGGTATAAATAACATCAGCTAATATTTGTTTCGATACAAACAAATACCCAAGCCAACAATATAAGACTAGGGACAATACATAAAAGAAACGCTTGTTATAATGATGAGATATTATGTCCAAGAACTACGAACCTCGTTAATACGAAACATATCTTATTTTTCTATGATCAGATGATTTTAGGATAATACCAGATCAAGGTTTCGATTGCTTAAGTATTTTTATTATGAATCATGGCAAGTCAGTTATCTGACCCAGCCCCAGCCATTCTGCCAAAGCCCTCGAACCTCAAAGTCGGCGTCTGATTGAGTCGTTTGGCTTACATCAATTTCAAAATTTGAGCTAACTCTAGTACCAGAGATTGGGAAAGTGGCGCCGTTTGCATAGGTTTGCCCCTGTAAAGC
>JAYPYM010000226.1:0-1489 GCA_038135915.1 Gammaproteobacteria bacterium
TGGTTTAGGTCTTGCAATTTGTAAGGAAATTGTATTGGCGCATAATGGTAGTATATGGGCCGAAAATAATAGCTTGGGTGGGGCGACTTTTAATTTCGTTTTATCTGTCGATCGCCCGATCGCTGTGGGAGTGAAAGATGGAAGGGTATACAGTTCTAGTCATTGATGATGAGCCCATAAATTTGAGAGTATTGAGCATCGATTTAGAGGATGCCGGTTATCATGTGTTAACCGCATCTGATGGTGAGGATGGCTTAAGGGTGCTTAAAGAAAACAGAAATATTATTAAAACTGTGCTTTTGGATAGAATGATGCCAAACCTAGATGGTATGGGCTTCTTAGAGAAAATTAAAAATAGTCAAGAGTATAAACACTTGCCTATTATCATGCAGACTGCAGCGGCTCAAAGGGAAGAGGTGTTAGAAGGGATTAATGCTGGCGTGTATTATTATTTAACAAAACCTTATGAGCCAGATGTGATGCTTTCTTTGGTGAGAGCAGCTTGTAGTGAGTATGCTGCTTATACTGAAATGCGTTCGCAGTTAAAAGAACATAAACAAAAGATTAAATTAATTAAACAGGGTATTTTTGAAGTCACAACTTTAGATGATAGTAGGTATCTCGCAACTTTTCTTTGTCAACTGTATCCTAATCCGGATCGTGCGATTCTAGGTATTTCCGAACTCCTTACCAATGCTGTTGAGCATGGTAACTTAGGTATCACTTACGATGAAAAAACTGAATTGAATAACAAAAATAGCTGGGAACAGGAAGTAAATCGGCGCTTAGCGCTTGATGAATACAAAGATAAGAAGGTCATAGTTACATTTGTCCGTGAAACAGACAAGATTAGCTTGAAGATCGAAGATGAAGGTGATGGTTTCGACTGGCAAGAGTATCTAAATATTTCGGCAGAACGTGCAACCGATAATCATGGTCGTGGTATCGCTATGGCAAGAATGATGAGCTTTGATGAGATGCACTATCTCGGTAATGGTAATACTGTGGTCGTCCACTTTTTTTGTGATGGTATTGGTGAATGAATCGCCATGTATGGCTCCATCAAATCAGACAATAGAACTATGTCGTTCTAACATATCAACTCATTGAGCCTATTATGTGCTTGATGCCAATTTGGGTTTTCATCACTTAATGTTGCTAATCGGTTGATATTGCTTTCTTTTGACGATTAAATAAGACCTTCTCTTTTCTTTTATAATATTGGCTTGATAAGCTTATTTTTGTGACATGGATAACCAGAGCCTCGTTTCGTTATTAAGAACCCAGCCTTTTTTTGACGGCTTTACTGACACACAGTTGAACCTGCTTCAAAGTTGTGCAAAAGAAGTAGATTTTAATAAGGGCGTTTCGATAGCTAAAGAAGCAGATGATGCTGATTATTTTTATATTATTCGAGAAGGGCAGGTGGCTGTCGAACTAATATCCCCGGGTAAACCAGCACTGATTATCCAAACAATAGGTGCTGGAG
>JAYPYM010000226.1:1499-7247 GCA_038135915.1 Gammaproteobacteria bacterium
TGGGTGGTCTTGGATTTTTCCACCTTACAAATGGAGTTTTGGTGCCCGAGCAGTGAGTGATGTGAGCGCTATTGCATTCGATGGTAGATGCCTCAGAGCAAGATGTGAACAAGACATGCAGCTTGGCTATCGATTTATGAAAGCTTTTGCATATCTGATCTCACGGCGGCTAGGGGCTACTCGATTACAGTTGCTAGATATGTATGGGAATGGTCATTCATAACCCTAGAGCTTTACATGTTTCTAGTCCAAAGGATGATCAAAGTTTGATGGTACCCAGTATATTTGTTGTTATGCATGTGAATCGTGAAAATCATGACACGGTTACTTTGACGCTTGCCCCAATGCCTGGGAGCAGTTTACCAACCATTGCACCAGGGCAATTTAGTATGCTGTATGCTTTTGGTGTCGGCGAAGTTCCAATTTCCTTCTGTAGTATAGATAAAGATCAAGCGAGCTTGCATCACACTATCAGAGCAGTTGGTAAGGTGTCTAAACGCCTGTGTAAAATGGAGGTTGGCGATAAAGTTGGTGTTAGAGGCCCATTTGGCCAAGGTTGGCCCATGAATAAAGTAGAGGGCAAGCAGCTTATTTTGGTTGCAGGTGGGATTGGCTTAGCACCATTACGCCCAGTGTTAGAGGCGCTTTCGACTGTAAACCAGAGTTTTAAAAGCTGTTTGCTATTTTATGGTGCTCGTAGCCCTGCAGATAGAATCTTTATTTCTGACTTGGAGGCTTGGTCTAAGTCATCTGGTTTATCCATATATGATACTGTTGATATTGCACCCCTTGATTGGTCAGGTCGCGTTGGTGTGGTCACTACTTTAATCGATGCGATAAAGCCCAACACAGAAGCTGTGGCTTTTTTATGTGGCCCAGAAATTATGATGAATTTTTCGATTCAAATATTGCTAGAAAAAAAATTGTCACCGGATAATATTTTTCTGTCTATGGAGCGTAACATGAAGTGCGCGGAAGGGCATTGCGGACATTGTATGTTTGGCCCTGACTTTATTTGCAAAGATGGGCCTGTGTTTAGTTATGCGCATCTAGCGTCTAGGTTTAGGATAAGTGAATTATAGATGCACAAGAGCAAACCTGAGCAAAAAGAGGAAAGTTGTAAAAAGCCCACCTTGGCAATTTGGAAGTTTTCTTCTTGTGATGGTTGTCAACTCAGCTTGCTTGACTGTGAGGACGAGTTGCTCATGGTAGCTGATCATATAGAGTTTGCATATTTTCCAGAAGCGACCCGTAGGGTGTTATCGCCACCTTACGATATTTCATTGGTGGAAGGGTCTATCACTACGCCAGATGACTTAGAGAGAATAAAAAGTATTCGCGCAGACTCTAACGTGTTAATCACTATTGGTGCTTGTGCAACAGCAGGTGGTATTCAAAGTTTGCGTAATTTTGCAAACATAGAGGACTATGTTGGGTTGGTTTATGCTCATCCTGAATACATTCAAACACTTTCAACGTCTTCAGCGATAGCCAACCATGTAACAGTTGATTTTGAGTTAAGAGGCTGTCCGATCAATAAATTACAGCTGCTAGAAGTTATTAATGCCTATTTAAATAATAGATTACCAAATGTTAGTCGTGATGCAGTTTGCGTTGAGTGTAAGGCTGCTGGAAACGAATGTGTCATGGTTACGAAGCAGTTGCCCTGTATGGGGCCTGTTACCCAAGCGGGGTGTAGCGCAATTTGTCCATCTTATGGTAGAGCTTGCTTTGGCTGTTACGGGCCTAAGGAGAATGCTAATACCTCGTCATTAGCAAAAGAATTGGCTAACAAAGGCTGTGAAGATCATCAAATTCTTCGAATGTTTCGCAGTTATAATGCAGCTAGTGAACCGTTTTTTAGAGAAAGTAAACAATATGAGCCACCAATCGAAGAATAACACAAGAGAAATTAAGGTTGACTATTTAGCTCGAGTCGAAGGCGAAGGCGCGTTACGACTACTTATTGAGCAAGACCAGGTTAAACAAGCGCAGTTAAGAATTTTTGAGCCACCTAGGTTTTTTGAAAGTTTTATGCCGGGGCGAGATTATAAAGAAGCTCCGGATATCACTGCGAGAATTTGTGGAATATGCCCAGTAGCCTATCAGATGAGTGCAGTACATGCGATGGAGCAAATTTGTTCAAACGTTGAGCAAGCGCCTGAAACTAAATCACTGATAAGAGACTTACGCAGATTGCTATATTGTGGAGAATGGATAGAAAGCCATATACTGCATATATATATGCTACATGCTCCTGATTTTTTAGGATATGATGATGCAATCGCCCTAGCTAAGGATCATAAAAATATAGTTCAGCGCGGGCTTAGGCTTAAAAAAATTGGAAATGAAATGATAAGGTGCTTTGGTGGTCGGGAGATTCACCCAATCAATGTAAAAGTTGGTGGTTTCTATAAATTACCAACTGAAGAAGCATGTTCTGCGCTGCTAGAGCAGTTAAATTGGGGCCGACAAGCTGCATTGGAAACAATAGAATGGGTCAGTGCTTTTTATTTCGAAGATTTTGAACAGGATTATGAGTTTGTATCTCTTTATCATGGTAATGTTTACCCGTTGAATGAAGGCGTCATTAAGACTCGTAGTGGTTTGAGCATCAAGCCAAACGCCTTTGAACAGCATTTTTTTGAGAAACATGAAGCGCATACTAATGCGTTACATGCGACGTTTGGCGAAGATCAGAATTATTTTGTCGGTCCCATGGCTCGCTACTTTCATAACTATGCTCAATTACCAAGAGCCTGTAAACAGGCAGCATCGGATGCTGGATTGAATCAAGCTTGTTATAATCCATTTAAGAGCATTATTGTGCGAGCGATTGAAGTGCTTTTTGCATTTGAAGAGGCGCAGAGAATTTTAGAAGATTGCATGCAATCCAGTTTTTCATGGTGTGACCGAGAGATAGCTTTGGACCTGACAGTTCAGGCTGGTATTGGGTATGCGGCAACTGAAGCGCCGCGAGGCTTGCTATGGCATAGATATGAAATTGACGAACAGGGGGTGATTTTGAGTGCGAAGATTGTGCCGCCTACCTCTCAAAATCAAAGAATAATCGAGTCCGATATTGGGAAAGTTGCACAACAAAATGTCATGAAAAATGACCAGGATTTAACGCATATTTTGGAGCAAGCGATTCGGAACTATGACCCTTGTATTTCCTGTGCTACACATTTTCTTAATTTAGAAGTCGTAAGGCTATAACATCTGATTAGGATTTGTCGTTTGTGAGCAAATTGCTGATTGTTGGTATTGGAAATGATTTTCGCGGCGATGACGGGGTAGGGTTAGCAGTCGTTTCGAAAATTAGCCAGATAAAGCCTGACCTATCTGTTCATCTATCGGGTGGTGACGTTAGTTCATTGATGGATTGGTTTTCAATCTATGACATTATTATTCTAGTGGATGCGATGATTCAACCTAGTAGCAAGGCAGGCACAGCTCAGATATTTGATTTGAAGCATCATGGCTTAGTCGATAAGTCTGTTCGAGGTTCCACGCACATCATGAGTATCTATGAAGCAGTTGAATTAGCTCGTGTACTGGGAGCCTTGCCTGATCAACTTTTTTTAGTCGGGGTGGTCGCCGAAGCCTTTAACCTAGGCGAATCGATTTCGGATTGTGTACGTGAGAAAATAGATACTGTTGTTGAACAAATACTGAAATTAAGTGATGATTTGGTGAATCAGTCTGCCTAGTCTTCATGTAAAGGGGTTTCTATGCACGAGTTTTCTTTAATGAATGGTATTGTCAATAAGATTAATCAAATTGCTTTAATCCAAAAAGCAGAACAGGTGACACTGGTCAAAGTACGCTTGGGCGCATTAGCCCATATTTCGTCTGAGCATTTTAAGGAACATTTTGAACACGCTGTGAAAGGGGGGGTTGCAGAGGGTGCCAGAATTGAAATCTACCAAGAGACTGATAGAACAGATCCTAACGCCCAAGAAATAATATTGGAAAGTATAGAAATAAAAGAATCAAAAGCTACTGAAGAGCATATGTGAAACATGAACTCTGTAAGGCAAGCCAGTAACAGTGAGCTGATTAGAAAAAGGATTGAGCTAACTGGGGCTTTGCAAGGTATTGGCCTTAGGCCGAGCATCTATCGGCAAGCAGTGAGGCTTCAGTTGCAAGGGTTTGTTCGAAATCATGGGCTGGGTGTGAGTATTTGCGTGCAGGGGCTCAAGGCCCGAGTGGATACTTTTACTGATGGTTTAGCAAGACTAACACCTTTGTTGGGTAGAGATTATCAGTGCGATATTAAAACTTTGCAGCTAGAGCCTGACAGAGCTGGTTTTGTGATCGAAGACTCGGTAGAAAAATTATCTCTTAAGAATCATATTGCTCCCGTTATCCAACCAGATTGTGCCCCCTGTAGCGATTGTATTGAAGAAATGCTAGACCCTACTGATAAAAGATATCATTACCCCTTTACAGCGTGTGCACACTGCGGTCCTAGGTTTAGTGTCACTGGCGGAGTGCCTTTTGATCGCAGCCGTACGAGTTTTGGATCCTTTCCACTTTGCAATAGTTGCCAAAAAGAATACGAAACGCCGAGCGAGCGGCGTTTTCATGCTCAAACAATCTCATGTCCGGTTTGTGGACCTCGTATAAGTCTTTTCGATCATTTTGGTAAAAAACTGGTTGTGGATGAGAGTGGTATTTTTATAGAACTTGCTGAATTGCTGAAGGCAGGGGAGGTTATTGCTGTTAAAACTTATCACGGTTTTCAACTTCTGGCTGATCCGACACAGCTACGATCTATAAAAGCGTTGAGAGCATTCAAAAAACGTCCTAGCAAACCTTTTGCCTTGATGTATCCAAACCTGGAAGACATCGAGGAAATATGTTATGTAAGCGAGCGAGAAAAGCTTTCTTTGCAATCAGATATTGCGCCAATTCTCCTATTGTCATTGAAAACGAATAGTGCTTCTTATTTAGATTGGTGTGCACCGAATCTATCTCGATTAGGTTGTATGTTGCCGACCAGTGCTTTTTTCCATTGCCTATTTTCATTTTTTTCAGGCCCAGTTCTAGTCACCAGTGGAAATTTGCCTGGCATGCCTTTATGCTCTGATTTTGCAGCGGCTCTGGCCCAATTGTCCGCCGTGGCTTCATATTTTGTTGATCATGATTTAACTATTCAACAAGCTTTAGATGACTCTGTTGTTCAGTGTGTTGGAGATGATTCGCAGGTGCTTCGACGTTCCCGCGGATACGTGCCTACTTTAGTATCTCATGCGTTACCCTATGACGGGGCTTGCCGGATAGGTTATGGTGGGGATATGAAAGCCTGCTTTAGTATCGCCATCTCAAACATGCTGTATCTAAGTCAACCATTTGGGGAGTGGCATAACCTCCATGTATCTGAAAGACTGAGTGCATCTCAGCATTTGCTAGAGAAAGGGTTTATTCAGAGCCAAGTATCTTTTATTTGTGCTGATTTGCACCCTGGTTATGTTTCAACACAGTGGGCTGAAGCAATGAGTGTTAAACAAGGTAAGCCACTCAATTTAATTCAGCACCATGAGGCACATTTTTTTGCAACCATGACAGAGTACAGATTAAATAGTGAAACCCTCGGTTTTATTTGGGATGGAGCAGGGTATGGCTCAGATGGTAAGATTTGGGGTGGGGAGTGTTTTGTTTATACACCAATGAATCGGCGTAATAGAATTGGGATGAGCCGTGTTGCTAGTTTTCTACCATTTTCTTTGCTAGGAGGAGATC
>JAYPYM010000227.1:0-1700 GCA_038135915.1 Gammaproteobacteria bacterium
GCGTTTCTCGAGCCAGGAAGATCGAGCGTTTTCTATCTCAACCATTCTTCGTTGCAGAAGTATTTACAGGTTCACCTGGTAAATACGTCTCATTGAAGGATACGATCAGGAGCTTTAAAGGTATTCTTGATGGAGAATATGATAGCTTACCTGAGCAGGCTTTTTACATGGTTGGCGGTATAGAAGAAGCGATCGAAAAAGCGGAAAAAATGAAAGAATCAGCTTGAGTTAAGGGTATCTAAATGGCTAAGACGATAGCATGCGACATTGTAAGTGCGGAATCTCATATCTACTCTGGTGAGGCAGAAATGCTAATTGCGACAGGGATTTATGGTGATTTGGGTATTACGCCAGGGCATGCAGCTTTATTGACACAGCTCAAGCCTGGGCCGATTCGAGTTATCCTAGATGGTGAAGAAGAAGATCTCATATTCTACCTGTCTGGCGGGATGCTTGAAGTTCAGCCGAAGCTAATCACAGTATTAGCTGATACTGCTGTTCGTGCTAATGATATAGATGAATCAGCAGCAATCGAAGCTAAAAATAAAGCGCTGGCTGACTTACAGAAACATCAGGCAGAGATTGATTACGGTAGTGCAGCAGCGAGACTAGCAGAAGCAGCAGCGCAGTTACGTACACTACAACAGATTAGGAAGAAAATGGGCCACTAAGTTTGATTTTTAAAACCCAGTGCCGTTAAACTGCATGCTTTGAAACTCGAGTATAAGATTTTTTATAGTCTATTAGGGTAAAAGTATGACAGCACCCCTCACTGTTCTGGTCTTAGCAGCAGGCCAGGGCACGCGAATGAGATCGCAAAAGCCAAAAGTACTCCATGAATTAGCAGGTAGGCCACTGGTAGGTCATGTCTTAGATACTGCAAATAAGCTAGATGCTACAAAAAAAGTGCTGATTCACGGTCATGGTAGTGAAGCACTCATCGATTATACGAAACAAAAGTACTCAGGCTTAATCTTGGTAAAGCAAGATAAGCAGCTGGGTACAGGTCATGCTGTTCAGCAGGCATTACCCTTTATAGAAAAAGAAGAAAAGGTACTGATTCTTTATGGTGATGTACCACTCATTGGTACGGATACTCTATCTAGTCTGATTAAGCGTACAAAAGATGTAGGCATCCTCACTGCTAAGGCAAAGAATCCAACAGGATATGGCAGAATCTTAAGAGCTGACGATGGTCGGGTTTTGAAAATTGTGGAACAAAAAGATGCAACGCCAGATGTTCTAGACATTAAAGAAATAAATACTGGAATTCTCTGTGTCTCTGGGCAACATTTGCATGCCTTACTACCTGGCTTAACTAATGATAATAAGCAAAAGGAATACTACCTTACCGATTTAATTGGCATGGCGGTTGAAAGTGGCCTTGATGTCCAGACTCATGAACCCAGTGCATTTTGGGAAGTTGAGGGCGTCAATAATCCAAAGCAGTTAGCTGATTTAGAGCGAGTTTTTCAAGCTGAGCAAGCGCAGAGATACCAAGAATCTGGGCTCTATTTAAAGGACGCTAATCGATTTGATGTTCGCGGTACGCTTACATTCGGCAGGGATGTCTCAATCGATGTAGGTGTTGTTTTCGAGGGAGAGGTCACGCTTGGTGATCATGTTAAGATTGGTCCTTACTGTGTCATCAAGAATGCGGTTGTTGGTACGAACACGGAAATAAAATCGCACTCATCGAT
>JAYPYM010000227.1:1710-3389 GCA_038135915.1 Gammaproteobacteria bacterium
GCCGGGTACAGAATTAGCTAGCAGTGCTAAAATTGGTAATTTCGTGGAGACAAAAAAATCTAAAATTGGACAAGGTTCCAAAGTTAATCATTTGTCTTATATTGGTGATTCAGACATTGCTGAAGATGTAAATATTGGCGCAGGAACCATTACTTGTAATTATGATGGTGTGAACAAACACAAAACTGTCATTGAATCCGGCGTTTTTATCGGCTCTAATAGTTCCTTAGTTGCACCTGTAACAGTGGAAAAAAATGCAACCGTAGGTGCCGGATCAACCATAACGAAAGGTGTTCCTGAAGCAACGCTTGGTGTCGCGAGAGGGCGTCAGGTACACATCACCTCGTGGAAGAGGCCAGAAAAGCTTAAATAAAGAGGCTAATTAGCAATATGTGTGGAATTGTTGGCGCAATAGCAGACCGTAATGTAACGCCCATTTTACTTGAAGGTTTGAAAAGGCTTGAGTACAGAGGGTATGACTCAGCGGGACTGGCTGTTTGCTTGAAAGGCACGCAACAAATTTCTAGACTTCGACGTTTGGGCAAGGTTCAGGCGCTGGTTGATGCTACGCAAGACACACCGATAGAAGGTCAAATCGGTATTGCACATACTCGTTGGGCTACACATGGTGCGCCTTCAGAATCTAATGCTCACCCTCATGTATCTGATGAAAGAATTGCCGTTGTTCACAATGGGATTATTGAAAATTTTGAGCACTTAAAACAGGATTTGCAAACAAAAGGTTATCTTTTCTCATCTGAAACAGATACAGAAGTGATTGCACACCTTATTCATCACGCGTTAAAGCAAGGGGTTTCCTTGTTGCAGGCAGTCAATCAAACTATGGGTTTGTTGGAAGGCGCTTATGCGATCGGTGTGATTGATCAACAACAACCCGATAGAATGATCGCTGGTCGAAAAGGTAGTCCACTGGTTGTTGGTGTGGGTATTGGTGAACACTTTATTGCCTCAGATCAACTAGCATTATTACCTGTCACTAATCGCTTTATTTATTTGGATGAAGGTGATTTGGTAGATATTCAGCGTAGTGGACTCAGCATTTACCGAACTGAAAATGCTACGCTGATCAAAGTTTCCAGAAGTATTACCGAACTTGAAGCTGGCCACGATATTGCTGATAAAGGTGAATTTCGTCATTATATGATGAAGGAGATCTATGAACAGCCTGATGCAATCCGTAATACCTTAGACAGTAGAATTGATGAAAAGAGCATATTAGATCAAGCATTTGGCCCGCAATCAAAAGATGTCTTAGATCAAGTAAAAGCGATTCAAATTATTGCCTGTGGTACCAGCTACCATGCAGGCTGCGTTGCTCGGTATTGGTTTGAGGGTATCGCGAAAACGCCCTGTTTGGTAGAGATAGCCAGTGAGTTTCGTTACCGCACACCTTATGTGTTGGATGGCACACTTTTCGTCACTATTTCTCAATCTGGTGAAACAGCGGATACTTTAGCAGCACTAAGGGACTCAAAAGACAAGGGCTATTTATCTACTTTAACGGTTTGTAATGTACCAACAAGCTCTTTAGTCCGAGAATCAGTCTTATCTTTAATGACCAATGCAGGCCCGGAGATTGGTGTTGCTTCTACAAAAGCATTTACCACCCAGCTAACAGCATTGTTCTTGCTGGTGTTGGCGGTTGCACGAAGAAATGG
>JAYPYM010000227.1:3399-6740 GCA_038135915.1 Gammaproteobacteria bacterium
CTTCAGAAGAGGCTAGGCATATTAGCGGGCTAAGAGCTTTGCCGGGTCTCATCGAGTCTGTGCTGGGTTTAGATGCTAAAATTGAAATAATATCTAAGTATTTTGCAGATAAACATCATGCTTTATTTCTAGGGCGAGGCACCCAATATCCTGTGGCGATGGAAGGTGCTTTAAAGCTAAAAGAAATCTCTTACATTCATGCTGAAGCATATGCCGCAGGAGAGTTGAAACATGGGCCTTTGGCATTGGTGGATGAGCAGATGCCAATCATTGCTGTTGCACCCAAGGATGAGTTGATTGAAAAATTGAAATCCAACTTACAAGAGGTCAGAGCCCGCGGTGGAAAACTCATTGTATTCGCCGATAAAGATGCTGATATTTTGGCAGATGACGATACTCAAGTACTTTATTTACCCAGTGTGCCAGAGGAGTTAGTGCCCATTCTCTACACTGTACCCTTGCAATTGTTGTCTTATCATGTGGCAATCATCAAAGGCACAGATGTGGATCAGCCGAGAAACTTGGCCAAATCGGTCACCGTTGAGTAAGTTGAGTAAAGAGTAAATTGAGTAAATCAAATGGCAGAGTTGAATATCACCATAAATGGCCTTAAGGAAACATTAACAGCAGATACTGGTAAGGACTTTTCGCTACAGGATTTAATCACAGAGAAAAAGTTACAAGGCAAACGAATTGCTGTTGAGCTCAATGAAAAGATTGTAAGTAGAAGCCAGTTTCAAACAACTAAAATCCATCAAGGTGATCGTATTGAAATCGTAGCTGCGATTGGCGGCGGCTAACATATGCTTTAACCTCATGAGGAATATCATTCACAGATGAAACCAGATAACCAAGCAGATCAACTCAGTCAACATCAACCACTGAATGACCCTAAACCCCTAACCATAGGTGGAAAAGTCTATGATTCAAGACTATTGGTGGGTACCGGTAAATATAAAGACTTACAAGAAACCAAACTGGCTGTCGCGGCAAGTGGTGCCGAAATTGTTACGGTAGCCATCAGGCGAACTAATATTGGCCAGCAAAAAGGTGAACCAAATATATTGGAAGTGCTATCGCCAAAAGATTATTGTATTTTACCCAATACCGCCGGTTGTTATACCGCTGCTGACGCAGTTCGTACTTGTCAACTTGCAAGGGAATTATTGGATGGACATGCGTTAACTAAGCTTGAAGTGCTTGGTGACCAGAAAACACTGTATCCTAATGTAGTAGAAACACTAAAAGCAGCTAGATCCCTGATTGACGATGGGTTTGATGTGATGGTTTATACCAGTGACGACCCAATTGTTGCGAAAGAGCTTGAGGATATGGGCTGTGTAGCGGTCATGCCTTTAGCTGCACCCATCGGCTCAGGTTTGGGTATCCAGAATGTACACAATATTCGATTTATACTTGAAGAAGCAAAAGTCCCCATTATTGTAGATGCTGGTGTCGGCACTGCTTCAGATGCCACACAAGTGATGGAGTTAGGTTGCGATGCTGTTCTAATGAATACGGCGATTGCTTTGGCTCAAAAGCCCATTCAAATGGCGCATGCCATGCGCTTGGCGGTTGAGTCGGGGCGGCATGCTTACTTGTCTGGGCGTATGCCGAAAAAAGCTTATGCTAGTGCATCTTCACCACTTGAAGGTACCTTTGTTTAACCTGCTTCGGTTCGATTAATTCCAAATTAAGGGTTAATCGTTAATGGTTGTTATGATGTCAGAGAAGTTTGAGCAGAATCTAAAGCAAGGCAAGCTACCGCTAGCGCTGAATATATTAAATCCTACCCGGTTGCGAAGCTTTGTGACCAGGCAAGGCCGTATGACCCAAGCTCAGCGGGCGGCCATTGAAACCCAATGGCCTCACTATGGATTAGCGGTTGATGATGCAGAGGCATGGTCTTCTTTGTGGCAGGGTCCGCAAAAAGGTCTCGATGATCAGCAAGTGGTGCTTGAGATTGGTTTTGGCAATGGCAAGTCCCTTATAGATATGGCTTGTGCTGAACCGGATACATTATTTATTGGTGTTGAAGTGCACCAGCCTGGGATAGGTGCTTTGCTCATCGGTGTCACTGAACAAGCATTAACAAATATTCGAGTTTGTTGTGCAGATGCGAGAGACATTCTTGTGAACCAAGTGCCTAATGCTAGCCTGGAACGAGTGCAAGTTTTTTTTCCAGATCCTTGGCCTAAAAAAAGGCACCACAAACGAAGAATTATTCAACCTGAATTTGTTCAGCTTGTAGCGCAGAAATTAAAACCTGGTGGAAGGCTTCACTGTGCAACAGATTGGCAGCCCTATGCAGAACATATTCTGGCTACATTGTCTGAAGCAGAAGGGTTTCAAAATCTATATCAAGACACTCAATATGCACCAAGGCCAGACTACCGACCTTTGACTAAATTTGAAACTCGTGGGAAAAAGCTGGGGCATGGCGTCTGGGATATTATATTTCAGACCCAATCGAACAATGCAGTGTCTTAATAAAATTGTTCTCTACTTAGACCTCGTCTAAACTAAATTGATTCCAGCATTCATTGATGAATAGTTTCTCTATAGGAGTTGGGAATGGTTAATACTTGATTAGGAGATTTTTCTTGTTCATATATCAAGTGAGCTAATATCGAGCAGGTTTGAATGCTTTGCATGAGTGTGGTTTTTATAGCAGCTATTGTTTCTAGTGTAGATTCTTTTTGTTCTTGCGGCGATGCTTCTGAATAATTTGAATCTTCTATATGCCATTTTATATTGTCAATTGTATATAACATATGAATGAATCTTTCTAGCAAGGCGAGTGATTCATCTAGTTGCCTAGAAATATCCTCAGTACTGTAAAGCGTGTTTGGGTCACGGTTCGGATTTGAATAATTGGCTATCAGACTTTCTTGCTCAGCAATTTTCTTTTTGCTTTCCTCTATTTCATTTTTAAATGCGTTCACTAGAAAGCTGCTAGGATTTGAAACCGCACTTTCGGCATATTCAATTAAAAGTGTTTGGTTTTCTTGAAGTGACTTAATATCCTGTTTGGATTGGTCAATCCTTGATTTGAACGCTTGGGTAATAGGGTTTCTAAAATAATCTTGTTGCCAGAATCTAAATACTTCCTGATCTAGCTTTGTCAAATCATCGGTTCTAGTTTTGAGTTTGCTGGTAAGGGAATCTTTACCCTTAAAAAGTTCCAGCAGCATTGATCTTATTTCTTGTTTCATGCAGCTAGTTCTTTCTTCTACTAATTCGGCTAATTCGGAGGACAGGCTGTTGAATTTATTAGGGGTTAGATGACTTGAAGCAATTTTATCTAGTAGCGGGTTTAGCGCCTCATCAAGCGACTCGAT
>JAYPYM010000227.1:6750-7171 GCA_038135915.1 Gammaproteobacteria bacterium
CCAAGGCGGAAAGGCCTACGCCAACCGGATCACTTCAGAAATCAAGGAGTGGATTTCTTTTGAGAATGATGTTTGTTTTGATTCGTTGATATGATAAAAAAACTTGGTGCCAAATAGCGAAGCAACAATAACTGAAAGAAAAGCTAGCGGTACGTAGTCTTCCTGAGTATCAGTCGATTGCTCCGTATCTTTATTATGATCAAGTTTAGGATCAGGGCATGTCTCTAATGAAACATCTTTTTGGAATAAGTCTTGTTTCAGGTATGGGCAAATAGGTAGAGGCTTGTCTTTGGTTGCTTCTAATTTGCTTAGGGGGTTATTAGAAAAAACAGGTGAGTGCATCTTAGGTGTAGGTTGTGCGAAAGCTGGTGAAGGACTTTTCGGGTCGAATAACTGAACATAGGGGTGGGCTTTGCTATTG
>JAYPYM010000228.1:0-7168 GCA_038135915.1 Gammaproteobacteria bacterium
GATTAGGGTGAGGCCGGTGATACGAATAAATACCAAAAGCAATACCTCCGGTTACCGCAACTGACCCCACAAGAAATGTGCGTCGAGCAATATCTCTAGCAGGCCCCATAGTCACACCTCCTTCATCTTTATCGCCGCTGATTTTACAGCTTCACGAATACGTGGGTAGGTGCCGCACCTGCATAAATTTGCTGACATAGCATTGTCAATTTCCTCATCAGTCGGCTCTGTATTGACGGACAGAAAAGCAGCAGCAGACATCATTTGTCCAGACTGACAATAACCACATTGAGGAACTTGATGCGCTACCCAAGCTGCTTGCACAGCATGCAGTGCATCAACCGATCCAAGCCCTTCAATGGTGGTAATATCTAATCCTGCCAGGTCACGCGCGCGTAACTGGCAGGAACGAACAGGAGCGCCGTTAACATGCACAGTACAAGCGCCACATTGAGCAATACCACAACCATACTTTGTCCCATACAAACCCAGCTCATCTCGTAAAATCCATAATAAAGGCATGTCTGGCTCAACATCAACATCGTATGTTTTGCCATTTACACTGATATCCATTAGCTTACCCCCTGTGGCCTAACTCACTTTTTTTGAGTTTAAAGCTCCATCTATTTTGGTCTCTCAGTATTAGTTAACCGATCAGCACAGACTTTCATAACACCCATTGAGAACCAAGATGTTAAGAGGTATTAAAGCGCGAAAAATCCATATAATGCTGAAATTTTTCCTGGAGAAAATCCAACTCGAGCGATGCTGTGTATGCATTAAAAAACTGATCTAAATTTCTCTCACCATACTTGCCGTACTCATTTTTTACCCACTGCTCAAAGTAGCTCATTTCTTTTTCTTGAAAACAACTCCTTTGCGAAGCGTCTTTAACAAGCTCAGTCAAGTGACAAGCAAGCTCCTCGACACCAAGACCGTTCAGCACGCTAGTCATAAATAGTCGGTGCACAAGTCTTGCACTTTTCCGGTCAGTAGCACCTGCTTGTACGCTTGCATACTGTCGCAAACTGGATTTTAAGGCATGGTAACTTTGTTTTGCCACCTGCTCCTGATCACATTTGTTAACGATAAAAGTGTCAGGTATTTCCATGATACCTGCTTTCAAAAATTGAATTTGATCGCCAGATAAAGGTTGCATCACCAAGAGGGTATGATCCACAAGGTCTTTAATTGCGACTTCACTTTGACCTATACCCACTGTTTCAATAATAATGAGATCAAAAAAATACCTAAGCAAACGGAGCACATGAAATGTGGAAAAGCTTATACCGCCGAGATCTTTATTGGAAGATTGAGAACGAAAGTAGAAACGACTCCTGTTCTTGTGAAACTGCACTCGAGTACGATCCCCCAAGAGGGCTCCACCAGACACTTGGCTCGCTGGATCTACGGCAAGGACAGCAATCCTAATATTAGCATCTTGGGCAAGCAAAGTTTCACACACTTTGCCAATCAAACTTGATTTCCCAGCGCCAGGCGTACCAGTCACGCCAATAAAAAAGCCCGCACTTGATTCGTCAATGTTATCTTTTAAAAAAGATAACGCTACTTGCCTCAGTGCTATCATTTCTTTTTTTTGATTCTCAAAAAGCGAAACCAACTTAGCAAGTGCGAATTTATTACCTGAGCGAGCCTGCTCGATTTGCTGAAGCATACTTGCTTGATCTGTTGGAATAGCTGGCATCCAAAACCTTTCGCGCTTGTGCAACCCTTAAGTTGCTAGACTCGAATCAATCACATCCATCATTTCATTCACTAGCGTGATGAGGTCTGAATCCCTCGGGGTAAAAATACGTTTGATACCTTTTTCTAATAGTATTTCATGATCCGCTTTCGGAATGATTCCACCTAATATCACAGGAATTTGTTGATCAGCTCCAGCATCAGATAACGCTGTAAAAATTTGATCGACAATTTCCATGTGAGAACCAGAAAGCAATGAAATACCAATTAAATCGACATTCTCTTCTACTGCAGAGTTAACAATATCTGCTGCACTAAGGCGTATACCATAATAAATAACATCAAAACCAGCATGACGCGCCGCAACAGATATCATCTCAGCGCCATTGGAGTGTCCATCAAGCCCTGGTTTTCCTACCAACAGTCTAGGCCGGTAACCATTTTTGGCAACAAAAGCTTCAATCTTATTTCTGACTTCATCTAGGGCTCCATCCTCTAGAGAAAGTGACTGGCCCTCGACACCAGTGGGTGGTCGATACTCACCAAAGACATTTCTTAACACTTGAGACCACTCACCTGTCGACACCCTAGCCTTCGCACATTCAATAGAGGCAAGCATTAGGTTTTTTTCTGAACGCGCATCAGCTTCTAGTTGTGCTAATGCTGCTCTTACCCGGTTTTCATCTCTCTGTTGCTTGGTGTTTGCCAAAGCCTCCAAAGTTTTCTTAGTCGCTTCCGGATCTATTTTGAAAACACCACCATCAGCGCTTTGCATTAGAGGGGATTCTACACCATCAGTCCATTTATTTTTGCCAACTACGGTTTGTTCGCCAGTATTAATTTTAGACAAGCGGTCCGCCTGGGAATCCACCAGCTGTGCTTTCATATAACCACTTTTTATCGCATCTATACCGCCACCCATTTCCATGATCTTATCAATCTCTAGTAAGGCTTCTTTCTTTAGGGCTTCCACTTTCGATTCCACAACAGGCGAACCATCAAATAGGTCGGGGTATTCCAGCAAATCTGTTTCAAAGGCCAAAATTTGTTGTAACCTTAACGACCACTGTTGATCCCAGGGACGTGGCAAAGATAACGCCTCGTTCCAGGCCGGAAGCTGAAGCGCTCGACATCTGGCTTTTCGGCTTAGTGTGACACCCAAACTCTCAATTAGGATTCGCCAAGCATTATTCTCTGGCTGCTCCTCGGTCAAACCCAACGAATTAACCTGTACACCATAGCGAAACCGTTTAAATTTAGGATTTTTAACGCCATAACGTTCAGTGGTTATCTTTTCCCACAGCTCAGTAAAAGCCCGCATTTTACACATTTCTTCCACAAAGCGCATACCAGCATTGACAAAGAAAGACACCCTGCCTACACAGCGCTCAAACTCTTCCTCACTAAAACATTTCCGAGCTTTCACCGCATCCAAGAGGGTGATCGCTGTGACTAAAGAATAAGCCAGCTCCTGAACCGGCGTCGCCCCTGCCTCCTGTAAATGATACGAACATACATTAGAAGGGTTCCACTTAGGAATATGCTTCAAGCAATATTCGTACATATCCACAATCAGTTTCATCGACGCATCAGGAGGGAACACATAGGTCCCACGAGCAAGAAACTCTTTAATCAAATCGTTTTGAGTGGTGCCTTGTAAAGAGGCAATGGGTATACCTCGCTCTTCCGCTAACGCAATATATAGTGACAACAGCCACATGGAGGTTCCATTAATTGTCATTGAAGTATTAATTTGATGAATATCGATGTCTTTAAATAACACATCGAAATCATCCAAAGTATTAATTGGCACACCCACTTTACCAATTTCAGGCTGCGCAATTAGATCATCTGAGCTGTAACCACACTGCGTAGGCAAATCAAAGGCAATACTTAGACCTGTTTGCCCTTTCTTCAAATTAGCTTTATAAAGTTCATTTGAGGCTTGTACATTCGTATGCCCGGCATAGGTTCTAAAAATCCAAGGTCGATCTTTTTTATCCAGCTCATGAGCCCCGGGATATTGGACGGTTGATTCCTGATTTTCCATAAAATTATGACCTAAGCTTTTATTAACAGTCGTCTTTCGATTTCAAAAATTTTCAAGGGTATTTTTTCTTTACCCAATTTCTTTTTATTGTTTTCTTTGACAAATAGATCTTCCCCAAATTCTTCTAATGCCGCTCTTGAGTCAATATTTTTGACCCCGATAAATTGGAAAGAAACGATTTTCGCAACGCCATTTAATTCAGCTGGCCCTTCTTCAATCGACAAAACTCTAGAAATGGCTGAAACTGTATCACCGCTCACCACAGGCTGCGTGTGATAGCCTTCTGTAAAGCCAAGCTCACATATAGCATTTTCCGAAACATCACGACTCGCTAGACCTTCAAGCCAAGCAAAGACTAAACCACCATAGACGATGGGCTCACCACTCATTTTACCTGACAAGGATTGCGAGAACACTTTGTCGTAATGCAAAGGGTGGGTATTACCTACTTGGTACGTTAGCTGAAAATGTTCATCGGTAACTGTTCTACCAATACTATGGAGAATAATTTCTCCCGTCTTTAAACCACCTGCATAAGTTTGCTGACCGGTCAAAGATTTATTTACCTTTGATAAACCAGTCACCACAGCATCTGGTAACTGAATGGCCGGACTCTCTACCCAAGGAAACTCAGGAATTGGGCCTTCAGGCAAGGCAACAGTCTCTGGACGATCACCCCTATAGGCTACCATTAGTTTTCTAGTATATTGCAGCACCACTTGGTTATTCTGATTCATACCCAAGGTTAAAATGGTAACAATACCGGGCTTATCTTCCCCTCTTTCTTTCCGATCAATCACTTTAGTAAAAGCAGTGATGGTATCTCCAGGATAAACCGGCCTCAAAAATTGAGCATCATAATAGCCTAGGTTAGCAATGACTTTCTCAGAGTCATTCTGAACACCTAATGATAACACTACATTAAATACCATTTGCGGGCTGGCTGGGATATCTTCAAAGCCATGTGATTTAGCATAAGCTTGGTTCAAATAAATAGGGTTCATTTGCATGAAAGCGCGAGCAAAATCTAACATACCAGCGGCCGTAAAGGTGAAACCTCTCGGGTGAACAAAGACTTGACCTGGCACATACTCTTCTAAGTATCTGCCATAATTGGGGTGACGAACTTGATCAAGTGTCACAGGGACGGTATCTGATATCTCTCTTTGATTAGAAAAAGTTAAATCCATAATATATCTAAACCTGTATTCCGATAAAATTAATTGGCCGTTTGCAATAAAGAACGAGCTATCACCTTCAGAGCTAACGTTTCTTCTGCTCCCTCAAAAATTGATAACACTCGTGCATCTACGTAGTATCGGCTGACAGCAGTCTCCTCGGCATAGCCCATACCACCATGAATCTGCATGGCTTCTCGAGTAACCCACTCGGCAGTTTTACAGGCAATTAGCTTAACCAGACTGGCTTCCATCTGACCTTTACCTTCATCCATCAATTTTGCAACCGCATAAGTGAATTGGCGCATCACACAAAGGTAAACCCCCATTTTTGCCAACTTGACGCGAGTCAAAGGATACTCAGCGATAGGCTTAGAAAATACATGCCGGTCTTTTGCGTAAGTTAAGGACTTTTCAAATGCAGCTTCCATTACGCCCGAGGCCCTTGCAGCGGTTTGTATTCGGCCACCTTCAAAACCCGCCATAATAGTATAGAATCCTCGACCGAGGCCCTCTTCTCCACCCACCACATTCGCATCAGGCACAAAAAAGTCATCAAAGAAGACTTCGTAAGAATGCATACCTCTATAACCAATCGTAGCAATAGCGCGACCGGTTATCTTACCGCCTTCTGGCTGCTCATACTCAAAATCGTGACCATCTGTACTAGGCTTTTCAACCAAAAATAAACTTAAGCCTTTGTGGCCCAAGGATAAGTCTGAGTTGGTCCGCGCCAAGGCCAAAAGCAACTTCGCCTTGCCCGCAAAGGTACACCAAGTTTTAGCGCCTGAAATACGCCAACCGCCCTCAACTTGTACCGCTTTAACACGCATATTAGCTACATCAGAACCATAATTTGGTTCAGTGACTGCAATCGCACATAAAGGGTCCGCCACTGCAACTTTCGGCAACCAATGCTGTTTTTGTTCTTCCGTACCACCTTTTAACAAGGCCCTAGCAACAATTTCAGGTCGAGTAATCAAGCTACCCGCACCGGCAAGCGAGCCCCTGGAGAGCTCTTCTGTGACCACAATCATTCCAAGATTATCTTCACCCTCATCGGGTTGAATGCCTCCATATCTCATTGGAATAGAAAGACCGAAACAACCAAGCTCTACCAAAGGCTTTAAAATTTCATCGGGTATAATCAAGTCTTTTCGGTGAATATCTTCCGCCAGGGGTGAAACAACATCGGTTGCAAACTGACGGAAGCTATTTCTCATCATTTCTTTTTCACTGTCCAAACAGGTTTTACCTGCATGGCCGTCATTGTCTAAAAACACCTGACCCAATGCCGCTAGCCGCTCGCCGCTTTGATAAAAACGACAAAAATCCCTAACCTCTTGGTTAAAACACTGTTGAATTTCTGCTTCGTCAACTGACCACTCAGGGCCTCGAATCCAAAATCTCGAAGCAGCCTGCAATAAGACTTCAGCTGCATACACCTTAGCTATCTCGATTTCAAGGTTGGCAGCTTCTTGGCCTTCATCCGATTCAATTTGCTGCGCATATGTTAAGGTTTGGCTCGCAGCGGTTAGCTCAGCAGAAGTGTACGCAAGGTCAAACGCTGCCAACTGAATCTCATCTAATTTATTAGCAGATACTTTCCCATTTTCGCCCAAACAACAGGCCTTTAACGCTGAGCACACTTTTCCCAACAACGCCTCAGCCTTACCAACATAAGCGCCAACTTGGCTCAAGCTCAATGTTTCAATTTCAGACATATTTACACCCTTTTCAGTGTTTTTTTTACTTTATTGTTCAGCCCGGTTAGCAACAATCTGTACGAAAGATCGTGAACGTAGCTCTTCCATGGTTATTCCTGTGTCCAATGCCTCTTGCTCTGTAATCGCACCACAAGCAATACCTCTTAAAAAGAAATTCAAGAGCCCTTGGCCTGTTGCAGCATCATCAAAAGTATTACCCACCAGAGTAGCTTGAGCTGCTTTATTCACAAAAGCTTGCAAACGTTGAGAAGCATCCACTAACCCATTTAAAAAGAAGTGATATACCGCCGCATACCTAATTGGTAATTGGCCAGGGTTTAAATCCCAACCTTGATAATAAGCGTGCTTGAGGGAGTGCTGTATATTTTCATAATGAAGCCTCCAAGCAGACTCTATGACACTTTGATTTGCTTGTTGCTGCCAATTTTCAAGCGTTTTCCCCTTCGGTGCCTTGTAAGGCCCTATCGGCATCTGGGTAGTTGCACCATCACAAATACTGATTCCAGTGC
>JAYPYM010000229.1:0-399 GCA_038135915.1 Gammaproteobacteria bacterium
GGTATGAACAACTTCCGTATGGAGTACGAGGATTTAGGCTTTAGTGTCCTATACCCTATGCGGGCAAAAAGAATATCAAAAGCTGTAAAGAAAGCGCGTGGTAATCGCCGCGAGCTGTTAGTGATGATCGAAAAAAGAATAAAAGAAGCTTTTGAAGCGGCCAACTTGTCTTGTCGAGTGATCGGCAGAGAAAAGCATTTGTATAGTATCTACCAAAAAATGCGCTCTCAGAGAAAAGCGTTTTCTCAGATTATGGATGTATTTGGGTTTAGAGTCATTGTTAACTCAGTGGATGATTGCTATAGAGCATTAGGCGTGGTCCATAATTTAGATAAACCCATTCCGGGTCGGTTCAAAGATTATATAGCGATTCCGAAAGCAAATGGGTACCAGTCTTTA
>JAYPYM010000229.1:409-4768 GCA_038135915.1 Gammaproteobacteria bacterium
CTCCTATAGAGATTCAGATTAGAACAGAAGAGATGGATGCGCTGGGCAGTAACGGGATTGCTGCACACTGGCTATATAAGAGTAAAGGAAAGCCCAACCAGGAAGTGCATGCCAGGGCGCAGGGCTGGCTTGCAAGCTTGATAGAGATGCAGAAGACGGTGGGCAGCTCTCTAGAGTTTATTGAGAATGTTAAGATTGACCTCTTTCCAGATGAAGTCTACGTATTCACGCCTAAGGGTAATATCATGGAGCTGCCTAGCGGCGCCTGTGCCGTTGATTTTGCATATGGTATTCACACAGATATTGGCAATGAGTGCGTGGCTGCTAAAGTGGATCATCGACTTGCCCCATTGAGTATGCCATTGCAAAGTGGGCAAACGGTGGAAATCATTACATCAAAACTGTCGCAGCCTAACCCCGTGTGGTTGAGCTTTGTGGTGACAGGAAAGGCGCGTAGTAATATTAGGCACTTTCTCAAAACAAAGCAGAAAATGGAATCCCGAGAACTGGGTAAGAACCTGCTTGCTAAGGCGCTGGCTAGTTATAATGTGCAAATAAAAGATTTACCGGAGCAGGAAATCAATGCCTTTCTCCAGTCTGTTAGTTGCGAAACCATGGATGAACTGTTTGAAGACATCGGTGTTGGAAATCGAATAGCGCAAGTGATTGCGCATCAATTAGGTTCTCATGGAGCGGATAGCAACAGTGAGGCAGATGATGTTTCGACTGATACCAAGCAGAGCGCCCCTTTGGCGATAAAAGGTACGGAAGGGCTGGTCATTGAATATGGTCACTGCTGTTTTCCTATCCCAGGCGATAAAATAGTAGGGTACCTCAATACGGGTGCTGGATTGGTGATTCATCAGCATAATTGTAAAAAAATGATGGATTTTACTGGTGGCGTGGGAAGTTATTGTTTGGCGGTTAACTGGTCTGAGGATATTGAAGGGGAGTTCGATGCGGGGCTGGTTGTCGAGTTAGAGAATCGTCGCGGGGCTTTAGCAGACCTTGCGAGAATTGTCGCTGAATGCAACTCCAATATTGATAATATATCGATGGGCGGCGATCGCAATAGTGCGCTTTCTACTGTAAAATTAGAGGTGACGGTGCGAGACCGAGCTCACCTGGCAAGGATAATACGTAGATTACGCTTTTCATTGATTGCGAGTAAAATCTCTCGCGCAAAAGGCTAAATAATAGACGAATGTTTGTGCAATTTTTGAGCTGATCGCTTGGTTGATTTTGGCACCCATTTGTTCAAATAACGAGGCTTATGATAGATGAAAGAAATAATACAAACGGATCGTGCGCCGAAAGCGATTGGTACCTATTCTCAGGCTGTTAAAGTGGGTCGAGAGGTCTATTTGTCTGGGCAAATTCCGTTGGTACCCAGTACCATGGAAATGGTAGATGGGGGCTTTGATACTCAGGTAAAACAAGTGCTTGAAAATTTGAAAGCTGTTGCTGAAGCTGCAGGAGGGACCCTGAGTGATGTTGTTAAGCTAAATGTGTTTCTAACAGATTTGGCTAATTTTCAGGCGGTTAATGAGGCTATGGCTGGCTACTTTACAGAGCCTTACCCGGCAAGGGCAGCAGTTCAGGTGGCTGCATTGCCAAAGGAAGCAGAAGTTGAAATGGATGCAGTCCTTCACTTGCCCTGAATGAGGTAGATTGCTTTCCCGTTTAGGGCCACTGGTGGTGATATGAGCTTTGACCAATCGGATCCTTCTAGGGTTGAAAAGTGCAAACAAAAACTATTTGCGTTCATTCGTCTGATTCGCTCTATCTCAATCGCCTATAAAATATCATTCGTGCTGGTGAGCTTGTCTTTAGTTACTTTAAGCACTATGTGGGTGATCGTATCAAGCAACCTTAATGCGCTGTTAGAGGAAATGAGTGATGCATTTGGAAGCACCATTGTTTCTCAGGTGGCGAGTGCTTCAGCAGAGCCCATATTGGCTGAGGATTTGTTGAGTTTAAAAGTCATTGTCAGCCAGCTTCATGAGGCACCGAATGTCAAAGGTGCAGTCATTTTTGATGTCGATGAGAATATTCTTTCCCAATCCGGCAAATTAGACTTACTTCATGGTACTCATCTTCGGCCTGTTGCAGACCCTGAAAGCGGTCTTTATATGAGTGCTATCTATTTTAAGGATGTCATTGCCGGCTATGCTTTGGTTTATCTTGATAAGATGCGCATCAAAGCCAGTATCGATTCAGCACTACACTGGATGGGCGTTGCGACGCTAATCATTATGCTTGTATGTATGCTGATTGCAATCTATTTGGGCAAACATATCGCAGAGCCGGTAAAACAATTGACCTTTGCTGCAAAAGCGATTCATGACGGTCATCTGGGTTATCGTATCAGCAGTGATCGATATGATGAAATTGGCACTTTGATCAATAGTTTTAATATTATGGCTGACGGACTCAAGGAGCGGCGACAGTTGGAGAAAACCTTTCAGCGCTATGTCTCCCCAACGGTTGCTAACAATATACTCTCTGATCTTGAGAACCCTATGGTTCCTACGCGCTATGTTAATGCTACTGTTTTATTTGTAGATATCGTTGGTTTTACTGCCATGTGCGAGACTTTCGCGGCGGATGAAGTGGCTAGTGTGTTGAATCAATACTATGGTTATATCCTTAGGGCCGCTACAGTTTATAGAGGGACGCTAGATAAGTTCATTGGTGATGGTGCAATGGTTATTTTTGGTTCCCCGGAAGCAGATGAGGAACATTGTTTGCATTCTGTCATGTGTGCTCAACTATTTTTAGAGCTGGTGGGGCATTTTAACGAGTTGAGGCATTTGCAAGGTTTGCCCATTATTGAGTTTAGGTTAGGGATACATGCGGGAGAAATGCTGGCGGGTTCCCTGGGTTCCATGCAACGTATGCAGTATACGGTGATTGGAGATACCGTTAATATTGCTGCACGGCTATGCCACTCAGGTTCTCCAGGTCGAATACTGATCAGTGATACTGTTTTCGATCAGTCAGGAGGAGCAGCGCTAGTCAACGCTGGTGAGTCATTCAGCTTGGAAATACGTGGTCGTTCAAGTGCTATTCAAGTTTACTTGGTGGAGTCACTAAAAGCGCCCTTTGGTGCAAAAATACGGCGTCAAGTCGATTCGATTTTAGAGAACATGGGAGAAAAAAGGAATTTGCTTGCTTAGACTAAAATCAGCTTGAGCCTTAACTGACTGAATATGTGGAATAGATGCATAAAAAAGATTTATTGAAAAGTTTTATATTATCCATTGTTTGCTTTATCTCGGCTTGTGCAAGCTTCCATACTAAGCTGCCTGAGCAGATGGGTATCCCGCAAGTTGTGCAGCAGGCTCAGGCATTGGCTGGTGAGGATAAGTGGCGAAAGGCTAAGCAGCTACTGACGGCAGCTGAAAAAAAATTGGGCCAAACCCAAGATTTGCAAGAAGCTTTGGCAAAGGTTCGTAGCGAAGAGTATCAGGCCATTAGACATGAAAAAATTGCGGAGCTGATTAAGCGTAGCGAATGGTTAGAGCAAAGCTACAGCTTGCAGCACTCCATTATTCAATCGGATCAGATTAGTTTATGGGCGCTGTTGAAATTTCAAAGTATCAAAAGGAGTCATAAAAAGGTAGCTATTAGGTTGCTTGAATATGGCCATATTGCAGCTGGGCAGAGTAACTATGAGTTGGCTCAGCGTTGCTATACTGCAATCAAAAGGCTATCTATCCCTGATGAATTACAGCTTTCATACCACTCACTGGGCTATTCAGTGATTCAGGCTGGTAATTTGGAACCGAACCTATTAGCAGGCTCCTTGGTGAACAAGCGCAATCACCTATTTGTTGACGGCCAGCCTACCATAAATGACTCAATACCAAGCCCAGTGGACCAAAATAAAAAAACCAAGCAGGCGTTGGCTCAGTATGCTCAGAAAGCATCTAAGCGAAAGCGACACCTTGTTAAACGCTTGAAGCGTAGTCTTGCTACACCGGACGTTTTATCTACTGCTCACCTTGTTGATCAGCTAAAACAAATAAAGCCGTTAGGAAAGAAAGAACTCAGCTTGATTAATGAGGCAAAAAGTTCAATCGAAGCGCAAGGCTATTTGCTTGATCAGCATGCGGAACAACTATACGGAGAGGGGTATATTGCGGCTGCTAATGGTATCTGGGCTACGCTGTTAGAAGTAGATGATACAAATTTGGACTGGCAAAGCAAGTATCTAAGGTCGCAAAAAGTCTTGTCTAATTTGAAGCATTTGAGGGAAGTGACTGCTGAATAGGTCGTAAAGTAGGTTTTCGATGCTGTCGTTGTACAGTGCGGCTTCGGAAATAATGTTAAAGATCAATAAGGGATTTTAAGTTG
>JAYPYM010000229.1:4812-7058 GCA_038135915.1 Gammaproteobacteria bacterium
TTCGAGATATCCAAGGCGTTCAAGGTGTTGTCCAATATTTAGTGACGATTGGCGCGTTCTGGCACTTTTTAATTGCCAGTGTTGCCTGCCATGTGCTGATTGGCTTGGAGTGGAAAATATCTTTCGTTTTTGCTGCGATTACGGTGGTAACTGGACCGACGGTGATCGTGCCATTGCTCAGGTCGGTGAGGCCGACGGCAAAGGTTTCCAATGTATTGCGCTGGGAAGGTATTGTAATAGACCCCTTGGGTGCGCTCTTGGTGGTGATGGTGTACGAATTTATGGTGGTAGACGTCCAGTCGGATGCCCTTGGCCATTCTATGGCCGTGTTCTTTAAGTTGGTGTGTGTTGGTAGTGTTTTAGGTGGCCTGGGAGGGTGGCTGCTAGGGATTATCTTACGCCGGCATTGGTTACCCGAGTACTTACATAATTTGGCTACTCTGGCAATGGTGATAGGCTTATTTTCATTGTCGAATCTAATTGAGCATGAGTCTGGGTTGTTGGCGGTGACTGTGATGGGGATTTGGTTGGCAAATATGCCAAGGGTCCAGGTTCAAGATATCTTGAATTTTAAGGAAAATCTGAGTGTCCTCTTTATCTCTGCGTTATTCATTGTGCTTGCTGCGCGAGTCGATTTGAATGATCTGAAAAGTTTAGGTTTACCAATTTTAGCTTTGCTGGCAATTATTCAGTTTGTATCACGCCCGGTAGGTGTTTTCTTTTCTACCCTAAAATCATCTTTGAGTTGGAATGAGCGTGCTTTGCTAGCTTGGATTGCGCCTCGAGGAATTGTTGCTGCTGCTATTTCTGCTTTATTTGCAATTAAGTTGACTGAAGATGGTATTGAGGAAGCTAGCTATCTGGTGCCTTTAACTTTTTCAGTCATTATTGGTACAGTGGTTTGGCAAAGCCTGACCTCTCGATGGGTAGCTGGCTGGTTAGGTGTTTCAGAGCCGGAACCTAAAGGTTTCTTAATGATTGGTGCAAACCCAGTGGCTAGGGCGATTGCCGGGCTATTGACCCAATACGATTATCGAGTGTTGTTAGTGGATACGAACTGGGAACATATTAGGGCTTCTAGGATGGAAGGCTTTGAAGTATTTTATGGAAATCCTATTTCAGAATACGCCGATCGAAAATTAGATTTGGTTGGTTTGGGGCGTATGTTAGCGATATCGCCGCAAAGAGATTTAAGTGTATTGGCCACTTGGCGATACCGCCATGAGTTCGGGCGGAATAATATTTTTTCGCTGCAAACTTTAGAAGAAGTGAGTAGCTCAGAGAAACATCAGGTTGCTGAGGATCGAAAAGGCCAGGTGTTGTTCGATGAAAATATTACTTATAGTAGCTTGTTAAAGAAAATAAATTCAGGTGCTCAAATTAAGAAAACAAAATTGTCTGAAGCTTTTACCTTTGCGGATTTAAAGGAAAAGCATGGCGATGAATACTTGCCTTTATTTGCAGTTGATCCTCAAGAGCGGATGCATATTTTTGTCAAAGGTGGACAGCTTGATCCTGGTCCAGGATGGTCCATTTTAGCCTTGACCATACCAGAGCCTGCTTTGCCAGAGTCGAAGCCGAGTAATTCATAATTCACTCAAAGAGACGTATCTAGCATGACACAGGAAAAAGAATCGGAAAAGTCTGTGTCCCAGGTAGATTTAGTTGTCATGGGGAGTTTGGGAGACCTTGCTCGCAGGAAATTATTTCCTGCTCTATATCAGTTGTATTTAAGTAAGCTTTTGCCCTCGTCCTTTCAAATCATCGCTATCACTCGAAGCGATGTGTCAAAGGCTGAATTTGAGCAGGGAATATTGGCTTTCGTACTGGGAGTGTCTGCTCGTAAAGCAGCAGCGGAAGACATTATGAAGCCTGAGAATTGGCAGGGCTTCATGAGTATGGTTCAAATTGTTTCTATGGATCTCACCAAGTTAGACCAATATCAGTCTTTATATCAAGTGCTCGAACAAAGAGCAGATGCTGAACGAATTTTTTATATGGCGATCCCACCTGATTTGTATGGCCAGGTAGCAAATGCTTTGCATAAGCAAGGGTGCATTCACGCGCGTTCCCGAGTGGTGCTAGAAAAACCGATAGGACATGACTTATCCAGCGCTTTAGCCATTAATGACTCTATTACTAAATCTTTTATTGAAGATCAAATATGTCGTATAGACCATTATCTTGGTAATGAAACTGTTCAAAATATCATGGCGCGTCGGTTTGCAAATACTGTGCTAGAAGCG
>JAYPYM010000230.1:0-6220 GCA_038135915.1 Gammaproteobacteria bacterium
ATGGCGGGGTGGCAGAGTGGTTATGCAGCGGATTGCAAATCCGTGGACGCCGGTTCGATTCCGACCTCCGCCTCCAAATTTCACATACGATAGATATTTATCGGCCGAGATGATTTAGGCTTAAATCTCAACAGCTTTTCGGCCTGGGTGGCGAAATTGGTAGACGCACAGGACTTAAAATCCTGCGACAGGAGACTGTCGTGCCGGTTCGATTCCGGCTCCAGGCACCATCTATTAACAATCCTAATGGTTCAATCCTCATTGCTTTTTTAAGCTGAAAAGTATCTTTTTGGTTTTATTTATTAGTCTATTGTCGATTTCTTTTACTATTTGCAGAGTGCTTTAGATATATAACCTTAATCTTTCAAGTTATTGAGCTATTATCTGATGATGGTTCAAAAATCAGCACCCCTACTGTTAGCAGGCCCGATTGTTCGAAGAGTCGAGAAGGAGCGCTTTTCACTCTGGTTGGCGATGGGTGAGTTGCTTGATCTTCGTATGGAATTCTCTTACACGGATGATGGCCATCACCATCGGCAAGTCTATGATTTAAAGCCTAGTTCAAAGAGTGCAAGTGATCATTTTTCCATTTTTCAGGCTGGGGAGCGCCTCTTTTATTGGATGATTGATCTTCGTTTAGAAAAGTCTTTACCGTTGGCAAAGACAATCAACTATCAACTCTTTTTTCGGTCGACCAATGGGTTTGAGCTTTTGTCCGATCGGTATCCAGATCTTTTATATCCGGGAAAAAAAGCGCTGAGTTTTCAAGTACCCGGTCGAATCAAGCAAGTACTCCATGGCTCTTGTCGGAACCCTAATGCTTCTGCAAAAGACGGTTTAGTGTTTGCTGATCAAGCTCTATCACGCGCTGTATCATCAGCGTCTAGTGACAGCTATCCCTCCATACTCTTGTTCAGTGGTGATCAGATTTATGCGGATCACGTTGCTGGTCCCGTCCTTTATGCCATTCACCAGGTGACTGAGCAGCTGGGCATATATGAAGAAGATTTGGCCATATTCGATATCCTAGGTGTAGGTACATCTTCTGACCTACACAATTTGGATACTTATTATCACAGAGACCATCTATTGCCTACTGAAGCTAAAAAGTCTCTCTTCTTTACTGGTAAACGAAAACCGATATTTACTTCCGTATATGCAGAAAATCATTTGATTACATTGGCTGAGTATTTGGTCATGTATCTTTTAGTTTGGTCTCCGTCTTTATGGAAAACTGTCGATTTACGACCCAAAGGCCTAATTGGTGAACGTCTGAAAAGGTACCAGGCAGAGCTAGTGAGTGTGGTTGATTTTGTAAAGGGCTTGGTTTCTGTACAACGTTTGATGGCCCATATCCCTGTTGCAATGATTTTTGATGATCATGATATCTCTGATGACTGGAATCTGCATCGTGCCTGGGAAGAGAATGCCTATGGTCACCCGGTATCAAACCGTATCATTTCTAACGGCATGGTTGCATATCTAGTGAATCAGGGTTGGGGGAATAACCCTGAAGTGTTTTCGTCGATGGAAACCAGTATTCGTGCTGCATTATCTTTACCTGGTCATGAAGCCTATGTGAGCTTAGCGAAACAACTGATTAAGTTTGAAAATTGGGGTTATACTTGGAAGACAGAGCCCAAATTAATCGTGCTCGACACCAGAACACAACGTTGGCGCTCGGAAGTTTCTGCCTATCGTCCGTCTGGGTTAATGGACTGGGAGAGTTTGACAGATCTGCAAGAGCATCTTAAGGGCTTAACCAGTGTGATATTGGTTTCACCAGCGCCAGTGTTCGGAGTGAAGCTTATTGAAGCAATCCAAAGAGTATTTACCTTAATTGGAAAACCGCTTATGGTCGATGCGGAAAACTGGATGGCCCACCCAGGTAGTGCTAACGGTATACTCAATATATTTCGTCACCGAAGAACGCCTGGTATATTCACGATTCTTTCGGGGGATGTACATTACTCTTTTGTTTACGATGTGCGTTGGCGTTCAGAGAAAGGGAGCCCCAAGATCTGGCAGATTTGTAGCAGTGGGATTAAGAATACTTTTCCCAAAAAACTACTCATTTACCTGGATCTAATGAACCGAATTTTTTATGCTTCAAGATCGCCTTTAAACTGGTTTACGAAAAGGCGAAATCTGCGTGTGTCTCCTCGAACACCAAAAGGACTGCCGACTGGTAGGCGGTTGCTGAATCAAGAGGGCGTTGGGATGATTGAGTTTGATCAACAGGGGCAACCAATCAAAATAGAGCAGCTTGTTAGTAACACTGATCGTGTTGAATTTCTATCTACATTGGATGATTCGAGCACTACCTAGTCATAATTGGTCGGATTGGCATTCATTGGTTAACCCAGTGTACATCAAATGTCATATACTCATTATGTTGATTCTCTAGTGGGAAAAAAAGTGAATACTTTTCACCGCGATCATCAATATATTTCTTCTGTAGAATTTTGCTATCTGAAACATCTGGGTCGTATCCCGTCTTTGACTTGGTTGTTGTAAGTTTAAGCAAACTGGTAAGCGCTTCGTTGAGCTGATCAGCACTAAATAAAATTTTGTTTTTGTGTTTCAACAAAACATCAGTTGTGCAAAAATTCCGATCAATAGTGATGGCATAGCTTATGCTTTCAATATCTTTTTCAAATGTGGCTTCAAATTCTGTATTTCTTTTGAAACCATCTGCTTCCAGTCGGGCTTGCAATTTTTCAGGTTTATATCTGAACTTGACGCAATACTCTTGTACTAGATCAGAGAATACTTCGACGTAAGGGTTGGTATTAGACTCATTTGATACGGTCGAATCTGCAGCTGACACAATTGGAATTGTTAGCAATATAAATATTAAACACCTTGTATAGAATCTCTCCGTTATTCGTAAATTTAATTTTGAGATTGCTATTATTGTCATTTATTTTACTCGATAGGATTGGGTTTGTTGAACATGTAAAACTATTTTTTTGAATTATAGTCAGGTTCTTAAAAAGAGGTTCCTGGAAATCGGAAAAATATCGCTGTTTTAGATGAAACGTGTTAAGAGGACTGATTGGGTAAAATAGTAAATTAGAAACGGCTTTAAAAGAAAATACCCTATTGCAATCATGAGATATACTTAATTTAATAGTGTAGTACCTAAGTGGAGTAAAAAAAGTGACCAAGTTAGTTTTATCTGTTCTCTTCCTGATTATTGGGGTTATCTTTGTTAAAGTGAAAGTGAGTAGAAATAACGGTGCCTTAAATTTAGCCGGATATGCTGGCCTAGCTTTAAGTTTACTGTTATTTATAAGCTCTGCTGTTATTACAGTGCCTGCCGGTCATGTAAAGGTGGCTACCTTTTTTGGTCAAGTTCAAGATCATACCTACCGTGAAGGGTTACATGTGGTTAATCCTTTATTGGCATTTACTTCATTTGACCTGCGACAAAAAACGCATAAAGAGACAGCTGGTATTCCTGCAGAGGATAAGCTAATTACTAAGATGGATGTCTCTGTTCAATACAGGACGATTGGTGATATGGCGCCAGACATACTAAGAAATACCGGTACCACTAAAGCGCTTATACAGGTTCATATGATTCCGAAGCTGAGATCTATTTTGCGAGAGCAGGGCAAAGGAGTTGCTGTGTCTCAAGATTTCTTTAAAGAGTCTATCCAGCGTCAGTTGCAGGAAACACTGCAGCTTGGTTTGGCTGAGTTTCTTGCCCCTAAAGGTCTGCAAGTGGAGACAATCTTAATACGTGATGTTCAGTTGCCGGAGGTTATTCGGACAGCAATTACTGAAACTAAAAAGAGAGAACAAGAAGTATTGAAACAGCAAGCCGAGCTGGAGCGATTTGCTACAGAACAAGACCAAAAAGTTAAACAAGCTGAATCTGAGCTCAAGGCTGCGAAACTAGAAGCTCAACGCATAAAAGAACTTGCTGATGCAGAGGCCTATAAAATAGATATTATCAATCGCTCACTGACTAAGTCTCCAAATTATATTGAGCTCAAAAGGGTTGAACAATGGAATGGCGTGCTTCCCATCTATTCAGGCGGGCAGAACATACCCATGATTGACCTTAGAAACCCTCATTCAACGAATTAAGATCTAGGGATAGGGTCTCAACTGAATCGAGTTATTTCTGACGAAATAAGAGTTTAGAGTATGCTTTTTTGCTAACGCAATACTAAGATAGGTACCGAGCTTGAAGAAATCATTTTTGAAGTTGTGCTGCCTAAAAAAAACTCTCGAACCCTAGAGTGGCCATAAGCCCCCATAACTTTGAGGTTTATGTTTCTTTCCTGCTGAAACTCATCAAGGACGCTTAATACATTCCCTTCGATTAAATGTTGTTGAGCTTCATGTGTACCCTGTTTCAATAGCTCAGTTGCTTTCGACAAACTTTGTTGATTGTCATGATTCTGTTCTCCAACCATTAGCACATGACCAGGAATGTTAGAGAGCAATTCGCTTTGGCTGATCCGCTCAATTGCTTTAGTAGCTGTTTTGCTCCCATCATAAGCCAGAAGGTAGTTGGTGGGTACCACAAATTTTTCTACCGCAATGAGTATAGGGGTATGGACAGCCCGAGTAACGTTCTCTACATGAGACCCGATGGCAACTTTCTTATTCTTGTGACCTTCGCCTGACCGACCGATGACAAATAAATGAGTTTCTTCTTCATGGGCCGAAAGTTCCGCAAGCACTTCTCCATGTCTTTGCTCAACATAAACCTGATCGATACCCTGGCGCTTCGCATGTTGCTTTGCCTCTTCCAAAAGGTGCTTACCATGTTCTTTAGCAATCTTTCCGCGGGCCTCATCCAAGGCAATCAGTTGATCCAATAGGTTCTCTCTGCACCCCAAACCTATGGAGCCTGATAAATCATCCTTGGATGGTGATTTAGGCTTTTCAAGAATATGTAAAAATTTTATGGGTGCACCTAAACGTTTGCTAGCCCAAACGGCTGCATCACACACAGCGCTTGTAATATTTGAGCCATCTATACAAGCGGTAATGAATTTTTTCATCTTATCGTCCTTACAGTGTGAATCATGACTAGGATTCAAGTGGTAAAATCTATTTTTCGAGTTAATTAGTGCGGGGGCAGCATATTGTCTAACATGTCTGGCTTATCGTGGATACCAAACTGGTCGACGACACTTTTTGTTGCTTCGTTCATGCCTAGTAAACAAACTTCTGCACCCTCTCGTCTAAATTTAATCACCACTTTGTCCAGTGCTTCAACTGACGTTATATCCCAAAAGTGAGCTTCACTGAGATCAATGATGACTTTATCCACCACTTCCTTGAGGTCAAATGAATCTACGAATTGGTTTGCTGAAGCAAAGAAAATTTGTCCCATCACTCGGTATTCGCGAACGGACTCATTTTCTATTTCGCTGCGCTTTACCACCATAAATCGAGCTATTTTATTAGCAAAAAATAGAGAAGACAGCAATACGCCAACCAGTACACCTATGGCCAGATTATGGGTGGCCACTACAACAATGACTGTACTGATCATCACCAGGTTGCTGGAAGGTGGATTAGTTCTAAGGTTTTTTATAGAGTCCCAAGAGAAGGTGCCTATTGATACCATAATCATCACCGCGACCAAAGCGGCCATAGGAATTTGCTTCAACCATTGATCTAAAAATACGACTAAAATTAATAAAAAAGTGCCTGCGATAAATGTTGAAAGCCGACCACGACCACCAGATTTCACGTTAATAATGGATTGCCCGATCATCGCGCAGCCGGCCATGCCACCCATGAACCCTGAAAAAATATTTGCAACGCCCTGCCCAGTACATTCTTTGTTTTTGTTTGAATCTGTATCTGTAAGGTCATCAACAATCGTTGCTGTCATCATAGACTCTAATAGGCCAACTGCGGCTAAGCCAACAGCATAAGGCAAGACAATCATCAGTGTTTCAAGATTAAGAGGTACCTGTGGCCATAGAAATATTGGCAAGGTGTCAGGTAGGTCCCCCATATCGCCGACCGTTCTTATGTCTAACCCCATCCAAATTGACAGCGCAGTGAGTGTAACAATACAGATGAGTGGTGACGGAACCATATTGCCGATCTTGGGAAGCAGTGGAAAGCCATATATAATGGTTAATCCGAATAGCGTCATTACGTATACCTGCCAAGTCACATTCGTTAGCTCAGGCAGTTGGGCCATAAATATCAGTATCGCCAGTGCGTTCACAAAGCCAAT
>JAYPYM010000230.1:6230-6601 GCA_038135915.1 Gammaproteobacteria bacterium
CGAGAGACAAAGCGCATTAAATCGCCAAGTTTAAGCAGTCCAGCTAATATTTGTATGACCCCCGTTAATAAAGTTGCTGCTAGCAGGTATTGCAAACCATGCTCTTTCACAAGTGTTACCATTAGCAAGGCCATCGCACCTGTTGCAGCACTGATCATACCGGGTCTGCCGCCCACAAAAGAGATGACGACTGCAATGCAGAAAGAGGCGTAGAGCCCAACCTTTGGGTCAACACCGGCAATGATAGAAAAAGCAATTGCTTCGGGAACCAATGCGAGTGCGACGACGGTGCCTGCTAAAACATCTGATCGGATGTTTGAAAACCACTCTCTTTTAACTGAATCAATTAGCATATGAAGATGACTTCTTAG
>JAYPYM010000230.1:6661-7035 GCA_038135915.1 Gammaproteobacteria bacterium
AAATAAAAATCATTGATTAGCGTATCAATAGATCAGCTTACCGCTGAATGGGTGGGTGAAGCATGCAGTATGATACAAGGCTTGCTAAGGGAGTCAATGCTATTTAACACTAAAATGATGTGAAACGCTGTTAATGTGAAAAGTATTGTATGTTTTTACTGCACTATTAACCATACGCGAAAACTGCCAGAAAACGTAGCGAAAGTTGTAGTTGATTAGAGAGACAAGTAATCAGATGACTATGAAATACTCGGTCACACTAGTTTCTTGACGCCAACCCATATTGTCAGTGAAGATGTTGGCATTTAGCGAAGCGGTGAAGTAATACGCTCCATGGCTATTTGGTAAACTCTCTAGATTGGCAGGGCTAAACT
>JAYPYM010000231.1:0-7028 GCA_038135915.1 Gammaproteobacteria bacterium
ATCTTAAACAATTGAAAACACTTGGCGTAAGTTTAGCGATAGATGATTTCGGAACAGGATTTTCTTCGCTGAGTTATTTAAATAAATACCCAATCGATACCTTAAAAATTGATGGTAGTTTTATTTGTGATCATCGAAGTGATTATAGTGACCAGTCCTTGTTGAAGGCAATCGTTTCTCTAGGTAAAACATTAGGTATGAAGGTTGTTGCCGAGTGTGTAGAGAACGATGAGCAAAGAAACTTTCTGCAGAGTGTGTCATGTCATGAAGGTCAAGGTTTCTACTGGGGTAAACCTCATGCTGGTTGGATTCCGAAAACCGTTAAGTAGCCTTTGTGACACCTGATGCTTGAAAATTTGAAGCCCGTGCTCATATAAAATTAGTCATCTTTGAATAGTTCGTCTAGCAGGTCCTGCGCTTCTTTATCTAGTTCTTCAGGTTCTTCTTCTTGTGGTGCAGGTTCGGGTTGATTTGTATCGGCTTTTATCGTTTCCTGTTCGGGCGGAAGATTGCTTTCACCCTCACCAGTATTGATCAGCTGTTTTATTTCATCAATTGGATTGAGGTTTTCTTCGTCACCGACAATTGGGTCAAGTTGTATATCTTGCTCCGGATTTTGTCCATTTAAATCATCTAATTCTATGTATGAACTTTGCACTTCTTCTGCTTCTTCAGGGTCTTGGGTGACGAGCATGTCTGCGATAGGGTCAGAGCCTGAACCTGCTTGGCTAATCTGCTCTTCGTTTTCGTTGTGAGTTTTTGCTAGGTCGGCTGGAACGGTGCTGTCGGGCGGGATTCCCGGTATATGCTGTACCAAGTTAACCGAGAAACTTTTAACTTTTTCTGCCTGGGCGATGAGTTGATGAGGTTGCTCCAACTCGTTAAAGGCTTGGATGAGTGCTTCATATGCACTTTGTACAGAGTCAGATTCGGTCACCCAGGTTTGGGTGATTGCTTCAATAATCTGTAATTTTTCCGTCAGTTCCTTTTCCACGTCCTCTAATGAGTTACTCTTATTGTCTTCAGCAATAGAAACGGATTTTGATGATTGTGCAAGGTTTCTAATCACTTCTAAATGAGTTGTTAGTGTTTGCCAGAACTCTGTTATTTCCTCTTTATTGTAAAAGCCTTCTAACTCAGCTTTCAGGTACCAGTCTCGGATAATGGCTGTATTGAGGTCAGGGTCCGCATTTTGTTTGTATTGACCAATTTCTCCACCAAGCGATTTTATTCTTTCTTCAGTAACTAATATAGAGGCTTCTAAATGCCTACCGTAATCGAATTCATGCTTCGCGTTGTTTGGAGTAGGTTCTGGCGGTCGATCTAATAATTCTTCGATCTGCGTATTAAGTTCCAATATTTTTAGTTGAGACTTTTCAGCAATGTTTGTGCATTTTTCACAAATTTCTTTTAACGAGTCATTCCGTCGTTTTAACCGTTGACCAGAGAAAAATAGCCATGCAGTCGAAATAGAAAAAATTATGAGCATTTGCAATATCAGTGCAAATGTTAATTGCGAAACTTCCATATGGTAATAACTAGCTCGAGAACAGTCGATTCAAATTGGTTCTTTACCGATACCGGCCAAAATGATATCATCCTAAGCCCTAAATATAGCTTTCATTATATTTGCGAGACCTTAGGATCAGTATGGTTGATCATTTGTTAGTCCACCAGAATATAAAGTAAATCTTTTTTAGGTCAGGCATCTATTGGGCTCAAATTTTAAGATAGAACAAAAAGGGGTGGACCTTTAGCTAACGCTCTTTTATTTTGTTGTCAGTTGTTCTATTTTAGCTGGCAGCGATAACAGCTGTGAATTGTTTTTATGAGAAGGAAAATGTTATGACAAAGATTCGAAAGTGCTTGTTTCCAGTGGCTGGTTATGGAACCCGCTTCTTACCAGCTACTAAATCAATGCCTAAAGAAATGTTGCCGGTTGTTAACAAACCACTCGTGCAATATGGCGTTGAAGAAGCTTACCAGGCAGGGCTGGCTGACATCGCTTTTGTTACCGGTCGCGGTAAACGGTCAATAGAAGATCATTTTGATATCAGTTACGAGTTAGAGCATCAAATTGCCGGCACAGGCAAAGAGGAGTATTTGGAGGATATTAGAAATATTATCGAATACTGTAACTTTACCTACACTCGGCAAATCGAGATGAAAGGTTTGGGCCATGCCATTCTTACCGGCGAGAAAATAATCGGTGACCAGGCGTTTGGTGTTATTTTGGCGGATGACCTCTGTGTGGAGGGGCAGCCAGTGGGTGTAATGGCTCAAATGGTTAAACTCTTTAATCAGTTCAGATGTAGCATTGTTGCTGTTGAAGATGTTCCAGATGAGGATATTCATAAATATGGTGTCATTGCGGGTGAGCAGATTAAAGAAGATATTTTTCAAGTAACCAGTATGGTTGAGAAGCCAAGTAAAGAACAGGCGCCTAGTAATTTGGCTATTATTGGTAGGTATATTTTGACCCCAGATATTTTCGATCTTATCAGAGGTACTGAACCTGGAAAGAACGGAGAGATTCAAATAACGGACGCGCTATTGCAACAAGCACAACAGGGTTGCGTCTTAGCTTATAAGTTTAAAGGGAGAAGGTTTGATTGTGGAAGTGTGCAGGGGTTTATTCATGCGACCAATTTTTGCTATGAGAACTATTATTTAAAGGGTAAAAACCCAATTGGCTCGATCACTGGAAACAAAAAGGAATCCCAAATAGCGAAACTTACGGATAAATTTGTAGCGACCAAGAAATTGAAATCCAATCAATCTGAAGAGCTAGTTACAAGCTAAAATTAATCTGCAAATGGTCAGGGATTGACCAGCTTAGCTTGAACACGCCCTATTTGACGTAAGAGCTTCTGTAGCTTCACGCATTCAGTAGTATTTTGATGTACTAACTTATGATGTGCTATTTCTAGTTGGTGTAGCTCTTCCTCTAATTGTTCGATAGTAAAATTGCCTGTAGCTGATCTAACTGCTTGATGTTGTGTGTTCCCTTCTTTGTTTTCCTCACTCGCTATGTCGGTGTAGTCTTCTGTGTTTCCGAAGTAAGCTGTTGGATTCAGTGCTATATCTAACTCAATGTCATCTCCTTGCTCATGCTCGTCGTTTTTTGATTTAAATGCCTGAGATTCAGGGATAATCGGGTCAGAGATAGGTGGGCCAATATCTAACTGCAAGAGCTCAAACTTTTCGTTAATAGTATTATCTGGTACAAATGATAAATAGAGCTGGTTTATATTTCCATAGCTATCTGAATGAAAGAAAAATTCAGGTGCGGGATTGAATCTTGCTACATAGAGAGATCTATTTTCGTATACGACTAAATCGTGTTGTTCCACCACCACGACACCTTTACCGTTGATCTTTAGTTTCGTTTGTTCCCAGGTGCCGGGTGTATTTTGGTTGTAAGCGTAAGTTTGGTTAATGAATAGGTCTTGCGCAGCGTTATCTGTAAGGTCGGGTGCTGTATTTATTTTTGTACTGGTGGATGGTTGCCTTTTATTGTTGTCATCAAACTTTATTTTGATGACACGTTTTATTTCTTCATTGATTTCGTAAAAATACCAAGTACAGTATTTCATTTTTTTCGGGTCAGGTATTACTCCTGCAGGGTTTGATGGACATACAGACATATTACCGAGTTTCTCCTCGATACTGGACTTTATCTCTTCTCTCTCGGCAAGATTTTGAATAATTTCCTGATTTCTTGCATGGATGTCCAGTGTTCGATCGATGATCTCAGACAAATATATAGCAAAAGTCGAGTACATGGCTGCCAGCGGCTTGGTCACCACGTCTTCGCTATTGTGAGTACCTAGTTCAATGTCATTATTTTCGCAGAGATGATTCATGAGATTATATATTTCTAACAATGCCTTCTTTGGTGTCTTTTTCTGCTTTGAGAAGGTTAGAGAGTAGGGTGATGACTAGGTTCATATCATTGATGATCTTTTGCAGTTTGATTAAGTCTATTTGGTTGTGTGATGAGAGCGATGAAATTTGGTCATCCAGCCCTTCTAAATATCCTGCAAGTTGTTTGTATCTTGCACTATCGGTTGGGCTGCCTGGTATCAGGTTCCCAGAGCTATCGGTAGATGATTCGGGGAATGGCGTAAGCTCATCTTCTGTTTGAGCATCTTTAGACCCTTTATAAAACTCAGCTTCACCTTGGTCATTAACGGTGATATACAAACGGTCGTCTCCAGTAATTCCAGGTACGCCATTGTCTATCTCGCCTATTTGTATGAAACCATCGAGCGCATTGCTATCGTTAGGTCCAAATTGTACTTCGGGGTCTATGAGCACCCATTCTGAACCATCCCGTCTGTAGGCCTCATAATTGCCAGTTTCATTGTCTTTTCTGAGTTGGTAATACTCTCCATTCACCCAGAAGTCGACAGTGCCACCAGCATCTAAAATTGCTTGTACGTCGTCTGTACTGGAAATAGAGCTTGGTCCATCATCAGTTACTCCACCCGGGTCTGCCGGCACCACAGTGCCTGAGGCGCTGCTATTTAATATAGTTCCCCAGTCATCTTCCCAGCCATCATCAAACCAAAAGAAGTCATCATTAAACTCTGCTTTTTTTACATTGCCATCAGCATCAATTTCTACTTTAAATTCATGACCATTTATATCAAAAGCGTTGTCAGAAGTTATATTTTGAGGAGATGTTAAAGTTCCGTCAGATAATTTTGTTCTAGCAGTAGTATGGCCCCACCTTCCGCTGCCTAGGTGTTCTTGAGTGATAATTAAGTCGTGGTTGCCCTCTATGTTGCGATTGTTGTTTGTCCCGGGATTATTACCATAGCCATCGTGGTAGCCTACTTTCATCATTCGTTTAGATTTACCATCTTGTTCGTAATATACCCATTCTCCGTCACTTTTGCTTGCTAATGCATCCAGTGCAGCTTGTTCTGACTGGTATGGGTTTTCAGCAGAACCTAATGGCGCGTTTGGGTTAGCGCCAGGGTTTTGTGTATTACTACTCGAACTTGGTGGTGCTCCCAGCAATGCATTCATGTGCTCCTCAGTGGCTATATCTGAAGGGACTTCGTAGATATTGCCGTCTGCGGTGAAAATGAGGGTGGTATCGCCACCTGTCGAATCTAAGGGGACAGCGATAAAGGGAACCTCAAGTTCCTCGCCGTTAAAAAAGTCTAGTCTTTCTTCAAGCTCACCGCCTTCCATGGAAATGACCCAGCCAGTGCCGTTGTGGCTTGCATGCAAAGTTAACTCTTGCCCTTCTATGTTAAATGTTGTTACGCCGTTGTTTCTCAAGTTTTCAGCATGGTTTGTGGTTCCACCGCCATTATCTTGAAGATACTGGAAATAATTATTCCACTCGGTATCTGTCCAAGTGGACCAGTCTGACTTCAAATTTAGTGCTTCAACTGCATCATCGTGTGCTTGAGGTGGCGTGTATGTATTGACATTTGAGTTGCCGTTATTACCGTTGCCTGGGTTACCATTGTTGTTAGCACCTGTAACGCTAATGCCAGAGGGGGGTGTGCTGGAACCATAGCCAGAGCCGTAGTCATATTCGTAGTGAGTAAAATCTTCTGGCGGGTTGCTCGAGTTGTAGCTGCCATCGGCTCCAGGAGCGCCCATGCCTGGTCGCCAATCGTCGGGTGGGGGGTAAGGCCAATCGTTGTGATTATATCCTGCACCGCCATTTTGGGCATTTCGAATGGCTTGCTTTTGCTCTCGAAGATATTGTATGCGCCTATTGTTATCTTCGATTTCACTGATAAGATCTGCTGCGTTCGCAGAATATAGGTTATAAGCAGCGACCATGGCCATAAAGGCGTAATCATAAACATTGCCGCCGTAACTGTAGCTTTTTCTTGTCTCTTGTACCGAAGCATTTTCGCTGTTAGGTTCAATACTGACCATGGGTAAACTTTATTCTCTATGATTATTTAGATATAGTGCGGTTCGTGTTTAGTTGTACTGAAGTTAAGTAGTTGAGATGATCACACTGTATGCATTCTATAAGTTAGGTCTGGGTGGGTATAGGCTTAAAATGTAAGCCTTTGTCAGTCTTTGTCAGTCTTTGGTATCTCCTCTTGGTTTAAAGCCTGAATTTAGTCAAAGGAAAAAATGAACGATAACAAAACGTTAACCTCTTTAAAACGTGAGCTCTCATTAGCTGCTGTTACATTTTATGGTATTGGTACCATTATCGGTGCAGGTATTTATGTATTGGTGGGTAAGGTTGCTGCTGCGTCTGGTGTGCTCTTGCCTTTCGCTTTTCTGTTAGCGGGAACGATCGCTGCGTTCACTGCATTTTCTTATGCAGAGCTTTCCTCTCGGTTTCCTCAAAGCGCTGGTTCTGCCATCTATATATACCAAGCCTGGAAGCAAGTGAGGTTATCTCAACTCGTAGGCATATTAGTTATTCTGACTGGTATCGTTTCAGCTGCTACTATTTCCCGAGGCTTTGTTGGCTATTTGAATCTCTTTGTGGATTTGAGCCCAACCGTATCGATACTAATGCTAATTGGGACCCTGACACTTATTGCACTTTGGGGTATTAAGGAGTCTGCCGCGGTCATTACACTGATTACGCTTTTAGAGATTGGTGGGCTCATATACGTTCTTATTGCCAGTAGCTCTATGCCAAATATTCTAGCTTGGAGTGATATACGTCAGCCATTCATAGAAGATACCGGGCTGCTTGCCATCATTGCTGGCAGTTTTCTTGCTTTCTATGCCTTTATTGGCTTTGAGGATATGGTTAACGTCGCAGAGGAGACCAAAAATCCAACTAAGAATATGCCTTTTGCGATTGCGATCGCTATTTGTGTGTCGACCTTGCTTTATGTCGGTGTGGCACTGCTGGCTATACGATCATTGCCGGTAGCTACCTTAAGTAACAGTAAGGCACCGCTTGCTGATTTGGTTGCTTCTGCTGGATATTCAGCACACTTTATCGGCGCGATTAGCTTGGTTGCAGTGGTTAGGTAACTCAAGCAAATTATCCTACCCACTGAATGCCATTTTGTAATATC
>JAYPYM010000232.1:0-6960 GCA_038135915.1 Gammaproteobacteria bacterium
ACAGAATACGCACTCCAATGATTCGTGGTCACGATGGTCAGATGCGGGAAGTCAGTTGGGACGAAGCATTAGACCGTGCAGCCTGGCTATTTTTACACGCCAGAGAATGGGTTGGACCAGATGCTGTGGCAGTTTATGGTAATGGCCAGAAAACAATCGAAGCCATCTGGATGGCCAGCCTATATAAACTGGTATTTAAATTACCTACCGTAGGAGCGAACTCAGAGCATTGCTTAACCAGTGCGGGTGCTGCACACGTTTTAAATTTTGGTAATGAAGCCAGCTTTACCTGGCAACAATTTGACGAGTTTGAACACTGTGATGTCGCAGTATTACATGGTACCAATGCTTTCGTCACTTTCCCTCAGGCATATGAAAAAGTGAAACGCAACAAGCAGGCAATTAAAGTGGTGATTGATCCTGTTCGAACAGATACAGTAAGCGAATTAAAGGAAGCCGATCCACGTACGATTCACATTCGTTTCCGCCAAGGTGGAGATGTCATGTTTAACTTGGCAGTTGCAAGAATCATATTCGAACAGGGCTGGGAAGATAGTAAGAGCCTCGAACAAAGGGTTGAGCAAGAAAGCCTTGACGCTTTTCGAGCACTTTGTTTTGAAGATCGTTGTGAAGTAAAAGCGGTAGCAGAACGTATTGCATTTCCGGATCAGGACCCTGCCGAACTCGCACAAACAATAAGAGATCATGCAGCAATGTTGGCAAAACCTCGAAACGGTTATCGCCCTAAAATTGCATTCGTTTCTAGTATGGGAATTAATCAGTCTACTGGCAGCTACGGTTTCTCTACTAATCTTAATCTATTACTGCTCACCGGAAATGTTGGGCGCAAAGGGGCAGGTTCATTACGTATTGCAGGTCAATCCAATGCAACCAGCGAGTTAATGATGGGTTTTAACAGTCGTCGTTTGGTATTCAATCTTGATCCGGGAAAAACCGAGCACCGAAAAGCATTAGCCGAGCTGTTAGATTTACCAGAAAGCAATATCCCTGATCAACCAGGAACGCCTGTGGCACATATGGCCGCAGATGACAGAATTTACTGTTTTTTGTTTGTCGGCACTCAAATGACAAAAAATATGCCGCGTGTGGGTTATTGGTCTAGGCGTTTGGGTCGTTCCTTTAATATTGTCATTGATAGTTTTTTAGGTGAAGGTGTTTTAGAGCATGCAGACGTTCTTTTACCATCGCTAACATATACGGAACGCACTGGAGTCATTCAACGTGGCGACAGAACGCTACAATTACAACAAAACCTGACGGAACCACCGGAAAATGCTTGGTCGGATAGCAAAATACTTGCTCGTTTAGCTTTGAAAATAGCTGAACGGCTTCGTAACCCAGATACCGCGAACCTCAATCAACTTGACCCGGATATCGTACATCGTACTTTTGCACGCTATATTGACCAGCAGGGTGAAGCCATGCCGGATAAGATATTCGATCATATGGTGCAGATCAATCGAAAATTAGATTTGTATGCCTGTATGGAGGATCAACAGGGTAATCCCATTAATCACGATATGCTTCGAAACAGTGGTGGCCAGGGTATTCAATGGGGAGGCGATGCTAGATATTCCACTTCAAAAGAATCAGCAGAGAGCTTTCCGTTGCTGAAGAAAGCAGACCGAGCAAAAGCAAAGCTGGTATGCCCACCCGATGATTTTTTGCGACGCCTAGAAGCGCCGCTACCTGTAGGCACCTTATCTCTAATTAGTGGCAGAGGTCGCCCTGGCCGGCAAGCCATTAAAGGGCGTGCACGTTATAACTCTGGTATTAAAACCTTACCAATTTATGGCGTAGATGCGAATCAACATTTCGTTGAAGTAAACCCAAACACAGCGAAACAATATGAACTATCTGAAGGGTCACCTGTGCGTTTGCTCAGTGGGCATGGGGTTGTGATCGCAGAAGTCGCTTATAACGACAGAATATCGGAAGATACGGCTTTCATCGACTTTGTTCCCGGAGAAGTGAATAGGTTAACGGATTATGTAGATGCAGATCAATTTACGCATCAAAGTTTGATCAAAAGAACGCCCGTTCAACTCCAGGGCTTGAGGCCACTGGAATTGGCACTGTGGAAAGCGCCAGACCCTTCGGCACTTTACGAAGCAACAGAGGTTCTCTACCGTCATTGGCGTGGCACCTTTCCCAATGACGACGATTGGATTAAGACCCAACAAAAGGATCCAGATAAACTTTGCTGGTTGCTACCAGACCAGTTACGTAACCCCAAGCATAACAAAGATCAGAAACTCAGTGAGGCAGTTGGTGCAATAACTGTCTTTTTTCAACAATATATGGCGGATGAACCTTATCAACAACAAGCTATTCAACTTCTCTTTGATCTACCTGCCAAGTTTCGAAACCATTTTCTACATATTTTACTGCCTCTGGTACGCCGTCTGGATTATCAAAGCGTATTACATCCATTACTATCAGCCATTGTGGGCAGTGTCACAGTGATTAACAGTGATGGTTCCACGGCTGAACTGAATTTATTAAGTGCACATAAAAGCGCAGTGCTCGAGTTTAAAGAAGAAATCGTCGCTATTCAGCTATACATCGCAATTAAGCGTGGATTGGATCTATTGTACGGCCCAGGCGCCCGAGTTCCTCGTGAGGACTTAGCTTTTGTCAGTGGCGTTGCCATCCCCTGCGCAGGAGATGTCCCAGCGCATTTTTTGGGTATCTCACCTGCAGAGCTAGGTTCTGCATTACTGGTGCATTCTAGGGCAATTGGTCATTCAGCCATGATAATTGTGGATCGTAAAAATCAGCGTGCCGTGCGTGTTGATGTAACCACTGGTGTTTTACCAAAAGATAAAGAATTGGGCTACCTTCGCGGCGTGGTGATCAATCGCAAACGCGTCGCAACCGGTCGTGAACATCGCAGGTTCTTTGACCGATTAGGAGAACTGATTGTTGATTATGTACGTACCGGTGACGAAAACTTTACCATGAATGGACCCGTCGCCTTTAACTGGGAAGAATATCAATCTAAACTGGCTTTCTCACCCGCTAATCGTACCCATTTTGGAAACTATTTGCTGGAACAAAAAATTTCAGCATCCTTAGGTCAATCTTTATTGGCGCTAGGCGTGCTTGATGAGCAGCGTGACCAGAAGATTCTCAAGGCTATTGAAACTAACCGATGCGCGCAACGGATTGACAATATCGTATTTCAATCCAAGCAACTGTATGCAGGCACCCTATCCGAACGTGTTAACCGAGTGGTTCAAACCATTATTGCACCAGTGCTGGCTAACGACGGTGGTCGATTAGACATGCTCAACATTGATGAGGAGACTGGTGAACTAGAAGTGAATTTTGTGGGGAGCTGCGCCAACTGCCCCTACTCTCTATTATCCATGGAGCAAATTGTCAAACCTTCGCTCTTAAATATTCCCGGCGTTGTTTCAGTTACACATAGGGCCAAAGCCCGAGTAAAAGAACTAGAGCAAACTCAAGCACAAATTACCAGCACAACAAATGCCTCACCCATTGTATGGAGATAAATACCTGCTCAGTACTTATTAGGTTAGTGAGCGCTGTCAGACCCTGAACTGCTAGGCCATGGAAAGAAACCAAACCAGCCTAATTAAAACAAAAGCAAACCCCAGATAACACCGTAAAACAAGTAGATAAAGAAACCGATAGGCCCAAGACCTGGATCAACAAAAAACTTCTCAATAATTCCGAAGAAGAAACCTGAATAGACACCTGACCATATGAAAGAACGTGTGGCTTTTCGTACCTTCGCCAACATTATAGTTTCGTCTTTATCATTGAAGAATTTTCCTTCACTATCTTCATTAGTATCTTCGCTTTTGTTTCGAATAACATCGACAACGATACGGAAAAACGGATAGATAAAGGACTTAAATACAATGGCCTTCAATGATGCAGACCAAAAACTATAGCCTAGGCAAAGAACTCACAAGGGAATCCATTGGATGAATTTCAGATCGAGCTTAAAACCCTGATAGACAAGTTCCTTGGCAATCGGACCCATTTGTATGCCAATATATGCAATGATAAGAACAAATATCCAAGAAACATATGGTATCATAAAGATATTATTTCATGTAAGTTAAATATCGATTTTATATTGGGCCTGAACATGAATCCCAAGAAGCTTTTTCAGCTAAAAAGGCTATGGTGTGGGCTGTCATATTAAAAGGATCTGGCCTGTTATTGTCTGGCTTCAAGTGATATTATAATGCTTGTCTGCTGTTTGCGGGCAAAATTAATCTATTCGCTTCTAATAAAAATGATAACACTGCGTAAAATGGCAACATACATATGAAAGCTTCCCTCGATACTTCTCATTCATTTGATAATCCTCAATTACCAACCAGTTCCAAACGATCAGTAGCAAAGGCTCAACGAAAAGAACAAGGGGGTAAGGTCTCAATAACCAATATTCAAGAGACTAAACGCCCCGTTTCAACTATGGATCAAGTTGGGGGTTTGCTTCTCAGTGCTCTGTCATGCCAACCAAAATTGGTTACCTCTCCGGTAGTTCAAAACTTCTCCGATTTAACATTAGAGCAACGAGTGGACTTTTTGGTTCGGGCTGATTTAATTGGTCGCACAACTAATGAGGGTCATAGTAGTATTGGAGTTTTGCGTGCTAATATGTCTGATGAAAACTATTGGTCTATGTACGACAGAGTGCTTCATGAAAAATTTTTTGATGCGAGAAGTTCATATAAACCGGTCGAGATCAGTTATTCACTATGGAGTAAGCTACACGAAGAAACAGAAGAACGTTTCGATGTGGTCACACAAGGTGGGGGTGCCTGTGGGTATCAGATAACCTCCAAAATCAACGGGCTAACAGTCGGGCTTTTTGAGCGACAAACGGCTAGTGCGGATAAAGAACTTGCTATTGTTTTTACGGGGTTGGGTACAAGTCATTACAATCAACAAATAGAGGGAGAGCCTGATGAGCAGCAATGGGCGGATACAAAAAGCCAGTTCTCAGCAATTTTCGCAAACTTGCTTAATCAGGACAACGATCTTTTTAATGAAGCAAAGGTATTGGTTAAAATGATTTGCGATCATTACGAAGAACAGGGGTTAAGTACCAAGATTGTGCTTATCGGCCATTCCCTTGGCGCGGCGTTTGCTCAGTATGCCTGTAATGAACAAGTTACGGAAGTAACGGTGTTTCAGGAATTCCCTCTTTGCTGGGAAAAGTTCTATAGTTTACCATCAGATACTGTTTCGAAAATCACCAGTGTTGAAGTTAAGGGTGATAAGTTGACAGGCTTACTACCGAAATCACAACAAACTACAATTATCGTGCCTCAGGATCCTAAGTTGGCAGAAATATACCCAGTGCACAGGAGCCCTAATCTCCACATTGCCGCTGAATTGGCAAAAAAACCACATTAAATGTTTTTCCAAGGTAGCTAATCCAAAACAAACTGCGCAAGAGTGGTTGGCAATATATAGATGGATTCATAGTACAACAAATGCCTCGCCTATTCTATGTAGATAAATAGATTATCTGAACATCCAATAAATTCGTTATTAGAACTTTCGGCACTCCATTCTGGAACTCCAATTTAGGGTAACATTAGCTTTAAATTATTGATCCTTTATATGCCTGCCGGAGTTGGGAATGTAACTATGTCACTTTTTGATCCATCTCGGAATGTAATTTGCACATACATATGAGTATCTAGAACTACATCACGTTTGGTCATTTCTCCTGAAACTGTCATAGGATTCTTATAGTCACACTCTGGAAGACTTATTGTGTTAGTCAAGTCCTTCTCGCCGTAGCTATAGTTAAATTTTTCAGCTCCACATCTTCTGATAAGGATATGTGACCAATTGAAAATCCAATCACCATTGAGATCTCTAAAAGATATCCAAATGTTACTTGTTCTTTTAAGTGTGTCAATTTGAGAGTTCATTAGCTCTTCTTTTGGAGAAAAAGAAATCACCTGTGTTTCTGAAATATTGCCTGCAATATCTACATACCTAACCAATATGTCTAATGGATCAATTGTATCGCCAGGTAAATTAATCATCGGCGAGGCTATACTTCTATCCCAACTTGCAGAGCCAGTTTCTTTGAAAGAGGTGCCTTCATCAAAAGAATACTCAATTTTTTTTACTTCTTCACCAAAATTAAGAGACAGAGTCCAACCCGCATTGCTTCTATTTGCTGAATACCGTAGTGTTCCTATTTTATTTCTACTAAGTGTTTTTCTAGCCGCGGATAGTAGAAGAATTGAATTATCCATATGCTCTTTTTCAACACTCTTATCTAAATAGAAATCAGTTAAACTTCCACTTGTAAAGGTTTCCAGAAGCCTAACAATTTCCTTAAGTTCACTGCCTGCAAGCGAGGAAAGGTCGTCTGAAGAATAATCCCTAGTGATGTAGTAGATAACTGGTAGGTAATCTGGTGCTTCCGCTAATATTTTTCTGAGCTGAAGTTTGCGCTTTTGGCCACTTTTTAACATGGCCGTTCCTAGCAATGTTGCTGGTGCTCGATTCCCTCTAGTTATAAATTCAAATGTTTCGAGAGCAGAATCGGGACCATCTACAGATCTAAGTAGCATTGCAAACTCGACTATTGGATCAGCAAAATTTAAATCTGTCTTAGCATACAGTATGTAACTTGAACGTGCGTTACTTAAATCACCACGTTCTTCATATAATTTTGCATTATGATAATATTCTGCGGGCGTTGATGGATCTTTAACTATTCCACCTAAATCTTTAAGCTCTTCAACTCCTTTTTTGAAATCATCAATTTTTCTAATAACAGTCTTAATACCCTTATTATTTTCCTTTAAATTTTTTTCAATAATTGCGGTTTTTTTCTTTATTTGTGCAATATCTTGTTCAATAATCCCAATAGATTTTTGTAACTTTTGAACCGCTGGAATGATAGACGCTAGCAGACCTGTATTC
>JAYPYM010000233.1:0-4494 GCA_038135915.1 Gammaproteobacteria bacterium
CATCTAAGTAATTTAAATTATAAACCTCAGTGACTAACTCAAACGGATAGATATTGTACCCATAACTACGCTTTTCTATGTTGTAGCCGTATACTGTTTCTATTGCTTCCATCAGCTGATCTAAAGTGACAGACTTTAAAGAGATACTAATCTCCCCAGAAACATCATTGTGCAAAATAACGTTATCCTGAGTCCCAACAACTAAGCTCAGAAAAAAATCTCTAGCAGGCATATTGGAAACAGAAATATCAAATCTATTTTCTAGGTCTGTTGAAATTTGATCTTGAATATCACCTAATACCTGAACCTTTAACTCTTGAGCAGGCCTATCGATATTTTTAACCGAATTAGGCTGTTTCAAATGACCTTCGAGCATGCTTCGTTTCACATCAGACAATGTTGTTTCAATACTGGTTTTGGTGGAAGCATCATCTAGAACAGAACTGTTTTTTGGCTGCATTTGGCTTTGGCAACCAATGAGCAAATATGTACAGGTAGAAAATAGCAGTGTACAACGAAAGAGGATTACCCAATTTAGCGCTTTATTGAACACATTCCATTGCAAGTACTTCAACATAAAATCAGTTCTCTTACCTCACTAGACTACTTAGAAGCAGCATGAGAAACCAATTACAATAAAACCTTATGATAAACAACTTAAAGTTGATAGGTATATATAACTTGAAGAAGATACCCTCAATTAAAAATTAGGTTCAATTTTAAGACTGCCAATCAACCTTGAAGATATTTTATTCACATCATTACTAGAGATATTAAATCGATTAGTTTAAGTTTAGCAACATATTTGCTTTCAATACAAAAAGAAGAAATGGCTAATAAGAGATGCGTCGAGAAATTATAAAACAGACCTAAATGCCAGCTTTTTTCCTAATACCCTGATGCTTAAAGGACAGTTTTTTTTCGGCGCCCTGATGCAGTATGAGCACATGATCTGACTCAATGCCCAGCACCTTCAAATCACCAATATTATCGCCAACATGTAACATGACACCATTAATATTAGCCATTCGACGTGAGTGACCAATCATAATCTGTTGCAATATCAGCTCTTCCCCCAAATTAGTTGGATCTTTAGATTGGTTTACTTCAAGCTCATCTGATTCATTTATAGATTCTGGCAAGGTTGCATAAGGCCTTGTTGGATCTCGTAATTGTTGCTCAGCGTTAAGCTGTACAGGCACCAAGAAGGTGAACAAGAGCACATACCCATAAACACTAAATTTCATTAAATTCCTAACCACCCTTTATCATAACCTAGCGTATGCAACTCTAGTACAACGCTTGCCGTCGGATATTCTAACACTTCATAATCAATCATGTGCCAGAAAAAGCTCCATTCCATCACCTCAATTTTTTTCAAATATCTGACAATGTCCCAATAGGAACCAAGCAATTCTATCTTTACACCATGACGATACAAGAGCACTTCACCCTCTTCCAGATTGTCGTCAGCAGCTTCTTGCTCAGCGACAGACGCAATAGTTGCTTCTAAAATTGGATTAGCGTTAGCTTGTACATCACCTTCTTGAGGCTCATCAGGGTGTTCATCTTGATTCTCTAGGCCTGAATCAGGGCTATCTTCTAAATCAAATATTGGATCAACTTGAATATTAGACATTCTAACTAGCTCTAAAGATCGCTGCTGGGTCAACAAATCGCTCAACACATCGACCATCGCCTGAGCAGGTATAAGCTCTGAAGTTTTTTGCATAATCTCAATATCAATTTTTTCTATTTGTTTTTCGATAGCATCTATTCGTTCTTTAATTTCTTTATTGGGATCTATTGAATACTCTAGCTTTAACAAACCATACTCATTCTCAGTGATAGTGATATCTGAGCTCATCTTTTTCACTTTTTTTTGCAAATCCTTAATTTGTAAAAAAGTCGGCTCTATGACCCAAGAAAATAAAAATATAAAAAGGCTAATATTTAGGGTTACAAATAGGATCACTCTCTCTCGAACATTTAGATCGTTAATGTAACTAGATGTAGTATCAACAAAAGATTTTAAAGAGTTAAATATTTTCATACTGCAGCTTTATTAGTTTATTCCAAACTTTGACTCACAGAAAACTCAAATTCGATATAATTTTCGTAAATTTTAGACCGCTCTAACTGTACATCAGTTAAGACAACATTATCAAAAGCTGACTCTTGTTCCAAATTCTGAATATACTTCGGAACCAGATCAGATGACTCGGCCACCCCATTAATTTTCATTTCGTTGGCGTCTTCTTTTAGATATACCTTTGTCAACCACAACCCGTTAACATGCTGCTTTGCTAGTGCATAAAAGTATTTCGAATAACCACCTGAGTAGCCAAAGCTTTTTTCATCTAAAAAACTTAATAAAGCCGTTCTTTTATCGAATGTTCTACGAGATACTGCTTCTTTTTTCTGTAGCAATAGATCTACAGATTTCTTTACATTCTGGTCTTCAAAATCTTTGATTTCTGATTGTATCGAGTCAAATTCATTAGTTAGCTCACGCAGATGATTAGATATAGTTTTATTTTTCCACGCCAACACAGCTATTACAGATAGCAAAGCAATTAACACCATTACAGTCAACGCTAAACCTTGTCTAAATGGCAAGACAACCGGTTTTGGCCGCAAATATTCAGGGTAAAGATTAAGATTCTGTATCATTATCTACAAAGCCCCTAACCGCCGCTCCTATTGCAGGCAAACATACACCTCTTTCTTGCAACTCAATGGGTCTCTCCAATGCCAGTAAATCATAAACATTTAATTCAACCACCTTTGCAGCTAGCTTAGAATCTAAATATTCAGTACCAGCCTCCATATCCACTGACGTAGGCAAAATTGCCAGCCGGGTTACCGCTCCTTTGCCCAACTGACTATCATAGTAATCTAATGACCTCTGAATTTCATTGACCAATCTTTCTAGAAACCCTTCTCTATCAGATGCCAAATCCGAAAGAGAAACCATAATTCTACGTGTTAAATAAATTTGTTTACCATGCATCAGCAGCAGCACGCTTTCTTTTTCCTTCAGGCGCAATATCGCATGGCTCTCTTCTTTAATGGCATGAAACCTATCTTCGATTAACAGGGCATTCCTAATGACTAGTTCTTGGATATCCACAATATTAGGTACTAACCCAACCATTGAAATCATCGAAATAGCTTTCATCACGGTGAGTTTTAACGTCGCCGCAACATACACCATTTTCTTTCTTCCACGGTATGCATCTTCGGGCAAGTAAAAAATATCTGTAACAGTTTCTGCGATACTCCACGGAATAAGGTCTTGGACCTTTTCAGGAATCAGGGAAATGAGTCGCTCGGCTGACACATCAGGCGCCTCTACCAACAAGAGCTTATAAAAAGATGGGTGCAAGACTAAGTTACACTTGTTACCCAGTAAGCCCTCATTTTTTACAATCTCAGATAGGAGTTTAATTCTTTCGGCTTGGTGGGTGACATGATTGAACCCACAAGACTCAAGCTGTAACTGCCCTTCTTTTAACAGGACTGAGGCATAACCTATACCTTCCTCTGTCAACTCAACGCCAACTGCAACTTCATGGAGCCTGGACTCAGAAACAGCGCCAAGTTTCCATTTTTCTTTTAACCGTTCAAAAGACAAAACCATTCAAAAACATAAATTCCGTTAGGCCATCATTTATAGGAACAGACCTCAAGCATCCCGATTATCCCAATATTTAGCTTAGCATCGATTTAGTGTAAGATATTTCCTCTAAACCGTTTAAAATTAACACTTTTTTTGCTGATACTCACTGTGATACACCTTGCGCTATTTGAACCAGAAATCCCACCAAATACAGGTAATATCATTAGGCTTTGTGCCAACACAAGCACCCAACTTCATATCATAGAGCCCATGGGGTTTGATTGGTGTGACAAACGCTTGAGGCGAGCAGGGCTAGATTACAATGAATTTGCAACCGTAAAACGCTACGAGGACTGGAATACGTTTAAAAAGGAGCAGGGCAAAAAAAAAATGGTGGCCCTAACCACTAAAGGCCACCAATCATTCTTCGAGATAGACTTCAAAAAAAATGCCAATGAATCTGAAATCATGATTATATTAGGACCAGAAACTAGAGGACTGCCAGCTACCATTTTAACAGAGCTGGGTAGCGAAAACTGTTTACGCATACCCATGGCAAGTTCCAGCAGGAGCCTAAATCTATCTAATACAGCCGCAATCTGTGTATACGAAGCATGGAGGCAGCTGGGTTTTCAATCACTTAAGTAATCGCTCTATTTTATCACTCTTTAGGCCATGCTTTACTGTAACAAGCTTGGACTAATGCTGTGTTTCCTTCTCTGCATCTGCCTGGCGCCTTTTTAAGGCCTCAGCATAAAGTGCATCAAAATTTACGGGTGCTATTAGCAACTGGGGAAAACTGCCTTTACTGGCCATATCCGTGATTGCTTCTCGAGCATATGGAAACAATATATTTAAACAATAGCTACCAA
>JAYPYM010000233.1:4504-6933 GCA_038135915.1 Gammaproteobacteria bacterium
CTGATGCAATGCACTTTCTTCAAACCCATCTGCTTGAAATAAACCAGCTTGCTGAATTTCAACAATAAATGCAGTTTTTTCCTGATTTTTAACGGTTACGGTAATACCAAGCACCACTTCATATATAGCATCTTGAATCTTACTTGACCCATTATTAAGCTCTAGGCTCATTTCAGGCTTCCACTCGCCTTTAAATATCTCCGGTGCACCCGGCGACTCAAACGACAGGTCTTTTATGTATATACGCTGCAAGGCAAACTGCTGTTTTGGTTTGTTTGAAGCACTTTCATTATCTGACATCATATAGCCCTTTAATTAGAAGAAATGATCAAGTCGTTTTTCAATTTTTCACAAGCGGAAAACTGCTGTTTTGCCAAGCAATTATTCCACCGCTTAAGCGCATCACATTCTGAAAGCCGGCTTGAGTAAACAGCTTGCCTACCGTACCAGAGTGTTGGCCCATTTTACACACCAATATCACAGGTTTTTCTTTATGTTTCTTTAGTTCTTCAATTCTTTTCTTGATATCAGCAAAGGGAATATTCACAGATCCAGTAATGTGCCCAGTCCGAAACTCTTTCGCGTCACGGACATCAAAAATCATTGCGTCTGAACGGTTCGCTAAGTCAACTAACATCTGTGGGGATACAGTTTTACCTGCTTTTTTAGACTCCCACCAAAATAGTAAACCACAAAGAGACAAAAAAGTTAGCACTAACTGCCAATGATTAATTGAAAACTCTATCACCCTATCCACGAAATATACCTCAATCGTTCAATTATTTTGGGGCCATAGTATATCCATCTCAGGCAGGGTAATCGACCTCAGTTCTCAATTTTTATTAGATTATTAGGTCTTTACAGGCCAAACCTTATTGTATCTAAGGTCAATTGAATCTGAACTAGACACCATAAAGCTCATAAAGGCCATACAAATCATCATATAGCTCTTCTTGATTGCCTACGACGAATGTATCGTCTACAGCAGGGCCCAGGTACTCGTCAGCGGCAAGAGATAGCAAAATCAAATCTTTTACTTCTACATCCTGCCCTAGCAGCTCTGGGTTCCAAGCCCAGTCATGGTTTTGCGATAATTGGCTGACCCTTTGCAACGCAGCATCCAACTCAACCAGTGTACTGGTGGTAGTAAAATAATCAGCTTGGGTAAAGATGTTTAAGGTGACAACGCCCTCCACTGGTATGCGGTTTTCTTTATCTGAATACAGGTCTTCATCCGTATACTGCTGGTCACCATTGGTGTCAAATTTTAAAATTGATCCTATATTGTGATGAGCCAGACCTCGCCCTCCTCTCCACAATAACGCCAAACCAACATCTACGGTACTGGCGCTCTCAACAAACTGTATGATTGAATTACCAAGCTCAATCTGTTTGTCGAAATCAATCGTGATGCTGACATAGCCATCTTCAGAGAGTTTACCCCCTTCAATTAAATCACCAAAAAACAAATCTCTAAATCCATGCGAGCTCACTAATTCTGCAGTGGTGATGTCACCAGCAATATAGCCCTCAAGCGCTGTATTTATTTTTGAGATTTGCGCATTCCATGCCTCAGTTCCATTCGAATTGATTCGAGAGTGATAGCCATACCGACGATAGTGTGCAGACAAACCAGCAACCGATTCTGGTCGATTAGCATTCCAACTATCACGAACTTGGATATAGCCCTCTGCTGTTTCTGCTTTCGTCTGACCCGAATAGGCCTCGGCACTAATTAACCCGTAAGTCTCTTCATGTGCAAATGCAGCAGCCTCCCACTTTGCCCGGAGATCCGCAGCAGTTGCATCTTTTAGCAAATAATGCCGATTAATTGCGGTAAGCTCACTCTGCTCTTGATCTGTCAAGCCTACGGTATCTTTTTTCTCCAAGTAATAATCTCGTGCTACCGCTAAGCGATAGTTGCTCTCGAGAATATTAAGGTTAAATCTACTGGCTCGCTCACCATAAAAATTAATTTTACTTTCAATTTGAGGAACAATAAAATCTGAACCCAATTCAGCAGTTGTCACACCACCTATTTGCGCATAAAGCTCTTGAGAAAGACTTCCGTTTTCATCATTAACAAGCAAAGTAGAATCCAGGCCATTTTCCCCTTCAACAATCAGTGCAACACCAATGACCTCTCCCGAATGCTCATCAACGACCACCATCCAATCTTTAATATCTTCAAGCTCAATACCATCGATTGCATTAGCAAATTGCTCTTTGATTTTCTCGAAAAATGCACCCCCGGTAAGACGCCCGTCTTTCCAGGTGACATCTGAGCCACCTAATTCAAGATTCAGGGCAGCACTATAGGCGTGAACAGCGTTCTGTTCAGCGCTATCTCGAATCTCACCTTGGAGTTGATCTAAGTGGGTGACATTGACTGTAATACTCGCAGCTGTGGCATCTGCGGAAAGCTGTAA
>JAYPYM010000234.1:0-3465 GCA_038135915.1 Gammaproteobacteria bacterium
CAAGCACCGAATAATGTTCATATCTGCCCCATACACAAAATTCGGCTATAACTCGGTAGCAGGTTCCAATGTTGTAATCATTGTAGGCCTACCTTTCAAAGCATGAAAATGAAATCGCGTCGTTCTATTTCCATCTTCATCTAGTGTGCCCATAGACCCAGACCTTGCAAGTCCCGGTCTACCACTTTGATTATGCATTCTATCAACCGCAGATTCGTACGGGCGCATATAATAAATTGTCATGATTTAACCTTTTTATTAAAACATAGTTAGCGAGAAGCTAGCCTACTGGTTAATTAAGAGCAGTGATGAGTTACTTAAATTTCAAAAAAAATCTTGCAACAAAATAAGCAGTAGGGGTATGTAAAAATATAGTTTTTCTAATTAGAATTATAATGGCCTCAATATAGGCTAAAAAAAACCCAATTGCAATCAATGATTGCTTAATTGCATTATTGTTAGGGTTAGACTAGTTTTTCTGGCAATTAGTCGCCGAAGTTAGCTAAACACTAACGATTCGAAAAAAGATTAGCTGAGGCTAAGTACGATCTATTAACGCGCTATAGCGCTATTTTTATTAGAATATAAGACGTTACCGTTTAGCTGAGGTGCCCTACTTTGACATAGATCAAAGCACCATCTTCCTTTGTGTATGGACTATGTTTACTGAGATGAGGGTTGCGCAACCAGCTACCGCTAGGATAGCCACCTTTTTCATCATAGAACGTGCCTTCCAACACGAATATCTCCTCACCTCCCCAATGTTGGTGAGGATTAAATTGGGTATTCGGCTCCCATTTAACCAAGGCAACTTGCTCATTTTCAAAAACGTGTAGCGATAAAACTGTCAGTCCACTAACGCTGCCTGGTTTCCAATCTTCACTACTCCCCGTGTTAATTACTTTCCGCGCACTATCATGCTCGGAGAATTGATGAAGCTTCACAAAAATAGTTGCTCCTTGAGGGCCAACTTTTGGTGTATGGGATGTCCCAATCGGATTTCTGACATAAGTCCCTTTCGGATAGCTACCATGTTCATCAGAAAAAACCCCTGCCAGAACAAAAATTTCCTCACCCCCAGTATGTATGTGCCTAGTAAATTCACTATTGGGTTTATACCGAACAATCGTTGTGGCCCGCGCCACTTCTTGGCCAATACGATCCAATAGCATCCGTTCGACACCAGGCATAGGAGAAGGTCGCCACTGGTAATCATCGGGTCTAATGATAACAGGCAGTGTAAAGTCAGCATTGTAATGTTCAAGCGTCATCTGTGTGTTCATTTATTGCCTCCGAAAGCAGCGGTAGTGAAAAAGACAAACTGAAATTATGAAAGAAAATACCACCCCGCATATATGAGATGATATTTTCTCATTCAGTTTCCATTAATTATTTCGTCCTGCTATGACACCGCCATCGACATCCCAGATGGCACCGGTCACCCATTTAGCCTCATCAGATAGGAGAAAATCTATCACAGCTCCAACATCATCAGTTTGACCGATGCGACCAATTGGGTGAAAATCGTTAAACTCTTCCAATACATTTGGAATATCTTTTTCGTTTATAAAAGCTTTATAAATTGTGGTCATCACAACCGCTGGTGATACAGCATTTACTCGAATATTGTCGTCCGCTAATTCCATCGCTAAGCGCTGAGTCATTGAATGTAAACCAGCTTTTGCCATTGAATAGGCGGACGAGGGTGTTGCTTTTATTGCTTGCTTTGCCCACATTGAACCGATATTAACAATAGCGCCACCCCCATTAGCCTTCATATTTTTTGTAACTGCTTGGGTCAAGAAAAAAATTGCTTCGTTTAAACCAAGTTGCGCATGATAGTCTTCACGGGTATGTGTCAGAAATGGTACCGGTTTAAAATAACCAGCGGCATTAACAAGATAATTAATGTGGCTAGGAGATTGTTCGATCTTCTTAATCAAATCATCTACGGCAAGCTGATCGTAAAGATTAACAGGTAAGATTTCAATTTCAACTTCATTCACCTTCAGTATTTCTTGTTTTGCATTTAATAGCCCTTCGGAATCTCGTGCAACCAATATTAGGTCTATATCACGTTTGGCTAAACGTTTGGCTGTATCGAGTGCTATCCCCTTGGAACCGCCAACTAACATCGCAGATTGTTCATTCATATCAAGTACCTCTTATAGGCTATCTATCTACCTATAGATAGATGGTGATTTTAAAAAAAATGCTTTAACAGCATTATTAGGTTTATTACCTATTTCTAATAGATAATTCTTGTATTCAGCGGTTCCTAAACTGAGTCAACACCTCAGTTATAACTATTTCGAGATAGTTTGGTCGCTTATGTTTACGTGCGATCAACATACCCCCTTCTAAAGTAGACAGAAATAGTGCTGCTGACGTAACAGGATCAAGCTCTGCAGAAAATGCTTTCTGCTCTATCCCTAGCTGAATTGATTTTGCTATCCAGTCCTCAGTATGTTTAAAGAAATCTGAAAGCTTACTGTTTACCTCATCTGATAACGAGCTCATATCGGCAGCAAGCATACCGCACATGCAAAACTTTCCCTGTGAAACAACTCTTATATAAACTTTCGCTAGGCCTTCTAATTGCTCCTGGCCCGATGAACTTTCTGTAGCAATCGCCTCCAACATGGTAAGAAAATTGTCGACGTAACGATCAGTCATACAAAGTGCTAAGTCTTGTTTTGTAGGAAAATAATAGTGAATGGTGGATGTCTTAACCCCCACGTCTCTTTGAAGATCTTTGTAGCTAAATGCATTAAAGCCTTGAGTTTGCGTATAATGTTCAGCGATGTCTAAAAGCTTATGTGCAGTGCTATTCAGCTCTTTCATACGCAGGATACCCTATATCTATCTACCTATAGATAGATATTAACATCTTTAGCGCTTAAGTCAAAACATTATTTAGACCATAACGGTTGGTTTATGTCACTAATCCTGTATATTGGAACCCAAATTTCATCTGAAAGGTTAAAGTAAGCACATAATATCTCAGCAATTTTTACATAATGAATCAAATACCGGAGGCATCAATTGAATTATTTACCGTGCGAGATTATTGAAACAGGAAAAGATGCGGATGCTGCAATCATTTGGTTACATGGACTAGGTGCCGATGGGCATGATTTTGTTCCTATCGTACCTGAGCTAGCGCTGCCAGCAGAATATCGCATCAGGTTTGTTTTTCCACATGCCCCTGCTATCCCTGTCACTATCAATGCGGGCATGGTTATGCCGGCTTGGTATGATATTTTAGAGATGTCCTTAGAAAGAAAAATCAATTACGAGCAAATATTTGCGTCATCAAAGGCAGTTGAAAACTTGATTGAAAGAGAGATCTCAAACGGGATTGAAAGCCATAGAATCATATTAGCTGGATTTTCTCAAGGTGGTGCTGTCGTCTACCACACCACACTGAGTTACGGCGCTCGGTTAGGCGGCTTAATGACACTT
>JAYPYM010000234.1:3475-6921 GCA_038135915.1 Gammaproteobacteria bacterium
CCGACATACGATCGAATTAAAATCAATGAAGCAAACAAAGCATTGCCAATACATATTTTTCATGGCACTTACGACGATGTCGTGCCAGAATCAATCGGAAAAATGGCATTGGATAGACTGGAATCCCTAGGTCTATCGGCCGACTATAAGCATTACCCAGTCCAACATGGCGTTCATCCAGAAGAAATAAAGGATATTTCACATTGGATTCAAACACGATTAACAACGGCTGATTAAGTCAGATTTTGCTTCTCCAATGCTGGGTGTTCAACTGCTTGAGCACCCAATTTTCAAGTTTCAATGAATCCTCCCAGCAAATAAACCCTCCGAAACCATCCATTCACAAAAGTTCTGTTTCAAGCTAAACCGCTACAATTTATTTACTTTCATACACTAGGCGTAATAAACATTTAAGAAAAACACACGGTTAATGGTCAAACTATCCCATATACTTTATTAATAACTAAAACAACAATAGGAGAATAACGATGAAACATAAGCGTAGAAAGGAAAATGGCCATACCTTAATTGAAGCTATGATGATCCTTGCTTTGATAATGATGGTCTTCTCACAAGCAACGCCATTCTTCACAAGTCAAGCTTCGCAACAGCGAACCAAAGATGCCGCGCTCTCTGTCTACTCCATACTAAAACTCTTTAGATCACAGGCAGTCACTAGCTTGAAAACGGTTGAATGCTCGTTAGATGTTTCTGACACACTAAAGGGAGAAGTAAAGCTAGATATAGACAACGACTCTATACTCGAAACAATCGCTTCGGGTGAGATTCAATTAATAAATAGTTTAACAGAGTTAGATTTTGGCGATACAACTGTGGTTTTTAACCAGTATGGTTATCTTGAATCAGGCCCATCATCACTTACTTTCTGTGCCACTAAATCCAAAGTTAAGGAACCCAATCATATCATTAGTCTTTCTAAACCGAATTTCTTAAGCTATGGGCCGACTAATGCTGGATGTTAAATTTTAGAAAATCCCAAAGAGCAGGAATCGAATTAGAATCGTTACTTAGATTCAGGTACTGTAGCTAAACCTCGCCAAACAACAAAAAAAGTATGATTTGAATTGGCGAGATCATCATACTGCACTTCGATTTCTTAATTTCAAAGGCCATTCCAAACGTTTTTTCTAAATTTGGTACTTTTTCTACCCAAAAATCTACCTTTTGGTAGTGCACAAAAATACCCCAAACCACCACAATTAGAACTGTTCTACTTCTTAATCTAAACATTTCTTTGGTGGTTATTATGAAACGTCAGATGCTCAAAACTAGGAAGCGAAATGCTTTCAAACACATTTTCATATCAATGGCAACAGCGGTTGGCTGTATTGGTCAAATCATACCGTTAGCTTCTGTTTCTCAGGCAGCGATCATAGGATCAGACGGCGGAATAACCTTGTATGTTTCCTACGACAACGCAGATTCTGTAGCAGGCGCTAGTTGGAATGACATGGTCACTCAAGTGAATTCAACAGCTGCTGCTAGCTGTAACCCTACCAATAACGCTCGCTCCGCTCAAGGTGTTGGTAATAGCCCTGGCTCTTGCCCTAGCGGAGACACTTGTTTAGGTCGAGAAAAACTGACTGGCGATATTGAACAGTTAGCAACTTACATTTATCAAGCTACGCATGGCGCGCATTATTTACGAAGAGTCTATCTATCAGATCAAGGCCGATCATGGAACTCAGCCGATGTTCGCTGGAGCATTGGTGGCGGCGGTTCATCTGCTCCTTCAAATGGCTGGGAAACCCCTGGGTCAGCTATGAACATGCGTAGCACGGCAAGAAGATGTATTCACGACGTCGCACACCATGAGCTTGGACACTATTTTTATGGGTTACCTGATCGATATGCTCGTGGCGCGGATGGATATTATAGGGGCACAATAGGGGGTGGTTCTGAGTTTAATGTATCAGTGGACGTCGGCGACCCAAATACCGTTATGTCCGGTAATTTTCCTCATCGATTTGTCGATACAACAAATGCGTCGCTAACACTAACCTATACACCACCAGGTGGTTCTACGGTAACCGGAGAAGTGCTGACACCCGCTCTCTTAACTGATGCTGACCCTGGAAACGATGGACCTAACCGCGCTCACCATGGTCACACCATACCCTTTGCTCAAGATGAATGGAGTTTTCTGCCAGGTCAATTTGCTGACTTATCAGGTGTACACACCGAAGGAGATTTTTCAGATCCAGACTTTTCAGCTATGCCAGATGTAGACATTAGGTTCCTAGGCGAAGACTCACCCTACCCCGGTACAGTACTGCTACTTGACCGCTCTGGCAGCATGGGGGTACTCACCGACGGGATTCCAGCTGTACAATTTGTACAAGAAGCTGGCATGTATTTATATCACAGCGCGCTGCCAACAGACTATATTGGCACTAAACTCTACAATGGTTCCGTAGAAACCCTATTTAACTATGACGAATACGATCCTAGCAATCAATTACCTTTCGCAAACTTTAGAAGTGCTTCTGGGCTAACTAATATTGCAGCTGCTCTAGAAAGTGCGATCGATGATCTGATTGCAGAGCATGGAGACGAAGGAGTAAATGGTGCAAAGATTGTACTGATGTCAGATGGTAAACAAACCACTGGATCAAATCTTTTTGATCAGGTAGACAGGGCAACGGAAAAAGGGATCATCATCAATACGCTCAGTTTCGGTAACGCGGATACAGGCACCATGAATTCCATTGCAACGACAACTGGCGGCGATGTCGTAGAGCTGTCTGAAAATACAGATGGAAACGAGCTTAAAATGACTATGACTCGTGAACTGTCAGAAATGCGTGGTCAAACTATCGTCCATAATTATCAAGGTCACCTACATGCTAATACTGAGTCAGGTAATAAAGGCGCATTTGAAGGTACATTCAATGTTTCTCCAGGCAATAGAAACTTACAATTTTACCTTTTTCTAGAAAACTTTAATGCAGCTTACCTGAAAGTTGAGCTTGAAGATCCAGCAGGCAACCTTTACGCTGCTAATCCTAAAAATATTTCACGAAAGGGACGTATGAATGGATTACGTGTCGATACACCAAATCCTGGACAATGGAAGTACCGAATTACCGGCTCCAAGCGTACACGAGGTGTATTACCTACCCAGTACCCAGCTGAAATCATCGCATTCGCAGGAAATCCTAACATGGAAACACACCTGTCAGTTGTACCGGCGGGAGCAAAGTATCCAGGCTACTTTAAGATATTAGCCAGTCTTCACTATAGGTACCCACTTACTAAACTTTCGGTGATTGCAGATATTTATAGAAGCGGCCAACTATTAGATTCAGTGCAATTAGTAGATAACGGTAAAAAAATGCTGGACATTCAGGCAAAAGATGGCATCTATACCGGTCTCATTGACCCGCGTAAATTTATAGATGATGGTATGGATAAATTGAGGGTCA
>JAYPYM010000235.1:0-2640 GCA_038135915.1 Gammaproteobacteria bacterium
AGCAGAAATAGGTGTAGCAGCTGCGAAACAAGCTTTAGTTGAAGCAGCGAGAGAAGCGACAGACATTGATTTAGTTATTCTTGCTTGTTCGAATATGCAACGAGCCTACCCGGCGGTCGCTATTGAGATTCAAGACGCTCTAGGGTGTAAAGGCTATGCCTATGATATGAATGTTGCTTGCTCCTCTGCTACATTCGGCATCAAGGCTGCTGCAGACGCGATTGCCCAAGGCAGTGCAACTAAAGCCTTGGTTGTAAATTCGGAAATTTGTTCCGGGCATCTGGCATTTAAGGATAGAGATTGCCACTTTATTTTTGGTGATGTTGCAACAGCAGTGGTGTTAGAAGCCGATGGAGAACACCAGGGTAAACAACCTTTACAGATAGTGTCCGCCGAGCTGAAAACACAGTTTTCCAATAATATTCGTAACAATGCTGGCTTTTTAGATCGTGCTTTCGGTGCCGACAAAGATGAAAGAGATAAACTTTTTTATCAGAACGGTAGAAAGGTATTTAAAGAGGTTGTACCGATGGTGAGTCACTTAATTTTAGATCATTTAGGCCGCGAAGGAATAGATGTGGCTCAGATAAAAAGATTATGGCTGCACCAGGCAAATAAAAATATGAATGATCTAATTTGTCGTAAAATATTAGGCAGAGATGCGTTGGAAGAAGAGGCTCCGATTGTATTGGACGAGTACGCAAACACCTCATCTGCTGGTTCAGTAATAGCTTTGCATAAATATCGCTCTGGTCTTAATCCCGATGATTATGGGGTTTTATGCTCTTTTGGTGCTGGTTACTCAATTGGAAGTTTAGTGTTACGCCAGATATGAGAGGAAAATTGCTCTTGGCTGTTAAATTTATTGAAATTTTCTTGATAAACGACTAATGTCAGCTTTTACTTCTTAGGTATAGTATATAAATTTGGGTATGCAACTATTCGTTGTAACCGCTGTCTTAAACAATAGCTATACTATAGGTGGGCCTACTAGGCCTCACTGTTTGTGTTCTTATTTGTTAATTTTAATCCCGTGGAGAAAAGAAATGTCAAAGAATAACCGAGTAAAGCCTGTATTAAGCACAATTTCTGCAGCCATTATGGCTTCAGCTGTATCTATGCCGGTGAGTGCGGCTGATTCAGCTAATCCTTTTAGCGCTGTTGAATTAACATCAGGCTTCGAGGTTGCAGAAGCTGCTGAAGGTAAGTGTGGCGAAGGCAAGTGCGGTGAAGGCAAATGTGGTGGCGAAAAAGCTGAAGGCGAAGGCAAGTGCGGTGAAGGCAAATGTGGTGGCGAAAAGGCTGAAGGCGAAGGCAAATGTGGTGAAGGTAAGTGTGGCGGTGAGAAAAAAGCCCACGGCGAAGGTAAATGCGGTGAAGGTAAGTGTGGTGGCGAGAAAGCTGAAGGCGAAGGCAAATGTGGTGAAGGCAAATGTGGTCACTAGTTTGACTTTTTAGTTTTCGCTAAGCGCTGGCTTTCCCAGCGCTTTCACTTACATTTTTTTAAAGAATTTGTAACACTTCGTTGATTGATATGCTTGTGAATATTCCTAAACCTGGTAGAGATAAAGCGCACACGCTACCTGTTTTACCAAAAGGGGCAGGCCTTGGGTTAAGGCGAACGATGCTAAAAGAGCTGCTGAGCAAGCTTGAGCTCCAGGATAACGGTTTGGATGAAGTGTCTTTTTTTGAGGTTGCGCCAGAAAATTGGATCGGCCTAGGTGGTCGTTTAGGCAAGCATTTTAAATTACTCACTGAGCGCTTTCAATTTACGGCTCATGGACTGTCGCTATCGCTTGGCGGCCCTAATCCATGAGATATCGACTTTATTAAGTCTGTAAAAAGCTTTTTGAGAACGCATTCTATTAGTGTATATACAGAGCATTTGAGTTATTGCAGTGATGAAGGCCAGCTGTATGACTTAATTCCAATCCCTTTTACTGAAGAGGCGGTGAAATACGTAGCGGACCGCATTAGACAAGTACAGGATATATTGGAATGTCGTATAGGTATCGAAAATGTTTCTTATTATGCAGCACCATATCAAGAGCTTGCAGAAATTGATTTTTTTAATGCTGTAGTTTCTGAAGCAGACTGCGGTGTACTGCTAGATGTTAACAATATTTATGTCAACTCCATTAATCATGGTTATGATCCAAGCACCTTCTTGTCCCAGATTCCCGGAGATAGGGTGATGTATATGCACGTTGCAGGACATTATAATGAGGCAGATGATTTGAAGGTGGACACGCATGGAGCTAATGTGATTGATCCTGTTTGGTCTTTACTGAGGCAAGCATATGATGCATTCGGCACTCATGCGACTTTATTAGAGCGAGACTTTAATATACCTCCGATTGCTGAGCTGCTGGACGAGGTTGGTATGATAAAATCTATCCAGTCTGATTCCATGAAGCATGGTATGACAGCTGCGAGTAATGAGGCGCTATCTTCAGAGCTAAACCATGAGCTAATTGGGTAGAAAAAAGATGACGCTCACACCTATATCTGAACCATGCAACCTAAAGCGCCAGCAGCTTGAGTTTTGCGCCCATCTCAGAAACCCTGAAATCTCAAAGGCACCTCCAGGTATTGAAGATCGTAGAATAAAGCTTGGATGTGTTATGCCGGGAGAATCTG
>JAYPYM010000235.1:2650-6842 GCA_038135915.1 Gammaproteobacteria bacterium
ATAAGAACATTGAAAGCTTTCTGAGTAATGGGTTTCCAGTCATTCATAAGATTTTCGAGCCGGCCAGATGGCATGCGATGGTTAGAGATTTTTTTCATAGGCATCATTGCCAAACACCCTATTTTCACCAAATATGTGAAGAGTTTATAGCTTATCTTCAATCCGAGCGCTCAGAAGCACTGGGTGCTGAAGAAGATCCAGAGTTTCTATTGGAATTAGCTCATTATGAGTGGGTTGAGCTTGCTCTAGATATTGATGAATCTGAGGTTTGCTTTTTAGGGTGTGAGTTAGACTTTATTTCCAATGCAGACTCGTGGAAAACTTCTAAACCACAGTTATCACCATTGGCTTGGGTTCAGACTTATGCTTATCCAGTGCATAAAATAAGCAAAAATTTTATGCCTGAGAAGCCCAGTGATGTACCAGTTTGTCTGGTTGTATACCGTGACCGTAATGATAAAGTTCGGTTTATGGAAATTAACCCTTTTACTGCACGGTTCTTAAGCATGTTGGGAAACGATAGCTTTTCGTCTCTTAATGCATTACTCGAATCACTTTCTGCAGAAATTGGCACTACTTTAACAGACATAAAGATGCCAACAACAAACTTACTTAAGCAGCTTAGCAGTGCTGATATTTTGATTTGAACTTTATGGGGCGTATATGCTAAAAAAACTTTTTCAATTAGCCTACGATATTTTGAATGTAACTCGAAAAGTAGATTTTTTCGCACCTTTGGCGCTTAGGCTGTATTTGGCGCCAATTTTTTTGACATTTGGTTTTAATAAGCTGAATAGCTTTGATAGTGTTGTCCAATGGTTTGGCAATCCAGATTGGGGTTTGGGCTTACCAGCTCCAGCTTTGATGGCTACTTTGGCTATTGGGACTGAAATCATCGGTGGTTTTGCATTATTGTTTGGTGTGCTGGTTAGGTGGTTTTCTATTCCTTTAATGATTACGATGCTCGTAGCCGCATTGACTGCACATATACAGAATGGCTGGTTTGCAGTCGCGCCAGGTGATCCAAAGACCAACTTAGCATATGTGACGCAACATGTTGGTTTCCCAGGCGCTAAGGAAAGCTTAGAGAATTCGGAAGAGGTCAGTCGCCGTGTGTCTGCTGCAAAAAATATATTACGTGAACATGGCAATTATGATTGGCTTACAGAAAAAGGTAATTTTGTCGTTTTAAATAATGGTGTTGAATTTGCGGTAACCTATTTTATTATGTTGCTTTGTCTATTCTTTATGGGTGCGGGGCGCTATCTAAGTTTTGATTATTGGTTAGGGCCATATTTTGTCCGCGATATAGAGTAAAAGGCATGGATGTTTTTCAAGAAACTATGAGATAAAAATAACTAACGGATTTTTATGTCGACTAAAGTACTGCAGTGTTTTGTAGTAAGCCTATTTCTTTTTTGGGGATCTCAATCTGTTTTAGCTACTTCCAATGTTGACCCTTGGGAGTCGTTAAACCGAAAGTCATTTCGGTTTAACGAGGTCTTTGACACCTGGTTTCTTAAGCCCACAGCAACCACTTATGATCAATATATGCCTGGTCCGGCAAAAACAGGTGTTAACCGGTTCATTAAAAATACTGAAAATGTAGTCATAGGTGTTAATAATTTTTTACAGCTCAAGTGGGTAGAAGGCAGCCAAGATTTTCTGAGGTTTACTGTGAACCTAACATTAGGTTTTTTGGGATTGTTTGACGTTGCGACGCTTGTTGGCTTGCCTGTGCATGATGAAGACTTTGGCCAAACGTTAGGGTATTGGGGTGTGCCTAGTGGGCCATATGTCATGCTGCCATTTTTGGGCGCCAGTACGCTTAGAGATTCGATTTCTCGACCTTTTGATACCCAGCTCCGTGGGTCCGGTTTCATAGATCACATACCTACAAAAAATACGCATTTTGCATTATGGGTATTAGATTTAAGGGTTGAGCTTTTTGAATATGAAGAGATGATAATTGGTGAGCCCTATAACTTTATTCGAGATGCCTACTTGCAATCTAGAGAATTTAAAGTTAAAGATGGTGCCGTAGAAGATGAGTTTATTGATGATGATTGGGAATAAAGTATGTTGGTTAACATCTTTCAACTTTTGACCTTCTGTGAAAGATTATTTTAGGATAATACTTTTTTTATAGCGACACCGACTAAATATTTATGCTCTTCAGGAAGTTGGCTAACTCGAACTACTTCAACATCTGCATTTAGGTTGGAAAATTCGTTCTTAGGTGAAGGTACGGTAATCGTTAAAGTTGCTCCTGTTTGTAACTTTTTTGAGGTTTTGATTAGCAAGCCAGCACCACTGATATCTATACACCTACCTTCATATCTTTCCTTGTTTCCTTCCAGTCGATAGGAAACAAAGTTATCGACTTTAATTCGAATGAAGTTACGCTTTTCGGAATAGTGTTTAAATGTTGCACTCATATATATAAGTCCTAAGCAGTTTTAAGTTGCTTATTCTAGTGATTTTGTGTAGATCATTTAAAGCTAAAAAACGATAACTTCTAGTACTAATGGTTGTAAAGATGCTACTTTCTGGTCAGTATAGCAGTAATTTTCGCTTTCGCTAGCGAGTTGATAGGGCTTTACTTTTGTAACTCTGGGTTTTGTAAGCGCTATTAATGAGCAAGGGTATCTTTCTCTAACGAGGATAAAGCTTTGATTAAGGCCTGTTGATATTTGTTCTCTTTCGGGGTTAAATATCAAAAATCGCTGGCAAAATGGAGATAATTGAGTGGATAACAAAATTCTAGTGATAGATGATGATGACCTTGCTCGAGAATCCATAGTTGCTTACTTATCGGACTCAAACTTTGATGTGCTTGAAGCCAGTGGTGGGGAAGAAGGAATTCGGCGATTTAAAGAGCAAAAACCCAGCTTGGTCATATCTGACTTGAAAATGCCGGTTATGGATGGCATCAATGTGTTAGAGGAGCTGCAGCGTATTGATCCAGAGATATCTGTAGTTGTTATATCAGGTGCCGGTGCTATGCAGGATGTAGTACGAGCACTTCGGTCTGGTGCTTTTGATTATTTAATTAAACCTATCCTCGATTTACATGTCCTAGAGCACTCTGTTCAAAAGGGGTTAGAACGGACTAGATTATTTAGAGAAAATAGGCGATACAGGGAAGCGTTAGAGAGAACGAATCATAAACTTGCTGAAAACTTGCTGACCTTAGAGCGCGACCAAGCAGCAGCAAAGCAAGTGCAGCTCAGCTTTTTCCCAAAGCCTACACAGGTCCACTCAGGCTTCAGTTTTTCTCATGAAGTTAAACCATCTTTGTATCTAAGTGGTGATTTTGTAAACTATTTTGAGATTGATCAAACACGGATTGGATTTTATTTAGCAGATGTATCTGGTCATGGTGCTTCATCAGCCTTGGTGACATTGATGCTCAAAAACTTTACGGATAGGCTTCAACGGCGATTTTTAAAAGGTATGGATCGAATAATAATTGACCCTGGGCTGACTTTGTCTGCGATTAATCATGAAATGTTGTCTTTGGATATTGATAAACATTTGGCAATGATCTTTGGTATTATTGATACTTCTAATCAGGTGTTGAGCTATTCGGTTGGCGCACATTTCCCGCCTCCAATCTTGGTGACTAAAGATGGGGGACAGTACTTGTCTGGGCGTGGTTTGCCTATCGGGTTATTTCCAGAAGCTACCTATGAAGTCGGAAAAGTACCTTTGAGTGAGTCATTTTTACTCTTTCTGTGTACTGATGGTATTTTAGAGGTGATGCCTCAGGCTGGCATTGAAAAAAAACAGCAATTATTATTGGAAAAAATTAGCCAAGGATACCATACTCTGTCCGCTCTGCTAAAAGTGTTGGGTGTCACGGATGTAACTGATCTCCCAGATGATATTGCAATAATGACCGCCAGAAAGGGGGTCATAACATATTAGTGGGACCTTTTTTGCTTTTATATTTATCTAGCGACGCTTGACTATCTTAATAATCTCATTTTATGAAGTTATTAGCGGAAAGGTGGCTGAGCTATGATAAAAACCCTTAATTTTCTAGTGTCTTCGTAGTGTTTATAGAAGATAATTTTTGTTAGAATTAATTAGTCATTATTGAGTAAGTGGTAGAATTGAAGCCTATGATGAAAGGTAATATCCTCTATGCGGTTTCTAATGGGCATTATTTGCTGAGGCTCATTGGTGA
>JAYPYM010000236.1:0-6797 GCA_038135915.1 Gammaproteobacteria bacterium
CTGATATGCAGAACATGCGTCGACGTGCCGATAGAGACGTTGAGAATGCGCATAAGTTTGCTTTAGAGAAGTTTGCTACAGACTTATTGCCTGTTTTCGATAGTTTGGAGCGGGGCTTAGAGTCCGTGCCAGAAGATGATGATACACAAAAACCAGCAAGAGAAGGCCTAGTGCTTACACATAAACTCTTTGTTGATACTTTAAAGCGTTTTAGCGTTGAGGTTCTGAACCCTAAAGGCGAGCCTTTTAATCCCGAAATGCACGAGGCAATCTCAATGCAACCCAGTGATGAGGTTGCCAATAATCATGTGCTAAATGTGTTTCAAAAAGGCTTTACTTTGAATGGGCGGCTTATCAGGCCGGCTATGGTTGTAGTAGCTAAAGAGAAATAAGCGATTATTCACCGCCATTGCTTAAATAATTTGAGTCAGCGGTTGAAAAATCAGAGATCGAAACAATATAAAGATTATCCAGAGAACGAATATATGGGAGTTTAACGACTATGGCCAATAGCAATAAAATAATTGGTATTGATTTAGGAACGACTAATTCATGTGTAGCAGTTTTAGAAGGTGAAAAGTCTAAGGTGATTGAAAACTCTGAGGGTGCTCGAACTACGCCCTCAATTGTGGCTTATACAGAAGAGGGCGAAATTTTAGTTGGTCAATCAGCGAAACGGCAAGCTGTTACCAACCCTAAAGACACCCTTTTCGCTGTTAAGCGATTGATTGGCCGTAAGTTTAAAGACGATGTGGTTCAAAAAGATGTGAAAATGGTTCCGTACGAAATTGTTGCAGCTGATAACGGCGATGCCTGGGTTTCAGTTAAAGACAAAAAACTAGCACCCCCGCAAGTATCTGCAGAAGTTCTGAAGAAAATGAAGAAGACAGCAGAGGACTATTTGGGCGAAACAGTCACTGAAGCGGTTATCACTGTACCTGCTTATTTTAACGACTCTCAACGGCAAGCTACCAAAGATGCTGGAAAAATTGCTGGCTTGAATGTAAAACGTATTATCAATGAGCCGACTGCTGCCGCATTGGCATACGGTATGGATAAAAAGTCGGGTGACTCTGTTATCGCTGTTTATGATTTGGGTGGTGGTACTTTCGATATCTCTATCATTGAGATTGCGGAAGTGGACGGAGAGCATCAATTCGAGGTCTTGTCTACAAACGGTGATACCTTCTTGGGTGGAGAGGACTTCGATTTAAGAGTGATCGAATTCCTGGTTGGTGAGTTCAAAAAAGACACTGGTATTGACCTGAATAACGACCCATTAGCTTTACAGCGACTAAAAGAAGCAGCTGAAAAAGCTAAAATAGAATTATCCTCTAGTCAACAAACAGATGTTAATTTACCGTATATCACGGCAGATGCCAGCGGACCAAAACACCTTAACATCAAGCTCACGCGCTCTAAGCTAGAGTCGCTTGTTGAAGACCTGGTAGAAAAAAGTATTGAGCCTTGCCGAGTTGCTTTGAAAGATGCAGGACTAAATGTTTCCGAGATTAAAGATGTGATTCTCGTGGGTGGTCAGACTCGAATGCCTTTGGTCCAAGAAAAGGTGAAGTCGTTTTTTAATGCTGAGGCTCGAAAAGATGTTAACCCTGATGAAGCGGTAGCTTTAGGTGCTGCGATACAAGGCGCTGTACTTTCTGGTGACGTCAAAGATGTGCTTCTCTTAGATGTGACACCTTTAACTCTGGGTATCGAAACCATGGGAAGTGTCATGACCTCTCTGATTGATAAAAACACCACCATACCGACGAGGGCATCGCAAGTATTCTCTACTGCTGATGATAACCAGACTGCAGTGACGGTGCATGTGCTACAAGGGGAGCGTAAGCAAGCTTCAGCAAACAAGTCTTTGGGGCGGTTTGATTTGGCTGATATTCCGCCAGCACCCAGAGGTATGCCGCAAATTGAGGTCACCTTCGATATTGACGCAAACGGAATATTGAATGTGTCTGCAAAGGATAAGGCAACTGGAAAAGAGCAGTCGATTGTCATTAAGGCTTCTAGCGGACTGTCTGACGATGAAATCGAATCAATGGTTAAAGATGCAGAAGCCAATGCTGAAACTGACCGTAAGTTTGAAGAGCTTGCGAAGGTTAGAAACTCAGGTGACGGCTTAGTGCATGCTGCGAAGAAGACTTTAGAAGAAGCCGGTGATAAAGCTACGCCTGAAGAAAGAAGTGCAATTGAAAGTGCTGTTAAGGAGCTTGAAGAGGCGCTGAAAGGCGACGATAAAGAAGCGATAGAAGCCAAAACAAATGCCTTGTCACAAGCCTCAAGTGCTTTGGCCCAGAAGATGTACGCTCAAACTCAAGGTGAGGAAGTGCCTCCAGAAGCTGCGGCTGAAGGCGCAAGCAAGGCGAATGATGAGGCGGTTGTTGATGCTGAGTTTGAAGAGGTTGATGAGAAGAAGTAGCTTATTAGTCCTTAGTTGTTAAACGAGGCGTAAAACTCAGGAATTTTTAAGGGCTAGCTGGAGAGCTGAATTCTCTGGCTGCCCTTTTTCCTTATTCTATTCACTGGAAATCTATAATGTCTAAAAAAGATTACTATGAAGTGCTAGGGGTGTCGAAAGAGGCTTCAGAGCAGGACCTTAAGAAAGCATATAGAAAGCTAGCTATGAAATACCATCCTGATCGCAATCCAGACAATCAGGATGCTGAGGTGAAATTTAAAGAAGTAAAAGAAGCTTATGAAGTTTTATCGGATGCGAATAAAAGAGCTGCTTATGACCGGTTTGGCCATGCTGGTGTAGATCAAAGTGCTGGAGGCCAAGGTGGATTTGGTGGTAGTGCCAGCTTTAGCGATATCTTTGGCGAGGTATTTGGCGATATCTTTGGTGCTGGAGGTGGTGGGAGACAAGGCGCAGGTCGAGGCAGTGATCTCCGGTATACGCTTGAGCTAGATCTTGAAAGTGCGGTCAATGGTAAAACAGTTGATATAAATGTACCTACCTATCAGCCCTGTGAGCCCTGCGGTGGCTCTGGCGCTAAGAAGGGCTCATCACCAGTCACTTGTAGCACCTGTGGTGGAGTGGGTCAGGTACGTATGCAGCAGGGTTTCTTCTCTGTGCAGCAAACCTGCCCGAATTGTAGAGGGCAGGGCCAGATTATTAAAGACCCCTGTACTGCCTGTAACGGGCAAGGTCGGGCTGAAAAGTCTAAAAAACTCTCCGTTAAAATACCTCCAGGTGTCGACACGGGTGATCGAATACGGCTTGCTGGAGAAGGGGAGGCAGGCACTAGGGGTGCCCAATCGGGAGATCTTTACGTGCAAGTCGCGGTTAAAGAACATCCAATTTTTAAGCGAGATGGTAAAGATCTGTATTGCGAAGCGCCTATTAGTTTTCATTCGGCGGCGCTTGGTGGCGACCTAGAGGTACCCACACTAGGTGGTCGAGCAAAGTTAAAAATTCCATCTGAAACCCAAACCGGGAAGCTCTTTAAGTTAAGAGGTAAAGGTGTTAAGCCTGTACGAGGAGGGGCACCAGGTGATCTTCTCTGTCGCGTGATCGTTGAAACGCCTGTTAACCTAAATCGAAAGCAGCGAGAGTTGTTAGAAGCTTTTCAACAAAGCATGGGTTCAGGTAATCAGACGCATTCACCGAAAAGCCATAGCTGGTTTAATGGTGTGAAGAAGTTTTTTGATGACATGAAGTTTTGAATCCTAAATAGATTTACCTAAAAGCCTATCTCGTAGAAAAGAAAAAGATTGTTAATAAGGCTTTCTAAATAAGACAACTTAATTGATATTTAATTGAGAAAAAGGTTAAATATCAATAAGTTTGTTTGTTCGCTTGTCAGTATGAAGGGTATTATCATGATTAAGGTTGCTGTTTTTGGTGCCGCGGGTCGCATGGGAAGAAATTTAATTGAAGCAGTAACGCTTCACCCGCAGTGTGAGCTTGGTGCAGCTATTGAGGTTAATGGCCATTCATTACTGGGCCAAGATGCGGGCGTTCTCTGCGGTCTATCTGAAAATCAGGTGACACTTAAAACGCTTGATGCGATTAACCCTGATGATTTTGATGTGGCAATAGATTTTACGATTCCTGAGGCGACGATGTTGCATGCAAAGTACGCTGCTTCAGTGGAAAAGGCCTTAGTCATTGGTACAACGGGTTTAACCGATGATCAGAAGTCTATGCTATCAACCTACGCAGAAAGTACATCAATTGTATTTGCACCAAATATGAGTGTGGGCGTCAATGTCTGTTTAAAACTGTTGAAATTGGCTGCTGAAATTTTAGGTGAAGAGTCTGATATTGAAGTTATAGAAGCTCATCATCGAAATAAGATTGATGCCCCTTCCGGTACTGCTTTGAAGATGGGTGAAGTAGTGGCTGAAACCCTCGGGCGTACTTTAAAGGATTGTGCAGTCTATGGTCGAGAAGGGAGAACAGGTGTACGTGATCCAAAAACCATAGGCTTCGAAACGATTCGGGCCGGAGATATTGTGGGGGATCATACCGTTATGTTTGCCAGTGAAGGTGAAATAGTGGAAATCACGCATAGAGCGACGAATAGAAAGAACTTTGCTCAAGGAGCAGTAAAGGCCGCTGTTTGGTTAGCTGGTCGTGAATCAGGGCTATACAATATGCAGGATGTCTTGGGCTTAAGCTAGTTAGGCGTAACCCTAACCTTAGAGAGTGAGAAATTAATGGACGATAAAAAACGATTAATTGTTGGTGGTGGTTCAGCTTTTCTGGTTGCGGCGTTAGTCCTTAACTTGCTATTTGGCTGGTACTGGAGCCAGGAGCCAGATCTTTTTAGTGTTACAACGGCTTCGAAACAGCGAGCCATAGAGCTAGGAGATCAAAACCAAATTCAGGCGATTGGATTTGTAAGTGTATCTACCCTCATTAGCTTAGCAGAAACTTTACTAGATAAACCCGGCGGTTTGATCAGCAATGACGTAATTTTACCTAGTATTGCCATCGATAATATTAAAGCCTGGGAATATGGCGTTCTCATGCAGGTTAGGGATTTTACGCTGGCATTAAGAGAAGATCTCTCCCGTTCACAATCACAGTCTTCTGATGATGCGAGAGCGGTACTTGCGGATAACAAATTTCGTCTAGATCATAAAAAATGGATCTTGCCAGTTACTGAGAACGAATACAAAGCAGCGATAAAAGCCCTGAAAGACTATGTTAAAGACCTTTCCGATGAAACAAAGTCGGAGGCACAGTTCTATGCTCGGGCAGACAATTTGAGATCTTGGTTACAAAGAGTCTCTAAGGGCTTAGGCAGCCTATCTCAGAAACTGAGTGCAAGTACCGGTAGGCGAGTCATTAACACCGATTTGGCAGGTGACACAGCGGCCCGACAGTCTAGTAAAGTCAGTAAAGAGCTGGATGTTCAAACGCCTTGGTTAAAGATTGATGATGTATTTTATGAGGTGCGAGGCAATACTTGGGCGCTTTACCACTTACTAAAAGCAGTTGAGATCGACTTTGAAGAAGTGTTGAAGAAAAAAGCGGCAACTGCTAGCTTGAAGCAAATCATCCGAGAACTAGAATCAACTCAGCAGACATTATGGAGCCCAGTGGTATTAAATGGCGATGGAATGGGGCTGCTTGCAAATCATTCGTTGGTAATGGCCAACTTTGTATCTAGGGCTAACGCTGCATTAATCGACCTACAAGAGCTTTTGGCTCAAGGCTAATAGGTACCCTTTCAAGAAGTATCGTTCAAGTTAGGCTAGCTTGAACGATACTTCTTTTCAGATTTCTTATCACTTTAAACCTTTTTTATACTTATCCATAAATTAACAGCCAGAACTTTGCCTTCTTTTTAACATTAATGTAATTTTGCCCTTGTTTAAAGCAGTGGTTTTGGTTAATAATACATCGGTTGATGTCAGTAGGCTTCCTCATTATCTAACTATTAAATTGGAAGCTTCTAATGTAATTCGGTAAGTTTAATAACAGTAATCTTATTTTCGTTTATTACACTCAAATAGTTCATTCTTTTATTTAAGGTAGTGTGAATGACCTCTTTTTATACATCTATTATGCAGGCATTTGCTTCGAGAGAGGCCACGATTGCTGCATCTGCAGCTGTTGGTGTGGCTGTTGGCTCAGCTTTTACAGCCTGTCTTTATGGAAATCGATCCGTTGTTGACTCTAATCCAAATGACTCTGATCCAAATGACCCTATGCGAGGGCTTGAAAGGCAAGCATCAAATCCTGACTTAGCTCAGATAGAAAGCAGTGACTCGGAAAGCCCGAGAGTAGATACAACAAGGACCGGAATAAAGTCTTTCTGGATGACGTATGACGGAAACGGAACGTTTGGAACTGATAAGTTACAAAAGTCCAGATTAGAAGGCCACAAAGCTGGCGCTAAAAGACTCATTGAGTTCATACAGCATCTAGGGCAAAGATTCAAAGATCACCCAGATGAAGTTAATACTGGTACGTTTTGGTTGCTAGACCCTAGGAACACTCAACGAGATGCGAAAGAAGTTGTCAATCTAATGAGGGTGTTAGATAAGGGGTTAGTCAAGTTACAACAGGTAGCAAAGGATTTTAATATTAAGCTTCATTTCATAGGCGATATACATGGCGAGGACAATGGTCTTGTTGCGACCTTGAAAAAAAATTGCCCAGAAGCAGTAGAAGATGGTGTAAAATTAGTGCAGACAATCAGAAGCATCGAGGAGGCTAACAAAGGCAAGGAAAATGCTTTTAATTGTGTGATTGGTATCAATTATAATGGTGAAGCTGAACTTGCTAATGCTGCTAATAAAGCAATGAAAGACCCTTTATGCAACGG
>JAYPYM010000237.1:0-2009 GCA_038135915.1 Gammaproteobacteria bacterium
AGCACCGAATAATGTTCATATCTGCCCCATACACAAAATTCGGCTATAACTCCTGAGGTAGCACTAGGGATTTGCAGATCTTCAATGTTTTCAAAAGCCTCAACAACTTCAACTTCATCTCCTGAAATGATCAGTTGATCTGATGGTGTGCTTTCATCTGTTAAAGAGCTTGTTGATTCAGTTCCGTTTTCAGAAGGAGCATCTTGTTCATGATCTTCTGGGGGACAAATTCGGCCCCGAATTAGATCTAACAAGTTGGGAATGATCTTTTTCCAGTTTAAGCCTTGTTTGCCTTCCAGTAGCGTACTCTCTCGTCTACCTATGTCATTTGCTGCAACTGGAGTGTGAACCCGGTTTCGGGTCACAGGTGTGTTTTTGACTTTGTTGCTTGCATGTCCAAATATTAGCTTCGAGCGTCCTACTGAAATTTTGGTTGTTTTGCCTTCAATACTGGCTCTCGACGAGCCAGAACGACGGGTCGATGGGCGATGTGCTCTATCCATCATCCGCTTTTGATTAGCAAAGGGGCCTAATGCGTAATCTCTTTGAGGAGCCGTTGTTCTTGTAACCATTTCCAAATCTCTCTTTATAATTGTATATGGATTTATCCTGATCGCTGAGTAATAGCTTGCTTTGGCGCAAGCAGATGGCAAAACACAATATAGTGGTATTGCGCTACTTTATCAACTTTCAATATCGATAATTTTGCAATTGATGTGCGTTTGGTTTTTTCTAGCACGATCAATTAAGCGACGTATCAGTTTGGTGAGGAATTTCCGGTAGTGCTGAGAACTTGGGTGGCATGAGGGATTCTGCTTCTAGAACTTTTCCTTCAGTAAGGAGTGCTCGCACTCTAGAAGACGAGCAGTCTTTTAGGTTTGTTAGGAAATAAACAACAGCGTTTGGAACGTATGTCATTTTTTCTAAAGGTTTTCTAGCTTCTCTCTCTTCTTCTACATCCCCTGGTCTACCGAAGCCTCGAATTAAAGAGACTTCACCAGATTTTAATAGTTCTTTGACAAGTGGCTCCACGCTGCCTGAATAGGAAACAACAGCGTAGGGTAATCGATCACGGACCAAGTTGGGGTCACCTGTAGTGGTTTTATTTGGGTTTTGTCCTACACCGACGACCACGCAATCAAATACTTTATTTGCCTGATCTACGATATCTTTATGACCAATGGTTGTTGGATTAAGGGAACCAACCATGAGTCCAATTTTTGGCGTGATGACTTTGACTGCATGGATGAGGTGTAGGAGATTATCTTTCTTTCTACCTTCAGGCAATGAAGTGGCGATATGCTCTAAATAAGAGACTCTTGCTTTTTTATACGCCCGAATGGGTTGATTAAGTGAGCACTCTTTTAGTAACCTTTTTTCTGCTTCGAACTGCTCATCTGGAGATGCATCAAGTAAGACAGATTCTTTTATATTTAAAAATTTATTCAATAAATCATTATCAACTTCCAAGTTGTCTCTTATGGTTTCTCCCGAGTGTAATAATATTATCTGGTTTAGTGTTAGTAACTGTTCCGAGGATAATAGGCTTTCAGTAGTGAAAGCATGGGCTAAAAATCTGGCCGATTTTTCAGCATTTGCAGGCTCATGAGGTTTATGAATGACTTTATGAAAGAAAGCTAGCAGAACGAGGTTGTTCTTATCTGATTCCGACAGGTCTGGTGTCGCTAATATTTTCTCAACCATTTGGTTTAAATAATGAATGTTGTGGAAGTGCCTGTAAGGAGCACACCAGTGTTGGTAGCCGAGTAGACGTGCTTGATCAGTTATGCCTTGTTTTTTCAGTATATCTCCTATTTTATAATCGAGTTTCTTGGCTACTAGAATGTCATTTGACGCGGTTTGTGTACTATTTAAACTTGATTCAAGTTGTTGGATAAAAGGGTTGTCTTCTAAGTCGAAAACATTGATATCACCTGCCCCTAGTTGAAGGCTTGAAGCCTTAGTTGAAATACTCTGCGCCCAAGCAGTTCTAGTAGAAGGTGAAACAT
>JAYPYM010000237.1:2019-6718 GCA_038135915.1 Gammaproteobacteria bacterium
TCTACTTATGGTGTCTGGTACTGTTGCTGGTCGTTTATTTCTAGATTTGTGTAATGGCTCGTTAGCCTGTTTTACAACGAACGTTGATTGCAATGCAGTGAAAGCTACAAACGAACTTTTTGCGAACCACATGAAATGTCACCTCTTATTGTTTTCATAAACAAGGCTGATGCTTCTAGAAATAACCACTGGGCTAAAATAGCCTGTTTTTCGTACAGGATAATAGCAAACATAGCTTTGGTGGAGAAGAAAATTATTGACGGTGTTGGAAATTTAACAGTGAGTCATCTGGCATTCAGATTTCCTATGCTATTATTAAGCTATCACTTAGTGTGAGCATTTTAGAATGAAAGTTTATGACTGAACGAAAAGTACAATTTAGCAAAAGGCTCTTTGAGTGCCATTGCGTTGAAGAAGCGGGAGATTGTCATGCCAGATAGTTATACAGAAGTGACCAGTCAATCCTGGTTTTCTAGGATTCAAGATTCAATTAAGGGCATTGGTATTGGGCTGCTGCTTTTCATAGTTGCTTTCCCATTATTATTTTGGAATGAAGGTCGAGCTGTAAAAAGATATAACGCGCTAAATGATGGGGCAGGGCAGGTTATTTCAGTTAGTTCGGCAAAAATTGATCCGGCCAATGAGGGAAAACTGGTCCATACGCACGGGAATGTAAAAAGTACTTTGCCTCTGTCTGATACTGAGTTTGGCGTTCAAGCAACCGCACTGCAGCTTTCTCGACACGTTGAAATGTTTCAGTGGAAAGAATCCACGTCTAAAACCACAGAGAAGAAGTTGGGTGGCGGTACTGAAACGAAGACGCATTATAAATATGCTAAGGGTTGGAGTGGTAGCGTGATTAGCTCCTCGAACTTTAAAATTACCGAAGGCCATCAAAACCCAACAAGTATGCCATATTCATCAGAAACCTGGATCGCAGAAGATGCTAAGTTAGGTGCCTACGAGTTGAGTACTTCTCAGGTTTCAAGCCTGGGTGGCTTTAAAACTTACCAAGCAAAAAAACTACCTGCTGAATTAGTAGGTAAGGCAAAACTTTCAGGCGGTGGATTCTTTATTGGTGCTAATCCAAGTAGCCCTCAGATTGGTGATTTAAAAGTTACTTTCAAAATTGCACCTGCTCAAGATGCTACTTTTGTCGCAAAGCAATCAGGCAATAATTTAACTAAACATCGCGTGAAAGATGGCTCCATTCACTTGGTTGAGCGCGGCATTGTCGGTGTTGATGAAGTGTTCCAAAAAGCAGAAGATGGTAACGCAATGATGACCTGGTTATTAAGACTTGCTGGATTTGTTGCCATGTTTGTAGGTCTTTCTATGATCCTGAAAGTGCTTGAAGTGATTGCTGATGTGATACCTATGATTGGTAGTTTAATTGGTATTGGTAGATCGATTGTCAGTTTCTTAGTGGCTGCCCCACTAACCTTTATCACCATTGCCATTGCTTGGATATTCTATCGACCACTGATCGGAATTGCATTACTGGTCTTAGCGGTTGGTTGTTTCGTTGGGTTAAAAGTATTGGCTCCGAAGGGCGGTTCAACCGCAAAAATGAAAACTGAAGCAGCTTAAACCCCTCCTGTTTACGCTCCAACCTCTTCTATGTAAAGACGGTTGGAGCAAACATAACAGCTAAAAAGCCTACCACTAGCATATAAACCAAATAGCTTATTGACATAAGTATAAATATCATTACAATATGATATCAATTGGTCATAGTCAGGCCTGTTTTAACAACTAAACATGATAACAAGATATTAAAGAGAATGAGTTATGGTTGGACTGACAACAAATTACGGCGCGAATTCGACAGGCAGCAGCACTACTAGCACAATTAGTAAAGGCAGCCAAACAGGGAAGAATTCAAGAAAATTTAATCCGGTAAAAAAAATCTCGTCAAGAATAAATGATCCCTATAAGGGAATTCGTACTCAGAAGGGTGTTTTGCCTTCAATAGCACGTTTCGTTTTTGGGGAGCAAAGACATGAATCATTCGAAACATTTGCGGCTCGACATAAACCTAAGCAATCGCCCTTTTTTCGTTAGAAGAAATTTATAAAAAGACAATAAGGTAAAAAAGAAGAGGAATTAAGATGCCTGCAGTTAGTCTTCAAGTACCTGTAAACTCAATAAAACCTTCTGGCGTTAGTTCAGACTCTTTGGCAACAACTGCGTCAACGGCTACATCAACTGATCCCTCTTTATCAAGTGCTCGGAGAGGTGAACAGTGGGAAGACGGTGCTCGGACCAGAGTTGAGGGAGGGCCATTAGCATCCTTAGAAGTTGAGAGAGCCGCATTAGAAGATCAGTGTAATGATGTTGCAGATGCTTTAGTAGAGTCTTTAGGATCTAAAGCCTATGATGATTTGATAGATAGTTCAAAGTTGCTTAAATTTCTCAAGGATGAATTATCAGAGCCTACAGCACTGCGAACATTTCAAGATACTCGTTCGCCAGACCTTGAATTGCAAGCGTTGAGCGATATCTTATCTGAAGCTTACCAAGTAATTCATGATTCTAATTATAACCCTGATGATCGCTCTGAAAAGGGTGAAATAGAGCAAATTAAAAAGGATCTTAAACCGTTTTTAGAATCTGAACCGTCTTTAAACATTGAAGAAAGACGTAAACAAGCATTAGAACTTAAAAAAGCTTTTAAGGTCAGTCTTAAAGCAGTAATTGTCGAACTTCTGAAAGACTCAACATTGCCTAAACTTGAAGCTCGAGTTCGTAAAGCAGAAGCGAGACCTAGATTCGATACTGCTAGTGATATTTCTAACTTTGACGATAGTAGTGTGTCATTAGACTATTCCAGTAGATATGGCGATGAAGAGAAAGAGGACCCAATAAGTAATCAATGCTATGATGTTGCGGATGCACTATTTCAATCTTTAGCGTCTAAAGACTACGATGATTTGATTGATGGGTCAAAGTTGCTTAAATTTCTCAATGATGAGTTATCAGAGCCCACCGTACTGCGAACATTTCAAGAAACTCGTTCCCCAGATCTTGATTTAGAGGGTCTGAGAGATATTTTACTCGAAGCCTACCAATTTATTTATGATTTTGAATATGATCCTGCAAACGGTTCTGAGAAAAATGATTTAGACCAGCTTAAAGAAGGGCTTAAAACTTGCCAAGATAAGCCAAAAGAAGAATTTAAAGAAGCATTCGATAATGTTCTTAGAGAAGCAGTTTATAATTTTCTTCATGGTCCATTTAAAGTTAAAAATTAATCAGGTAAAGTCTAGCCAACACTGCTGAGCCAAAAATTAGGATTTTGGCGAACCAAATGTATATTAATATGATATCTTTTTGGTTCAATGCAACTATTGACCTTCCACTAAAAAATAGTCATCATACGCCGCTATGATTCTTTAACGCTAAGCGTCGATTCGCCATGATCATTAGGGTAAATTTTATTTGGATTGATTGAATAATTCCAAATGCCTACCTTTACCTATTTTCTAGCTTTCGACTGTTTCTATTAGTTAACTATTTCTATTAGTTAATGGTGTACCGAAGAATAGTTAATGGTGTGCCAAAGAAACGCCAGCACAAACTTTAATCCAACATTCACTTAAAGAGGAATCTATGAAGGTCTTAGTTGCGGTAAAGCGAGTAATTGATTACAACGTTAAGGTCAGGGTCAAGCCAGACAATACTAACGTAGACTTAACGAATGTTAAAATGGCAATGAATCCATTTTGTGAAATCGCTGTTGAAGAAGCGGTTCGTTTGAAGGAAAAGGGTACTGTAAAAGAGATTGTTGCGGTTTCTTTAGGAAAAAAAGAGAGCCAAGAGCAAATTCGTACAGCACTAGCTTTGGGTGCTGATCGGGGTATTCTGGTTCAGACTGATGAAGAGCTCCAGCCCTTGAGTGTTGCAAAGTTATTGAAGGCTGTGATTGACGAAGAAAAGCCTGACCTGATTATACTTGGCAAACAGTCGATCGATGGGGATAACAACCAAACTGGACAAATGCTTGCTGCACTACTTGGCTACCCTCAAGGTACCTTTGCCTCAGAAGTCAAAATGGAAGAGGGCAAGGTGCAAGTGACTAGGGAAATAGATGGCGGATTACAAACAGTCTCCCTGAGTTTACCGGCTATTGTTACCACTGACTTGAGACTTAATGAGCCCAGATACGCCTCTCTGCCTAATATTATGAAGGCTAAGAAAAAACCCTTGGATACTAAAACACCAGCCGATCTTGGGGTCGATGTTAAACCAACATTGAAGCTTTTAAAAGTTGAGCCGCCTGCAGAAAGACAGGGTGGGGTGAAGGTTGCCTCTGTTGAAGAGCTTGTCGATAAACTAAAGAATGAAGCGAAGGTGATTTAATGACGACTTTGATAATTGCAGAACACGATAACAACGAGTTAAAAGGTGCCACACTCAACACTGTCGCAGCTGGTGTTAAGATTGGTGGTGACATCGATATCATGGTTGCAGGTAGTGATTGTGGATCAGTGGCTGAGCAAGCAGCGGCTGTACCTGGTGTAAATAAAGTGCTATTGGCTGATGATAAGCTTTACGCAAATAGCTTGGCTGAAAACTTGTCATTATTGATCAGTGAAATCGCTAAGCCGTATTCTCATATACTAGCGCCAGCAACCACAACAGGGAAGAATGTAATGCCTCGAGTTGCGGCATTGCTGGATGTGGCTCAGGTCTCAGA
>JAYPYM010000238.1:0-6700 GCA_038135915.1 Gammaproteobacteria bacterium
GAATACCTATTGAAAAAGAAACGTTACCTTGATGCACACCAAGTGTACACACAATTTCAATCAGCCTACCCCCTGCATCTAAAATCAGCAAAGATGGGAGTGCGATCAATAGAGGCACTGGAAACATCTGGTTTCTTTAATGTAGCAAGAGAAGCAAAACAGCGATTTATTCATCAATATGCACCGGATACACAATATTATCTGAACGTTAAAGGACCACAAACCATCATTGATAACACTCTCCCGAACTATCTAACAAGCTTATCGCGTCATGCACATAGCAAAGCTCAAAAAGAGAAGCAAAAGAGTAAAAAAATATTAAATTATACAAGTGCTATTGATCTCTATGAAACGTTTTTGAAGTATTACCCCACTCATAAAGATGCTCCTAACAAACGTTTTCTACTCGCCGAAGCCCTCTTTTCAATTGAAGATTTTCAAGCAAGCGCTGAACATTTTGAAACTTATGCATACGATAGTAAAATTGATCAAGCAGATACCAACAGGAAAGCCGAAGCTGGTTACAAAGCATTAACTGCTTATCAAAGAAGTTTCGCAAAGGCTCTTGAGAAAAAGCCAGTATTGAAAAAAAAGCTAGCAAGTCAAATAGGTTTTCTGATACACTTTCCAGAACATATCGAAGCGGATAACGTACGCCTACAGACTGCTGAGGACGCATTTCAATTAGAAGATTACCCACTGGTGATGAGTATCGCCAATCCATTACTTGGCACCACATTAGCACCAAACAAAGATATAACTATTCATTCAATCCGTCTCTTACCTATTAAATCAGCGCCGGAAAATACAAAAAGATCGCGAGCCATCTCACTCATGGCCGACGCAGCCTACAATCTCAATGATTATAAGAAGGCAGCCACCCTCTATCGGACTGCTTTACAATATTATTCGAAACATAGCGAAAGTGATCGATGGGCAGAACACTACGGCAATTGCCTGTACCAATTAGCCAAAGCATATGAAGAAGATAATCAACATGAAAACGCAATTTTATTGTTAACACAACTTTCCTCCGATATACCAAACCACACATTAGCGGCCGCTTCCCTCTACAACGCCGGCACGCTTTTTACAATAATGAAACAGTACGATAAAGCTCTATCAACCTGGAACAGCCTACGCAAACGCTACCCTAGCAGCGAAGTCACTCAGGATTTACCTATCAAACTAGCCAACATTTATGAGGCTAAAGGTGACTGGTTACTAGCTGCAGAAGAGCTAACGCTGGTCAGTCAACAGGAAGGTCTGCAAATTGAAGTAAAAAGATCAGCCGCATTAGAATCTGCTCGACTGTTCGAGCGGTCTAAACATACAAGCGAAGCAATCAATGCCTATGAGACATATCTTCAGCATTACCCTAACCCATTAGAAATGAGGACCACAGTCGAATATAAGCTCAGCGAGCTTTACTTTTCAAAAAATGACTCAAAGAAAGGCAAGTATTGGCTGCAACAGATTATTGATTCAGACAATACTCAGAAAGGGAGTAACGTTAATGTCCGCGCCTATGCATTGAAAAGTAGCTCAAAACTAGCAAAATTAGCAAGTGACCAATATTTTCAGATTAAGCTTGGCATTCCTTTAAACAAAAGCTTTAAACGAAAAGAAAAAGCAATGAGGCAATGTATAATAGCATATCAACACCTCATGGCTTATGAGACAACCCCATATTACAATGAAGCAATCTATTCCTTGGGGGATATATTCCACCACTTGAGTAAAGACCTACTTAACGCACCCAAACCAACAGGCTTATCAGAGCTAGCATTAGAAGAGTACGAAATATTACTTGAAGAACAGGCTTACCCATTTGAAGAGAAAGCAATTGAGTTTCATCAAACCAATATTCTAGAACTAGAAAAAGGGACCTATAACGAATGGGTTTCGAAAAGCATCCAGTCTTTAGGCGAACTCATTCCAAGTCAATTCAAACGAAACGAGAGAAAACTAAAGTGGTTAGAAACAATCTATTAAGTACTCTCTTTATAGTGCACTTGTTTATTCCAGTATCTGGCTGTATCAGTATACCCAGTATTAATACGACTGATAAAGTTGAGCAAAAAGCCAACCCAGAGGAATTAACCGGCGAAAATCCTTACCTAAACCCTAGTTTTTCTGTTCCAGAACATCTGAATGAATGGTTTCAACAGGGTATAAAGGCACTAGATGCTGAATCATATCAGGAAGCAGAAGCTTGGTTTCTGAAAATCATCGAATCAGACCCAACATTGTCTGGCGCATTGGTTAATTTGGCAATTGTATATATGCATCAAGAAAAAATAGATAAAGCGGAACACACTTACAAGCAGGCAATTACAGCTAATACAAAAAACATTTACGCTCGTAACCAACTCGCTTACTTATACCGTACACTAGGTGAATTTGATGAGGCAGAAAAGCAATATCTGGAAGCAACTCAAATATGGCCAGCATTTTCTAACGCTTGGCTCAATCTAGGCATTCTCTATGACCTTTATTTATTCGAGCCAGAGAAGGCTATGAATTGCTATAAAAAATATCAAGAAATTCAAGAAAAACCTGATATACAAATTCAGAGATGGGTCAAAGACTTAGAAATGAGGCATCCCGATGAATTCAAGTAGCCAAGATAAATGCGAACACATTAAAGCAAATACATTATCACTTTTTACGCTTTACACATGCTTACTTATGCTGCTTTCTTTCATGACTATACCGGTACTAGCTGAAACTAACAAAAGCAAAGCAACATTCAAGAAAGAACCCATAATGAAACTGCGTGGTGAAATCAGAGGCAATACAGAACAACCAAAAGTGATTTTTATACTCCCCTGGCAAACACCAGAAGCGAGCCAGCCACCAACCTTTAAACTACAAGAGAATATTACTGATACTTATTTAGAACCCATTGATCGGGCAGAATTCATTCGTCAGAATAGGGGGCTCAACCGTATGAAAAACAATACAGAAATACCTTAAGCTTGTTTTTTATAGCCATCAGTTTTAAAACTTTCCAATAATTCGATAATATCATCCACCTCAAAGGGCTTAGCGATACAACCGTTCATACCTACTTGTTCGTATCTTTCTCTGTCACTCGCCATCACATTCGCGGTAACAGCATACACAGGTAACTCCGTCATGGAGTATTGTTTGCGAATAATTTCTGTTGCTGCGACGCCGTCCATTTCAGGCATTTGTATATCCATTAATATAATATCAAAAGAATTCTCTTTTATTTGGTCAATCGCCAACTTACCATTAGTCACTATGGTAAAATCAACATCCAAATCTTCAAAGATACACTCCATTAACATAATATTAACTTCCTGATCTTCGGCTATGAGCACTCTTGTACGATTCGCCACACCTTCCACTGTTTCTTTTTCGACCATTGTTTCTTCTTCCGCAAATGCTTCTTTGTCAACTGAAGAGCTATTCGTTAAATTGTCTTCGACTTGAGGCTCGGGTTTATTGATTGTTTCATTATTCAAACCAATGTTGGCCAATGTATCGTAAAACTCGTTCATCAATACAGGTTTAGCCAACTTTTTATAACTACCAGATAGCCCACTCAAACTTGAAAAACAATCAAATAACCGAATCACTTGAGAGGTATTAACTTGCTTACTTAATAATGAAAAATACGCTTGATCATCACTCCCTGACGGGATATCAACTAGCACAAAATCATAATGCTGTCTTGATAAAAGCGTTTCAGCTGATACCAAGCTATTTGCCTTGTCGGCTGTTAACCCAAAATAATCAGTCATTTTAAGTAGTGCCTCGTAGGTTACTGAACTGTCTTCTAAGATAAGAATCGACGCCCCCTCAAACGCATTTTTTCTTAGCGGCGCGTCACTTTCTTCCTTGACCGAAAAATCAAGTGTAAATGTAACACTAGTCCCCTCCCCCTTCTTACTTTCCAGATTAATGCCTCCACCCATTAGGTCCACCAACATCCTACAGATACAAAGGCCTAACCCTGTACCGCCATACTTTCGATGTGTATTTCCGTCTACCTGAAAAAAACGTTGGAATAGTAATTTTTGTTCTGATTCAGAAATACCTATTCCGGTATCCGAAACACTAAATAACAACTTCTCTACCCCTTGAACCTCTTCGGACATCACCTCTATTTTTAGAATAACTCGCCCATGATCAGTAAACTTCACCGCATTTGACATAAGATTCATGATGACTTGGCTCAACCTTACAGGGTCACCAACGTAAGTGTTTTTCAGCCTTGTATCTAAATCTATTAAAAACTCCAGGTCTTTTTTTGATACAGCTTCAATGAAAGTTGCTCTGATATTATCCATCAACTCATATAAATTAAAAGGTTTAAGCTCTACCTTTAATCTATTCGACTCCATTCTCGAGTAATCTAAAATATCGTCAATCACAGTCGATAAAGACTTAATCGAGAACTTTACGTTATTGACATATGATTGCTGGGTATCCGATAAATGAGTGCTTAGCAGTAGGTCTGTAAACCCCAACATCCCGTTCATCGGGGTTCTAATCTCATGAGACATATTTGCTAAAAATTGAGATTTTACCTCTACAGCTGCATTTGCCATTTTATTAGCGTGACGCAAAATCATTGACTGTCTGATAAACACGGAGATGATCATTATCGAAATCATAAGTACGAAGAAAATACTTTTCATAGTAATGAGCCAAACCAAATCAGCTAGCTCTTTTCGAAGTGTTATCAGATCTTGATTCAGAAACGCATAGACTTTTGCTTTTTTTATCGGCACTAATAAATCTTCAGATAGCGCCCATTTCTCCATTATAAAATTAACATGACTAAGATACACATTGATTAAATTATCCTCACCAATCGCTTCAATAGATAAAATATTTTTTTCTATTCCAGATTTAATGGTTTCTCTCTGATTTTCATACACACTATTCACATACGCGGCCACTAACATTGACGTATTTAAAATTAACCTTTCTTTTGTATCAGTGTTCTTCTTCATGATATTAAAGTGAGAAATATACCGCATTGAAGTTTTCAGCATACTGATTAACTGCAAATAATGGTCAACATCACTAATCAATAGGTCCACTTGCTCATTTAAGAAGGCTAAGTCTTCAGATCGGCCTATCATAAGCAGCTGGTCTATCTGACGTTTTTTTTGGGAATATCTGTCATAATGACGAATGCTTTGATTACTCGCTGACGTCGCCTCAACAATCACTTCAATTACAAGGGTATTGAGACTGTTCTTATAGGCAATTTCATTTTCTAACTGCTGTTCCTTGTGGTACGTATCAACCATACTAATACCAGAAAACAAAATAAATACTAGAAAACAAAACTCTAAAATATAAAAAATTAAAGGTTTAGAAACCATTTAACTTTTCCCTAATGATTGAGGGTTTTGCCCCGTGAACGCTTTCAAAAACTGCTTAATATCTTGGATATCCTGATGATTCAACTCAAGCCCTAATTGACCTTTTGCCATAATATCAATAGCTGTCTCAAGATCAGGGGCAGAACCGTCGTGAAAATAAGGTCCCGTTTTCTCTACATTTCGTAAGCTCGGCACTTTAAATACATACTCGTCGGTCGTTTTCCCCGTAACCAGATAGCGACCTTTATCTTCAAGTAAGTGTTTTGGTACGAGGTGTAAACGGCCTAATCGATGAAATAAATTACCGCCAATATTCTTACCTTGATGGCAGGTGGCACAGCCAAAGTCAATAAACTTTCGATGGCCGCGTTTTTGGGCCGGTGTCAATGCATCATTGTCTCCCAAAAGAAAAAGGTCAATAGGGGCATTATTGGTTACCAGTGACTCCTCAAAGACCTGAATAAGGTGAACAATGTTCTCTTCACTAATCGCTATGCTCTGCTCCTTAAAAGCTTTACTAAAAAAAGCATCTGCTTTTAACTTGGCGATGATTTCAGGCCAATTACTTGCCATTTCTATGGGGTTATGTATCGGTCCAGACACTTGTTCTGCTAAATCATGACTTCGACCATCCCAGAATTGCCTAAAGTTGAATACAGCATTGAACACTGTAGGTGTATTACGAGTACCCAACTGTCCACCAACACCTGGCGAAAGAGCTAAGCCATCTGCACCATGACGCTCAAGATCATGACAGTTTGAACAAGCAATTTCATTATTTTTTGAGAGTAGTTTACTGGTGAACAAAGCTTTACCCAGCTTCACCTCCGAATCGTTTATATACTCGATCGTCGGTAAAGGCTGAATCGGACCATCAACAACTTGTACCCTGTACCGGGTATTTTCATAGTCATAGACAGCCGGCATAGGCTTGCTTTTATGATAGGAAAATAAAATTACAAGTATTCCAATTATCGGCAGACCCGTGCCTAATAAATAATGCATATTTGTAATAGCCAAAGTTACTTTCTAATTTGATATTAAAATGACTATAGTTTACGGTCAGGATTTATACCAAATTAAATATACGCAGGTCTCACTTAATAAAACTTATTCACGATTGTTAGCTGAAATTTCTGAGTTTTGTTAACCTGTTCTCGCCATACAATGATGGAAATGTACTATCATCTCTTTTAATGACACACATAAAGGTTTTTTAGTATCAGCAGTATAAAGCGCAGAATAGTTATTAACTAAAGATTGAATCGAGGATATGTCTATGGACACCTATGCTTCAGTAGTTTCTTTTTTCCAAGAAGGCGGGTTATTTA
>JAYPYM010000239.1:0-6669 GCA_038135915.1 Gammaproteobacteria bacterium
AAGCTGAACTTGCTAATGCTGCTAATAAAGCAATGAAAGACCCTTTATGCAACGGAGAAATTAGCTATAAAAACTTGTTACAGTGCTCTGCACTTGGAGAGTTAGGCCTACCCCAACCTCAGATCATTATACGAACCGGTTGTGATGAAGGCGAAGCTTTCAGTTGGTCTCGGACCAGTGGTTGCATGCGTCTAGCACCAAAACCCTTGTATTGCGGAGTCAAAGAAAAAGGACCTGATTTTACGCCTTCCATATTTGAAGCCATTTTGAAAGAGTATGAAGCCATTTTTCCGAAAGTTAATGAAAAAGCCGGTCAAACCCTAGAGCAAGTTGATTTACAAGCTCAGGCTAAAGTAAAGCAAGCTTGACTCAGCTGATTGTCACAGGCGCTTATTCTTGGTCGTCATCTGTGTAAAAAGAGCGTAGCGTTGATGGAAATTCTGGCAGTGTTACTGTGTTATTTTGGCCGCCGTCGTTCTGAATGCTAACATTGCTTGAGAATTTTCCGTTCTGCTCACTATACCTGATTTTTGTAGTGCCCAGTGTAGGCAAACCTGATTGTAATGATATATCTTGGGGATTGCCGACAAGATTACCAGATATGATGTTGACTAAATAGGATCGGCCGGCGTAAGCACTGACGGGTGTGCATCGCTCTGGTATCGGAACACTGTTCGCCTTGTAGAAGGTTTTAAAATTTAAATTATTGAAAAATGTTTTTGAAGATGTCCAAACTTTTTCGCCGGCATTGAAGTTAACATACCAGCCTGGTTTATCTGAGGTGAGTGAATACTCTTGGTTTGAACCTATGGTGAGTTGCATTAAGTCATTTCTTGTGATGAGCGTGCTAGGCTGCTCTGAATCCAACTGATCAAAAACGGTATAAAAAGAATTGATAATACCCGCTTCAGATGGTGTAGTTAAATTTCCAGAGCCTATCGACAATGCAATGTGAGTGATCCCTCCACGTTTAGAAATAATAGGTACGGCATCAAGGCTTGCATAAAATCGTTGGCCAGACCTTCCAAGGTCTGCAAAAAGCGCACAATTTATCTGATCGTTTCCGGGTAACCCTTGCCCTGTGGGAAGTTCAATCTCACATCGAAATACTTGTCCCATCAGATCTGCGGCGTAGAATAAATCAACCGATCCATTATTATCAAGATCAATTGTCTCAATGTTCCCAACAATTGGATATTGCATTTCCAGAACCTGCTCGTCGCCACCGTTGCCGGCAGACCAGTGTTTAGTACCATCGGGTTTAATGATATATATACTGTTACCCCATCTAGCGGCGCCTGTAAACCCTGGGTTGTCGTACTGATCATCGTATCCGCCACCGAGAAAGATAACGGGTTCCTGTTTTCCAGTTGGGTCGCTTTCTGCATTCAAGTAACCGATGACGGGTTTGCTCCATGTGTCGCCAATCCCAGAAAAGCCTGGCGTTTGTTCTGATATCAACCAGTTTTTATTGTCATCTAGGCGGTTTTCATTGGCGATATCTAAGCCAATCAGATATTTTCCACCTCTTCGAGCAGTAACAAGGAGAGTGGCTGTTTCTTTAACGCCATCGACAGTGTCAATCACACCGCCGTTCATCAAGTCAAAATCGTTATTTAAATCATTATGTAGAATTTCAATATGTCCATCGAAACCGTACTCTTTATTGTCAATATCTAATGAATCTCCAGTTCGATAAAAATCGCCAACTCTAGGGAGGAACTCACGCAAAATTAAGCCCCATTTCTCTTGACCTGATTCTAGATCGAAGTTGTGCACAAACCCCATGTTGTTTGCACTAAAGATACGAGCCACTGGGCTGCTGCCTCTGCGATAATAAAAAACCTTAGGGCTCGCGTTAAGCGCATCACCAAAAAATCTATATGGCACAGTATCACCGTCTTCATTCGGTTCAGGGTCTACACCGCGAATTATTTTTTTGACATCTGCTAGTTCATCTTGAGTGCCGCTGCCATCTGGGAAAAATGCGTTTTTGGTCAAGCTGGCTGGTGGAGCGTTACCATTGTCATCCAGTTCTATCACTTTTGAATTTTCTGAACGCATGACATAGCGGTTCGTTCCGTTGTAGTCAAATGTTCCTGCTACGCCTCCACTATAAATGGGTAGGTCTGTATCATCGCTCCAAAGACCCTGCCCAACATTATCGAAATCTACTGAACCACGTGAGTGGAACACAGGTTGGCCGTTTTTGTTAACAATCACGCCATTTGTTATTCTGTATTTTCTGATGTTTCCTTTTTTGCCATCAAAAAAAGAAACAATAACCTCATTGCCTTGTTGAAAAGGGTTGAGTGGATCAGTGGGAATGGTCAATTTATAAGCTGGGAGCCTTGGTTTTGAATCTGTAGCTTCATCAATGATATCGTCCATCACGGTGATTGATGCTGGGTCGTAATTGTGCAGGGTGTATAACTGTTTTCCGCCGCCAAACTCCCAAGCATATTGAATTGCATCAGAGTGGCTATCATGATCGGGATCCGTATCTACAAAATGAGTTGTGATGTTCTGAAAACCCGGTTGGTGAGGATTTACATCATTTAAATACAAGGCTTCCGTAAACTCATCTAAGAGAGATTGCCCCATGCTGTAATTCACTTCAAAATTGGGGTTGCTGGGCCGGCTGCCTGTTAAATCTTGAATCACATCTAAGATTTCTGTGTGTTCGAATTTATCACCTGTGGCTTTAAAGTCGGTTATTGTGACGAGGTGATTTGGTCCGCACACATCATCTCTTGATAAATGCGGTACATAGGGCCCATCTCGTCTGCCATTAGTAAACGCATCTCTATCTATTCTTCCAGCCCGTGGGCCTGAAAGCCCGTAAGGATAACCGGTAGTGAGCGTATTGAGTACATTAGCATACTCCATATTCTCATAGATATTAGTTTCATCGATATAATCATCCGTAAAGTGGTTTGCTGGATCCCCACCCTGAAACATTTCATAAGCAGTTAAATGCAAAGTGGTGACGGGTGAGCAACAGGATGTACTTCCGTCACTTGGGACCCACTGAAAAGAAGGGTTTTCTAGTGGAGGAAATAAAATATGTAGCCAAGGTGGTGTCGCCACTTTAGCTAATTGTGGAAATGCTTTCTGTGCGATATTTGGTATTTCATCAAAAGGATCCAGAGGTGACCATGACCAATCATGGTCCTCGGGGAATTGTATAAAATTCTGTTCTCTGAATCGATTTCTAAATGCATTTGCGATACTGTTTGCCTGACCTTGATCAACCGTGCTTTTGAAGGCAAGCCAAGGGATACCGCCGAACCCGTCCGTATCGCTCTCTGAGGTATTCCCAAAGCCGATAATTGCAATGTTAGCACCGCCCTTATCTGAGGATTTTCTGATTGCATCTTGCATAAAGTCAACAATAATCTGATTATTCAACAAGATCATAGTCCCAAGTAATATGACAAGGCGTTTACCACCATGTGACGGGGCGCCTGCTGCAAGGTCATAGTCACCTGAATCGAAAATGAAAGCCTGTTTACGGCCGATAGCATCCATTCGGGTTGCGGAGTTACTGCTATTAACGGTGTCCAGGTTGTTTCTAACTGTATTAACAATCTGATTAGCATTGGATACATAGTTGTTGGCGTCCGCTTGCCCGGCGTCCAAAGGGGATACGATTCCACTTTTGAAGGCACTAAAAGTGCGTATAGTCGACCAGCTATTAACCCCATATTCTACTTTTTTAATGTCATTATCATCTGAATCAATGAAAATACGCAGTGATATATCATTATTGCCGTCCTCGCCATCAAAATCACCTGTTACCTCCTCCGTACTTTCTATCAGGTCAATATCTATTTCCTCAAATTCCCAGTCGTTATCTACAAGCAGCGCTTTATAGAATTTTTTACCCATGAAGTGATCATCATTGAATATTTCTTGGGTAGAACCTACTTTCACTGGTGCTTGATGCCATGCCGAACCAGAGGAGTCAATGGCCACTGCGATATTGGGTATAAAGTGTTTATCGTTATATGGAATTAGGAGCTCCAGCTCATTAGCTAAACCAGGAGTTGATAGAATGAGAGAGAACATGAATAGGAACTGGATTTTTAATATGGCTGTTTTCATATATCAAGCTACCTTTTCGTTTGGTTTAGTTGCCGCTTGTACTAACAATGTGGGTCATATCATTGAATACACCCAAGCCTGTCGGCTCAAGAAAGACAGAAACGCAATTCATCAATGCATGATCGTCTACATTCCCTGGAGGGTCAGAGCAATCCTGCAACGTTGCTCGATAAAACCCAGGCGAAGATATTGGGTTGGTATTAGTGTATCCAAGTTCAGATAAAGTTGCGTATTTTTGGTTTTCTAAGTAGTGTTCTGCTTGCTGCATGATAATCGTATTTCCGAATTCTCTTCCTACTTCTTGTTGTAAACGAAGGCGGTGTTCAGAATAATTCGCAAAAGCGAAGGAACCTAGAATGAGTATGATGCTGGTAACTATCACGAGTTCAATGAGTGTTAGTCCAAGCTGTACCCTAAATTTTTTAATGTTTACCGGCAATGTTAGTTCTCCTTGATTTCAAGGTCGTTGCTTTGTACAGAAAATTCTGGGTCTTGGTCATTGTCTGGGGTCGCGATCACTTTTACACACTGGCCAATAGGTAGTCCGTTAGAACAGAGGCTTAATGTTATGTAGTAAGCGTGATCTCCACGTCCATCATTGCGAGAGCCTAGGTTTGACGAATCGTATCCAAGATCAGTTAAATCCATTGTATAGGAAAATGTTGGGGCATCTGTTAGTTTAAATGCATCTTGTTTGAGAAGTACTTCTAGTAGTTTCGCTTTACCTTCATCCCACCTTTTTTCTTTTACCATGTCAGTATAGATTGGAACGGCAAACAGAGAAAAGATACTGACAATTAATAAGACCAGCATGAGCTCTAGCAATGTGAAGCCAGTGGTTCGATTTAGGTAAGATCCAGCATTATTCAAAATAGTATGCCTTTTATTTTAAGTATTACAATCCCATCGCATCAAAACTTTTCTTCAGCTTGAATGTGGTGTTAATCAAAAAAGTAGACTGTACGATTTGGACTCTCTCATCAAAACTAGATTCGTTAAAGGTTGCTTCATTCAGTAAGACAAGATCTTTATTACTGTCTACTGATCTGTATGGAAGACCACTACCGACTAGCAAGCTCAAAGTGATTGCTAGCGGGGTTTCAGTAGCTGGATCAAATTCACTCACTCGGGTCATATTAGCAGCGTCTTCTATCCAGTAATTAATTTGCATGGCATGGATGTAGTTTTGTAGCACCACTGGGGTGCCGATTGGCGTGTCATTCGTCACAGAATATGAGTGACAACGTAAGGATGCATTATCCACATAAAAATGGTTAACGATCACTTCCTCGTCACTGACGGTATTACCATTACATGACATGTTGTTGGTTGGGTTGTATCGAATGGCAAGTGTGTCTGAGGTATTGTCATCGTAGCTTGTGGAACAATAATTCGAGTTAATACAAGCGTCTCCAATATCAATAGGACTATAGGATACCCACGGCGCATCATCAGCAAATCCTGCATCTCTAACATTGTCTCTAAGAAATGACATGGCTACGGAAGCATTTGAAGCCAATAATTGTTGGGCAATCGCTTTTCCATTTAATGAACTTGTCACCATATAGTACCTAATTGCTAGAGAAGCGACCATGCCTGATATAGCCAAGGTGATCAGCAGCTCAATTAAGGTGATTCCGGTTTGTTTCATAAATATAACCAGCTCTAAGTTTAGTCAGGCTTAATAATTTGAATACCGTGAACGTGAAGATCTGAAGCCATGGTATTATCATTTTCTGCCGATGATTGAATCAGAAAATTGATGCATTGGACACTTGACCCAGGGCATTGAGTTGTCCCAGGTAACCGTTTAATTGTCCCTTCTATACCATCTTGACCAACGATATCCACAGGGGCTAACTCTACATCTGCCAGTTTATCTGGGTCAGAATACTCTTTTTTATGTGCGGTAGATTTATCATAGGATTCCCGATAGATAGTTGCTTGTGCTAACTCATTGACAGTGATGACTTGAGTCTTTTTGACTTGGAATGATCCATTCAACACCAATACAGAAATGATGGTGCTGAGTAGCAGAACGGGAATCAATGACAGGCCGGAACTATATGTTCTGCTAAATGTCATATTGGTAAGATTGGGATTATACATCTATCACCCGAGAGAATGTCATTGTTCGAGGGTTATTGTTTCCCGATGTATCGGGTAACTCTATGTTTATTTCGACGTTCCCAGTTGTGCAATCATTGTTTACACAACTGAGTCGCCAGATGAGCCCGGGGTAAGCACCTGCTGTATTAGTATGGGCACCCCCATTCACTGGTTCGCAGAACACTTCACCAAGATCACGCAATGCTGGTGTAGCGTTTGTTTGAACAGGACGTGAAAAATTATTTTGGGCATTAATGTAATCTTGAATATGGTTTGAATTGAGTTCGATTCGAGTGAAGAGGTCTTCAGAAACCCAGTTGGCGAAGTTTAGGCCAGCTGTTGTGCTCAACGTTATGGTAGAGCGACTCATCAGTTGGTTCATACTGTATATGCTAAAATAGACAATCAGAATAGCTACGAATTCACCAATGAGTAATGATCCACGTTCGAGTG
>JAYPYM010000240.1:0-6617 GCA_038135915.1 Gammaproteobacteria bacterium
AAGCTAGTTTGGTTAAAGAGCTAGAGAAAAGAGGTTTAGGCAGGCCGTCCACTTATGCGAGTGTCATATCCACAATACAGGAGCGTGGATACGTCAAGAATGAAAAAAAGCGTCTTTATGCAGAAAAAATGGGTGAAATCGTTACAGATCGACTGACTGAATGCTTTTCTCACCTAATGAGCTATGACTTCACGGCGAATATGGAGGAGAAGCTGGACGCTATTTCTAATGATCAATGTCAGTGGCGAGATGTACTTGATGACTTTTATGAGGACTTCAAGGTTAAACTGAATGCTGCTGAGCAAGAAGAAGGTGGTATGCGCTCTAATGAGCCGATTGAAATAGAGTATGCATGTAAAGCTTGTGAGCGAAACATGCAGGTTAGAACAGCTACTACTGGGGTGTTTCTTGGTTGCTCCGGATACAATTTGCCCCCAAAAGAGCGCTGTACACAAACTGTTAATCTGATTCCTGGTGATGAGTCAGAGAGTACAGAAGAAAAATTAGATGAAACGGATGAGCTGAGAGCTAAAAAGCGATGTAAGCTATGTGGCACCGCTATGGAGAGCTATTTAGTCGATGAAACGTTACGGATTCACGTTTGCGGAGACAGTCCGGACTGTAAGGGGTACGAGTTAGAGTCTGGGCAGTTTAAAATAAAAGGATACGATGGCCCCTTGCTTGAGTGTGACAAGTGTGGCGCCAATATGGAGCTGAAAACGGGTCGATTTGGCAAATTCTTTGGCTGCACAGCAGAAGATTGTAAGAATACTCGGAAGCTGTTAAAAAGTGGCGAGCCGGCACCACCAAAGGTCGACCCAATACCTTTGCCGCATTTGGCTTGTGAAAAAACCGATGATTTTTTTCTGCTTAGGGATGGTGCTGCAGGCTTGTTCTTGGCTGCAAGTAAGTTTCCAAAGCATCGAGAAACCCGCGCTCCAAAAATTAGTGAAATCATGAGTGTTAAAGATCAATTGGATGTCAAATTCAGTTATCTAAAAACTGCACCAGAGACTGACCCGGATGGTAATCCATCGGTGCTACGTTATAGCAGGAAAACAAAAGAGCAGTATCTGACTTCTGAAGCTGATGGTAAACAAACCAAATGGAAATGCTACTATAGAAACGGTAAATGGGAGATACCCCCTGAGCCTGAAAAGAAAGCAGCCAAGAAAAAAGCTTAATAGTTATTGATTAATTAAGATCAAGGCTGTTAGGCCTTGATAAATTCTATCTACAAATCTTTCTTATCTTTATTTTTACAAGGTGGATACTCATGTCGTCAAAGCCAGCCTCCACGAGCTGTATCGAGTTGCTTGCGTTGGCGCGAGCAATGGATGCTCGAAGAAAGGATCATGTTCAGTGTATCAAAGAAGCAGGCAAGGATATGCTGACTACAGAAGCTTACGAGACTTCCATCTTGTTATTGTTGGATCAAAGTTATCATTTTTTTGCGCGAGAAGTTTTGGAATCTGTAGGTGTATCTGATCAGGTGCTTACAAATCAATCTAGCATAGAAGATGCTGATCTTATATTGCGTAAACAAGGGTTAGAGGTGGATGCCTTGAAGACCATTTTGAATTACCGATCACAAACTGGTCATTGGCTCTTTTTGCTTCATGAGCAAATAAACAGAGTTAAAGCTGGGATTTTTAGGCCAGTAGATCAGTTTGAGGGTAAATTGGACAGAAGTGAACGGATTCCTATGGTAGATGCTGGTAAATCCAGTGAAAGCTCAGGCGATCAAATATCATTGATCAAACAGAGAGTTTGTTCTCTGATTTGCGATCACAGCTTGTGGCGTTTTGATTGTTTGAAGATTGTCTAAATTTATCTTCAAACGCATCTTAAAGAAAAACTTCTAAAACTCATCTTTGAAAAGCTAGTCATTGTAGATGCTTTGCTGTAGGATAATTTTATCTAGTGAATTGTTTTGCTCCCAATGAATGCGGAAATCGTTTCGAGGTGAAAATGACAGGCACAGCTACGTTAGAAATTGTAGAGTTGGCAGATGGCGAAGTAGTTTTGCGGCGTTCTGATTCTGAAGACACTATTTTGACAATTGGATTTTCTGATGAGGCTACTTCTTTTTTGGGACGCTCTAAGATTGAAGTGTGCAAAGCTATGATTGGTGCGGGCGTAGAGTGTGCAAGCCAGCTAAAGCAAGACTTTGTGCAAAAAGATGGCCATGCTGACGCTTCTAATACAAAAAGCCCTAGAAGAGTTTTGCATTAGTTTAATTGATTTGCTGATTCTGACTGCGTCCTGCTTGATTCCAAATCGTTTAACCTTAATTCTTTTAATATACCCTTAGATTCTTCATTTAAAAATACTTCCAATAGAGACATCAGCTGATGCACACCTGTGTTGATCGAGATATCTCTTGGCTGATCTTGATAAAGTGTATATACATGATTTATCCAGAACATGAGTTTAAACACGATATTGTCTACTAAACTGTCGAGCTGACTTTCATTAATATGCAGCTGCTTGGCGTTTTTTAGGCTAATACATATCGTTAATACAGTGTCAGTCTCTTTTTTAATGAGCCGTTTAATGTGTTTATCTAAAAAAGGGGTTTTTCCGATTAAATTATTCAAGTCTCTGTATATAAATCGATAGTGCCATATCTTTTCATAAATAAGTTTGATATATAACCAGATCTCGATAATGTTAGAGAAGGTATCCTTGCTGATGTCCAGTATGGTGTTAAACTCATGTTCAAAAGTATCGAAAATTGACCTGACAATTTCTTCTTTGTTTCTAAAGTGGTAATAAAGGTTGCCTGGGCTGATATTCATTTCATTAGCAATATCAACCGTAGATACGTTGGGTTCACCGCAGATATTGAAAAGCTCCAGTGCAGTGACCAGTATTCGTTCACGAGTTTTCATATTATTTTCTAAATTAAAGACTGTCTAATGACTGGTATTGTACTTAAATTGTATATCTATTCTTTAAAACAGCAGGTTAAAGGATTAGACTTCCATAAGCAAGGTTAGGCGTCCTGACTGTTGAAACAATGCGTTTTTGCGCTCGGCGTTTGTGCGCTCGACATATAACCATTTTGATAGAAGTTTATGAGGAGGAAGCAATTGCAAGCGAGTCATTCCGTTTCGAGTATTCTGTTGGAAGCCAGTTTGCCGGTTCAGCTGGTGATGGTCGCTTTGGTGATGATTTCAATTGTCTCTTGGGCGTTAATCTGCAAGAGAGCAAAAGACTTTCGTCTTGCTTCGAATGCGCTTCATGAGTTTGAAGAAAGATTTTGGTCAGGCATTGATCTTTCAAAATTATATGTGCAAGTGAATACTAAAACTGGGCCTGATCATGGCGAACAGAGCATATTTAAAGCTGGGTTTAAGGAGTTTAATCGAATCAGTCAAACAAAGGGAGCAGACGTAGAATCCATCATGCAGGGTATTCAAAGAGCTATGCGGGTTGCTCTGTTAAGAGAGCGAGAAAAGTTAGAGTCTCACTTACCCTTTTTAGCAACAGTGGGTTCAACGAGCCCTTACTTGGGCTTATTAGGTACAGTTTGGGGTATTATGTCATCATTCTTGGCGCTCGCTAATGCTGAGCAAGCTTCCCTAAATGTAGTAGCGCCGGCTATTGCCGAGGCATTGATTGCGACGGCTATGGGCTTGGTTGCTGCGATTCCTGCCGTAATCGCTTATAATCGTTTTGCTGCTAAGTCAGATGCCTTGCTAAATGCCTATGATGCTTTTTCAGATGAGTTCTCAAGTATACTGCATCGGCAAGCCCACCTGTTGATGGGCAAATCAGGCGTAGTTTAAGTGAACCTACCTATTTATTGAGAGGCAGAATCTGTGACTAAAATTCGGTCAACCAGGAAACCTATATCGGATATTAATGTCGTACCTTACATCGATGTGATGTTAGTCCTGCTGATTGTTTTTATGGTAACTGCACCCTTGCTGACCCAAGGTATTAAGATTGAACTCCCAGAAGTGCAGTCCGAACCTTTGCAACAACAGCAGGAGCCAGTTGTTATTTTTGTGAATACGTTAGGCGAATATTTTTTAAATATTGGTGAAGATCGTGATAAACCCTTGAGTATTGAAGATTTGCAGCAGCAGCTGATGAAGGTTAGACGTTCGAAGCCCAATATCCCGATTTTAATTGAAGGTGATAAAAATGTACCCTATGGTAAAGTTGTATATTTGCTCTCCACGTTAAGGTCATCTGAGTTAACCAAAGTAGGGTTGGTGACAGATCCAGAGCCTACTCATCAGGCTGAAGAACAGGTGAAAAGTGAGCCCCCTGGCTAAATCTAGTAGAAGAGGTTTGAATGATACTATGTTTTTATTGGTTTAGACTGGGCTATGCACACTGCAATTTTAAACTCGTTGGATAAAAAACAATATTTTGTTGCTTATATAAAAAGTTTTTGTCTACACCTTGGTATTTTGGCCGTTGTACTAGTCCATATGAAGCTAAATACTAGCAAGCCGATTATCATGCCAAAACAAGCATTTATTGAAGTTGTGCTGATGGAAAAACCTCAAGAGAAAAGAGCAGAGGTGGCAAAGCCCACCTCTAAGCCTAAGCCGCCAAAAAAACCCAAAAAGCCGAGTCCAAAAAGCAAACCAAAGCCGGCAAAAGTTGAAAAAAAGGTCAAGCCAGCGCCTGTTAAACCAAAACAAGCTCCAAAACCAAAGGTCTCGAAGCCTAAACCTAAGGCTGTAAAGCCCAAGCCTAAGGTTGTAAAGCCCAAGCCGAAAGTTGTGCCACCCGTCTTTGATCCAACAATGCTAGAAGATGCTATTCAAAAGGAAACATTGGAGAGAGCTTTGGAGGCCGAAAACGCAGAGAAGCTTGCCGCTGAACAAGCAAAAGAAGAGCAGCGCCAAGCTTCCGAGATCTATAAGTATAAGCGTTTGATTAAGTCGAGAATAGAGCAGTTTTTTACCTTACCCCCTTCGGCAAAAAGTGGTATGTCAGTTTTACTTGAGATACACCTCTTTCCAGATGGGCAAGTGAGAGAAGTAAAGCTTTTAAAAAGTAGTGGGGATATTAATTTGGATAGATTTGCGTTACGTGCTGTCCAAGATGCCGGTTACTTTGATGTGCCCAATGAAGTACAGCTTTTTCAGAGGTATTTCAGGCAATTTAATTTTAACTTTAAACCTGAGCTATAAAACATACCCGCAAGAGAATTCAATATATGTGTATTAATCTACCAAAAAAATATTTCAAACAAAGTCTGACTAGAGCGCAATGTATAGCGCTTTACTTAGTCAGTACGACTATTTGGTGCTCTTTGCTAATATTTAGTCCGAATAAAGGTTTGGCCGACTCTGTTCTAACGATTGAGGTCACCTCTAGCCATATGAGTGCCTTGCCTATGGCAATATCCCCCTTTTCTTGGCAAGCCGATGGGTTACCAAGCCAAGATGTGGCTATGATTATTCAAAATGACCTGACACGAAGTGGTCAATTTAAATTGCTGCCTCGTGCAGATATGTTGAGTAGGCCTAACAACGTCGACCAAGTGATATATCGAGATTGGCGAATCCTAGGGACAGAGTATCTGCTGGTAGGACAGGTTTTACCAAACCCTGCTGGCGGTGGTTCTATTAACTTTCAGCTATTGGATGTTTACCAGGGAAAGCGAGTCCCTTTATTGAAAACAGGCATTTCTGTAGATAACCTAAGAGATGGGGCGCATTATATCAGTGATTTAATCTATGAGAAGTTGGTAGGCTTGAAGGGCGCATTCTCTACAGAAATACTCTATGTTACGGTCCAGCAACTAGAGAACGGAAAAAGAGAGTATCAACTGCAAAAAGCAGATGCGGACGGTCATCGCGCTAAAACTATTTTGAAGTCTTCTGAACCCATCCTTTCTCCTTCTTGGGCACCGGATGGAAAACATATTGCCTACGTCTCTTATGAAAAGACTAGGCCAGCTATCTATATGCAGAATGTGATAACGGGTAAAAAAAGACAGCTCACTCATTTTAAAGGTATAAATGGTGCGCCGGATTGGTCTCCAGATGGTCGGCATATGGTGATGACACTATCAAAAGACGGCAATCCAGAGCTGTATCAATTGAATCTAGAAACTGGGAAGTTTAAACGTTTGACCCAACATTATGCGATAGATACTGAGCCAAGATATAGCCCAGATGGCCGGTCTGTTATTTTTACTTCTAACCGAGGTGGTACGCCTCAGATATATCAACTTTTTTTATCTGATCTTAGCGTGAAGCGCTTAACATTCGAGGGTAATTATAATGCTCGAGGTTTGATTTCCCCAGATGGTGAGAATTTGGTGTTTGTGCATCGAAAAAACAAACGTTTTCATATTGCGATCCAATCTTTGGAGGGCAGGGGGCTTCGCGTCTTGACGCAAACAGATTTGGATGAATCTCCGACAGTTGCACCAAATGGCACCATGCTGTTGTATGCGACATCCGACAGAAAAGGAAAGGGCTTGCTGGCTGCTGTTTCTATTGATGGGAATACAAAAATGAGATTGCCTGTTAAGGTAGGTGAAGTAAGAGAGCCATCCTGGTCGCCTTTTCTTCGATAGCGGTTAGTCGCTTTGGTGTTTAAATGAGCAGCAGTTTTGTAATTTCCGCTCAGCACTATTA
>JAYPYM010000241.1:0-6582 GCA_038135915.1 Gammaproteobacteria bacterium
CCATAAAGAAACAGCAAGCCAAAGAAAGTGTTTCAAGGATTTGCGCGCTAGTTTGTTGATGCCCAATGGTGATTGGTCTAACCGAATTCTTTGATGCCTTTGGCCTTCTGTGATTTCTTCAATCCAGGTAAAAATTTTTGTCCACACTGTTTGAGGGCAGGTATAGCCACACCATACTCTGCCAACAAGATTTGTAATAAAAAAGAGTCCGAAAGCTGCAACAATAAGGCCTAAGGCCAATAAGATGAAGTCTTGCGGCCAAAAAGTGAGATGGAACCAATGGAACTTTCGGTGTGCTATATCAAAAATAACTGCTTGACGACCTTCCCAGTTTAGCCAAGGTAACACGAAGAAAAAACTGAGTGTGATACAGATTGTTGAGGTTCTAATATTTTCAAATATGCCTGCAGTACGCCGCGTATATATTTTTTTTCGTTTTTGGTATAGATCAATGCTGCTGCTTGAGTCTGGTGTCGTGATATTTTTAACGTTGATCAGCGTAGCTTTATCCATTGATGTTCCATGCGGCTAATGTGTAGGAATGAGGGGGTAGGCAACCCCTTTTTAGTACGTACTGGTTTTCTGGTTAATATTGATTCCATATATATAAGCAGCTACCACATGTACTTTATCTGGGCCAAGCAAGTCTTTGAATTCCGGCATATTGCCCTGACGGCCATTAATCAGTGTATGACGAATGCTTGTTAAATCGCCCCCATAGAGCCAGGTTTGATCTGTTAGATTAGGCGCTCCCATGAGGTGGTTGCCTTTAGCGTCTGAGCCATGGCATGAGGCGCAGTTAGCTTGAAAGAGGTTTGCACCTTTGTCGGCTAGAATAGGGTCGATATGGTTTGGCTTCCCTGGGCTACTTAGGCTCTTAACATAATGTGTGAGGGCTTCAACGTCGAAGTCATTCAAGATTTTGCCAAAAGCAGGCATGTTACCCTGCCTACCTTGGAGGATAGTCTCCTTGATTTTACTAGGCGTGCCACCGTAGAGCCAATCGTTATCTACGAGATTTGGGAAACCGAGCGTACCTTTGGCGTCTGAGCCATGACATATAGCGCAGTTATTATTAAATATCCTTTGGCCTACTTGCATGGGTTCACTGTAATTGATCAGCGACTCTATGGGTTCCGCCGCGTATTGTGAGAAAAGCTCTGCATAGTTTTTTTCATTGGCAACCACTTCATCTTCCCATTGTTGTTTTGAGCTCCAGCCTAGACTCCCTTTTAATGCACCATATCCTGGGTAACAAATTAGATAACCGATTCCAAAAAATATGCTTAGATAAAACAGGTTTAACCACCACTTGGGTAACGGCATGTTGAGCTCTTCAATCCCATCATAGGTGTGTCCCATGGTATCTGTATCAGCTAGATCCTCTGGGCTTTGCTTTCGAGTCCAAGTGATCAGAAATACCGTGGCTAGGATTTGAAAGGTAACAAGGGAAATGATCCAGAAGTTCCAGAAGCTACTCATGAAAAATGCCTTTAAAGTTGGTTAATTGATGCTTGTTGGTGATTTTTTCTAGCGGTGTCTTCCTGAGTTGTGCTGATTAAACTTGAGTTTATTTGCATTGTTTTCTGTTCAAGGCCATCACCAGGTTGGTTGTCCTCGAGCGGGGATGCCGCAGCTTCATCAAAATCTTTTGCCGAATGACGAACAAAAATATGCCAACATATGCCGAAGAAAGCTATCATCGTCAAGAGTGTTAGTATTGCCCGAATTATATCAATGCTTATCACGATCATTACGCTCTTTTTATCTAGGAGTTTGGTTTTCCTTGTGAGGATGTCGATAGTGGGGAAGTCAATAGATCCACCGTTCCTAGTTGTTGTAAATACACGATTAGAGCCTCCATCTCGGTGTAACCCTCAACCTCACTTGCTGCTTGTTTGATTTGCTCGTCGGTGTACGGCACGCCAACTTTGCGCAGTGCTTTCATTTTCTCTTCTGTTTCTCTATGCTTTATCAGTTTGGTTGTAAGCCACGGATAGCTAGGCATTACCGACTCAGGAACCACGCTTCTTGGATCGATTAAATGAGCGTAATGCCATTCATCTGAATATCTTTTACCAACTCTAGCTAGGTCTGGTCCAGTCCTCTTGGAGCCCCATAAAAATGGGTGCTCATAAACGCTTTCTCCGGCTAAAGAATAATGGCCGTAGCGTTCTGTTTCTGTTCGTAAGGGCCTAATCATTTGGGTATGGCATACATGGCAGCCTTCTCGTATATAAACGTCTCGCCCTTCAAGCGCTAAAGCAGGGAGCGGCTTAATGCCGGGTAGCGGTTCATTAGTTTCTGACTGAAAGAACAAAGGCACGATCTCTACGAGTCCACCGAAGCTTATCGCCACTAGAATAAGCACGATCATTAGGCCAATATTTTTTTCTACTACTTCGTGTTTCATGTGCTGACTTGCCCCTTGTGCAGAGAGGATACAGGTTGATCAGAGATGCTGGTTCTTGAAAGGCTCCTACTGGTAATTGTCCTTGCAATGTTATATGCCATGATCAGCATACCTGCGAAGAACAGAAAACCACCCAAGAAACGAATAATGTAGTAGGGATGAATCGCTTTCAATGATTCAACGAATGAGTAGGTAAGCGTGCCATCTAGTGGGTTTATTGCTCGCCACATTAAACCTTGGGTAATGCCAGACACCCACATAGCGGCGATATAGAGCACAATACCAATTGTTGCCAACCAAAAATGTACGTTGACCAGGTCTATACTGTAGAGCTTGCTTTTTCCAAATAATGAAGGCGTTAAGGAATAAATTGAACCAATAGAGATCATTGCAACCCAGCCGAGTGCGCCAGAGTGTACATGTCCAATGGTCCAATCAGTATTATGCGATAGGGCGTTGACAGTTTTAATCGCCATCATTGGCCCTTCAAATGTGGCCATACCATAGAAAGACAGGGAAACAATGAGAAACCTCAATATCGGGTCGGTCCTTAATTTATCCCATGCGCCAGTTAATGTCATTAGGCCGTTTATCATTCCTCCCCACGAGGGTACTAAAAGAATGAGAGAGAAAACCATGCCTAATGTTTGTACCCAGTCAGGCAAAGCAGAGTAGTGCAAGTGATGAGGGCCTGCCCACATATAAATCGATATCAGCGCCCAAAAATGTACAATAGAAAGGCGGTAAGAATAAATTGGTCGTTGAGCTTGCTTGGGTACATAGTAATACATCATGCCTAAAAAGCCGGCAGTCAGGAAGAAACCAACGGCATTGTGGCCGTACCACCACTGCACCATGGCATCTGTTGCACCAGCATATATAGAGTATGATTTAGTTAAGCTAACTGGTATTGCTAGGCTGTTCACAATGTGAAGGATGGCTACCGTTAGGATAAAAGCACCGAAAAACCAGTTTGCTACGTAAATGTGTTTGGTTTTGCGTTTCATAACCGTTCCAAAAAAAACGATCGCATAAGAAACCCAAACAACTGCTATTAATATATCTATAGGCCACTCAAGTTCTGCATATTCCTTTGCACTGGTCAGCCCCATTGGGAGTGTAATGAGGGCTGCAATAATCACAGACTGCCAACCCCAGAATGTGAAGCTTGCGAGGCGGTCGGATATCAATGGTGCTTGGCAGGTTCTTTGTACCACCTGGTAAGATGTCGCCATGAGTGTACAGCCGCCAAAAGCGAAAATGACTAAATTGGTATGTAAAGGTCTAAGCCGGCCAAAGCTGAACCAAGCTAGGTCAAAGTTCAATGCTGGCCAAGCCAGTTGAGCAGCAATGATCAAACCGACGCCCATTCCAACAATACCCCAGATGATCGCTGCTATTGTGAATTGCTTGACAACTTTATTGTTATATTTATATGAATGGGGTTGAGTATTACTGATGGGAGTGTTTGGCTGGCCTGTTGTAATAGAAATTGTCATAGAACGGTACCACGAAATTTATATGTAGACTAGGGATGCAATAAGTTATTCCTAACTTATTCCCACTAATCTCCAAAATCTTCCTAGAGTGATCACCATTCCATCGGCGGATTGTAGAATAAAATATATAAGACTAAAGTATTAGTTGAGCCCGATAGCGGTTGCATATTGTACATAAAATATTTTTGAAATCAACGTAGAAACTATATAGTCACTAAATTTCTGGGCGAGTGTCAGAGGTGTTTATTTAACTACAAAATTTTTCTGTATGCTTGTGACTTAACGTTAGCCTTTCAAGGCGTACTTTACCAATCAAGCTAACTGAGATTTTATATGCATCGGGTGTATTTGGTACACAAACGTAATAGCTACCGGCACTTGCTCTGCCAAACCCATTGGGCCGAAAGGTCACCAACCCATCTTTAAAACTAGATGACACCATTACTTGACTGCTTTGCCAGTTCCTGCTCGCCAGTAGGGGCTCGTTTTCAGTGTCTCTGGCTCTATTATTATCTTTGTCATTAAAAGATATCCAGCTATGTCCCTTGTCCTCACATGTGTAAAGGTTCTGAGTTAGGCAAAAAGATCTGGTTTGGTTGCTGCTGTTACTTGTGCTTCTCGCATGATGTAAACTCTGTTTTAACCCTTTCGCGATATACTTTGCACCCTGTTCGTTATGTATTTTTGTTAAGTGGTAGATGCCTGTCAGGGAGATGAAAGATATCAGTCCTAAAGTGATTAATAGCTCTATGAGTGTGGTTCCATTTTGGCTTGAAACATCGTAGAGTGCTATAGACGGATGCTTGAGAGTTTGTTTTGTATCACTTGACAGCGTTGCTTGAATCATAAATTTAATCATCTTAGCTTGGTATCTAAACTTTAATCGGTAACGTAAAGGATAACTAAAGTGTCTGAAAAAAAAAATGTGAGCACGCGTACTCATGATGTGATTATCGTGGGGGGTGGGGTAATCGGGTTGCTCTCGACTCTAGAGTTCTCTAGACAGGGCTTGTCAGTTTTATTGATTGATAAGCAAACGCCTGGTCGCGAAGCTTCTTGGGCGGGCGGTGGTATTATTTCTTCTTTGTACCCCTGGTCATGCTCAGACAAGATGAATGCACTAATCAATTGGTCACATTGCGCTTACCCTTCATTGGTTGAAGAGCTATTTTCAAAAACTGGGATCGACCCAGAGTTAGTCAACACTGGCTTGCTATACATAGAAGAGTCTGAAGCAAGTCATGGGCTTAGCTGGTGTGCCCAACACAACCCTATGTATGAAAGTTTAAGTGTTAATCGGGTTCAGCAAATAGAGCCTAACTTGGTTAAACCTAGGGGACAATCGCTGTTGTTACCAGCCATTCATTCTGTTAGAAACCCAAGGTTACTATCAGCTTTAACGAGTTATTTATCTAATTTGAAAAATGTGACTCTGTTGTCTGAGGCAGCTGTCTTTGAAGTGCTGGTTAGAAATGATGTTGCGGTCGGTGTGCGTACAGAGCTGGGTGATTTTAAAGCAAAAACAGTTGTTGTGACCGCTGGTGCCTGGAGTAAATTGATATTGAAGCAATTTAAGCTGACCATACCCATGGTGCCAGTTTTAGGTCAAATGATTAGCATCCAGGCGGCTGCTGGATTTTTAAAGAGAACAGTACTCTATAAAGATCGGTATGTTATACCAAGAAAAGATGGCTTGATTCTAATTGGAAGTACGCTTGAAAATACTGGATTTGAAAAAAGAACGAGTGAAGCAGGGCTCTCGTCCTTGAGGTCTGTAGCAGAGTATCTTTTGCCTGGACTAAAACATCAGCCAACATTTTCTCACTGGGCTGGTTTACGACCTCGTTTAGGAAATGGACCCTGGATTGGAGGTGTACCAGGTTGTAAGAATCTTTATGTTAATAGTGGGCATTTTCGTAATGGGCTTGCTTCTGCGCCTGCGTCAGCGAGACTGATTTCGGATATTGTTACTAATGAAGTGTTTGATTCGTTTCGAGTGTCAATACTACCTGAAGCTGACTATGCGCCTATATGTTTGGTTGACATTTCAGAGAAGGCTTAGGGTTGGTAGATCAACAAAAGTCTTCACTGGAATAATAGATCTTATTGCTCATCATCAATATTAAGTTTTTTTAGCCGATAACGTAATGATCTAAATGTCATGCCTAGGAGTTTTGCGGCAGCAGTTCGATTCCAGCGTGTTTCTTCTAAAGCTTCGATGATAGCTTGTTTTTCAATGTTGTTTAGATACTCTTGCAAAGGTTGATCTGGGGGGCGAACCGGATAAGGCTTGTTTGTATTTTTGTCTGGAAGTGAGGGGGTGGATTCATCGTTTTCTTGATGAACGGTTTGGTTCATTGGTAAAGAAAGATTTTCTGGAGTAATAATACTGCCGTCACACAGCGTGACTGCCTTTTCCAGTATGTTTTCGAGCTCTCTGACATTGCCAGGAAATGGGTACCTTGTTAAGTTTAAAGCGGCTTCTTCGTTTAAAGTCATTTTTTCGGTATTCCAAGTATTGCTAATTCTTTCTAGAAAAATCTTGGTGATGATCTCTATATCTTCTTTTCTGTTTCTCAACGGGGGAACTTCAATGTTGATAACGTTGATACGGTAAAATAAATCTTGTCGAAAATTATTATCCGAAACCTCTTTGGCAAGGTTCTTATG
>JAYPYM010000242.1:0-2089 GCA_038135915.1 Gammaproteobacteria bacterium
CCTCCAGAGAGCTCCGAGTTGCTGCTGGAATAGGAAGTGGGGGAGGCATTAGTTTCTTATCTTCTTCTAAACTTTCGGTATCAGTATTTGTATCTGCATGAGAAACACTTTGAAACGCAATATTGCTGTTAGTTGAGCTAGTAGGAGGGGTCATAAACTACTCTTTTATTAATCTTTAACCTTTTTAATCTTCCAGATATCAACGGACATCATAACTCCATTAGAGGTCACTACGCTTTGAGGGTATTGTATATCCCACTCATCATGCTGGAAAGTATTTTGATCGCACCTATCTATCGGGCATGAATTAATTGATCAATTAGCTGAGTTGGAACGCAACCATTCTAAATGTTTCTCCAAACTGATATTTCATATCTACCAGGGCTTTCACCCGAAAGGTATGCGTCGTTTATTCCAGTGTCTTTTTTTTCAAAAAAGGACATAGTGTTGCGCAATAAATACTCAATTTAAAGAGTGAGTTTTGACTAGCGATCAAATAAAAAGTTTTTCAAAGAATAGGGTTACAATTTAAATTGACAGGGATAGAATGATAGAGTCTTCTGATTTTCAATTTGAATGAAAAACAACGTACGCTAAAAATAACGTATAAGGTGTGTCCAACCGATGAAAACTCAATCAAAGGTAAAACTAGCATTTCTTGCTAGTACACTATCCATGTTAGCTGGTTGTCAGACGATCACGTCTATGTCTAAAGAGCAATTTGGTACAGCAGTTGGTGCTGTAGCAGGCGCTGTGCTTGGTAAGGAGTTCTGTGGCGAAGATAATCGAAGCCGGAGAAATAAATGTGTTGTAGTTGCAAGTGGTCTAGGCGGTTTGCTTGGAAACAAGCTTGGTAGCTACCTGGATGAACAAGATAAACAAAGAATGGCCTTGGCTACAAGAAATGCGGCGGCATCGGGCCGATCAGTTTCATGGTCTGACCCACAAAAGGGAACAAGTGGGACGGCGCGTGTTTTGAACACACGCCGTAAGGACGAAACTGTAAAAGTGCCAGTTCTGAAGCAAAAAATTGCAACCGTGCCACCGTTGGAAATTATAGGCGAGCCCTATAAAACAAAATCAATATCAAACTTACGTGGCGGCCCCGGAACTGATTACGTCGAAGTTGGCCAACTCGCATCAGGCAAGGTGGTTAATGTCGTAGGAAAAGTCAAAACGAAAAACTGGTACCTAATCAGCCATAATGACGGCATCGGGAGTGGTTTTATCTATGCGCCTTTATTAAAGCCTGCTGAAAATGCACAAATCGCCTCATCAGATGTACCTGTAAACTCAGGGGATGTAGCTCAGGTTCAAGTCGCTGCGAACAGAACATGCAGAACAATCAATCAATCCATTAAGCTTGCAGATGGTTCAACTAAGTCAGAAACTATTGAAGCCTGCCAAGGCACAAATGGCTGGGAAACAAGCGCATAAGCATACTTGTGAGGAGGGCACTTCCATTTATGTTTTATCGAATCTTGGTATGCCTTGGTGCCGCTTTGATACTAAGCGCTGGAATGGTGCAGGCCGCGGCAAGAGAGCTAGCCTCCGAAGGAGATCTGGTACGTCTTGTTCTTGAAAAACCTTTTTCTTGCGGGAAACCTGTCGAAGTAACGATTAGAGCCAAGTCTGCTGATTATTTCGATCAATCACCCATGGTCATTCAAAGGTTAGTGAATACATCCAGTGCTATTTTGGGATTTGAATGTGCTGCCATCTCTCATCTAAATTTTGTCGGCTACACAGATAACCTAGTTGTTTTCAAAGCCAGCGCTAAAAAAGGTGAAAAATGGGCACTACAAACAGAACCACCACCTTTAGAAGCCTTAGCATTGGTTTATGGCCTGTATGAGCCACATTTTTTCCATCTTGCTCAAATCCATAAGTTGCTTGAGCCATACCAAAGAGTGACAGGCATGAAAGCTACTTACCAATATACTGCCTTGATGCAGCAGATTGGCCGCTTAAAGAAAACTATTAATGGAGATATGGATCAGTTCAAAGCCTATCTTGTTAACCCAGGCCAGGACTTTGCTGTCTATGAAGAAGCAGATCAAAACTACAATACCATTCTGTCAGCGATACA
>JAYPYM010000242.1:2134-6562 GCA_038135915.1 Gammaproteobacteria bacterium
GAACAGTATCCACTTTACCAACAAGTTTATGACGAATATGCCACGACCCTTAAAGATGCATTTTGGTCGGCGAAATTAGAAGAGATGATTAATGCGGGTGATACTGTAGGAGACTCTATCGAAGCAGCTCAAACAGTCATCCAGCATGATCCGTCCGGGGAGTTTACGCAGTATATTGATGCGGAGCTTGCGAAATGGATACATGAGGAAACAAGCTTGATTAAAAATGATTTCCCCAATGCAGGCTTATATGAAGTGGCATGGTCAGCAGATTTTATAGTTGGGTTTCCTGATCCATCAAACCTAAGTGCACTTCCTCAAACGAAAAAACAGATTGAAGACGCAAATACAACGTTAGTGAGTGGAATTAATACTGCTATTCAGCGTTTGAACAAGCTCGCTATTGAATCGATCATGGCCTCTGGCACTTCTTATGATGAAGTTGATATTATTCTAGATTCTGGCTTTTCTTTAGCAGAAAATTTTGAAGCTGCCGGTTTTACAGAACAAAGTGAACAGCTGTTAGGGGAGACCATATCCTATATTGAAACCATTATTGAAACGGGGCTAAATGGGTTTAAAGCGGAGTTAGAGAAGACGGAATTTTCAGCACAACAGGTTGCTGATTTGCAACAGCAAGCATCTGCTTTTGATGATCTTTCCAAACAGTTTTCAGGGTTTAGCGCCTATAAACAGGCCATTGAGACAGTACTTGAAACCAATAAAGCTACAATTTGCAAAAATTTATTATTAGATTCCGGTGCTGGCAAATCAGATTTTGAAAAGCCAATTATGATTGGTGGAGAAACCCTATCGTTGGCTGAATTAAATTGTAATTTATACGAACAGGGTTCCAGTATTGCACGTATTTCTTCGAAATTCCTGTCAGATACATATGATATCTCAATAGCCAACTCTGATGGTGCTGTTTCAGAATATCGCTTTAAAACAGATAAGACATTAGCCAATCAAGCTTTATCGGTACGGTCCACAATCACAGAGAGTGAAGAGCAACCGATCAGCCAAGAACAATGGTCGGAATTTATTTCCAGTCTTGTACAACCCCCACCAAGCGGAGAGCCTGATACTAATGGTGTACGAGAGTGTGATCTTTTGGCTGCAGACCCTCATGATCCTCAAAAACTGTCCCCTGGTATTGATTTTACAACGGACGACATTGATCTTGATGCCTTTGAACGCGGTATTGACGCCTGCATTGCAGCCGTTGAGCATGACCCTGAAGATGCACGGCAAATTTATCAACTTGGGCGTTTACTCTGGTATGCAGGCGATCAGGAAATGGCGAAGGACTACATCGAAGTGGCCGCGCAAGCCAATTATGCGCCTGCTATTTATTACAACGCTGAAATGATGCTCAGCCTTTCAGATGATCCAGATGCTTTTATCGATGCGCTTGAACTCTACGAAACATCAGGCAAACTTGGTTATGCACGCGGCTCTGACATGGTCAGAGAATTAAACCCAGATGGTATTGAGTTCTTCAAGGAAATTCCACCGCCTACTGGCGCTGAAATAGTTGCTTCACTAAAACAGAAGGGAAAAAGTGTTTCCGTGTTTGGAATGACGACTTCTGTAAGAGTGGTGGATGCCAAAATCAAAGACTGTTTCCAAACTTCAGCTACAGACTTTTCTTGTGAATACAAAAAAATTGCCAAGTGCGGTGTCAGTGGTTGGGGCAATGATCCTATGGTTGGTTTCCTTTCGCGTGCAATGCAATCCGATTGTAATGGTGCCCCGTACACATTTGGAAGTTTCCGAAAGCTTGCTCAAGGCTCTTGGAAGGAGCTGCCTAGTCAGTTTTGAATTTATACCAGTGCCCATAATGAAATTTAAGTTATATCATAGCTTCGGGCAAGCACCTCTAAGTAACCGTTATGGTCGAAAAAAATCGAGTAATGCTTGATGCTTGGAGAGAAATCAAATTCGGAATTCTGGTTTAGTTCGGCTATCCAGTCGGAATTCTCTATGATGCAAATTTTACTATAGGCTGCGACCATTGACTCCGTAACACAATAATCTGGAATAAACCTATATGCTATTGCTCCACAAAAAATCACAGTGACCCAAACATCTTCGCTGTCTGTATCGTAACGAAGCTTTAAGCTTCCAGGCCGAAAAAGAATTTCAGGGCCTTCCTCACAGTCAGCGGTTGAGTAGGGTAGCTCAATTGAACTCATTATTTTTTCCATTATTAAGCCTTTCTTAATAAATTGCGCTTGCGTTTTTCCCTAATTCTTTCGCTCGTATTCTAATCGTCGAAGACGGAGCACCTCCCATTTCTTCCAGCCTTTCTTTAACTAGACTTAGCTTTTTTGGGTCATTAGTTACATCTTTAATCGAGGTTGGTTGCAATCCTGCACGCCGAAAAGCTGTTAAAGAACGATTATTAATTGCTATTTTTTTTCCATTAATTACAACATATTCTACGGGGATCTCATTGGGCTTAATTTTTCCGCTGCGTAACCCTTTTGCAACATCTGCTATTGACCACCCTGCGTACTTGAAGGTACTTCCTTGTTTAGTGGATCTAAACTTACGACTTACTCCTTTTTGACCAAACAGTATTCCCAATTCATTGCTTTTACTTACTATGCGGAGTTTTTTTTGAGTATTTTCTTTCTTCAACAGCGAAGCCTTCTCCCTTACCAGCTTTCTTTGCTGCTCAAGGGATTTGGTTTTACTTAGTTGATTTCTCTGTTGAAGACGTTGTGTTTGAAGCTGTTGAAGGGAATAGGTGCTCGTTGCTGTGCGTGAAAGCGCTGTTGAAGATAGGAGTTTTTGTTTTTGGCTGGTCGTTGAACTTAATGAAGCTAAAGTTAGAACATTGTGTTTGGCAGCTTCTTTCTTCTTTGCTTGATACTTTTTAAACAGCTCTTTCTTGATGCGATTCAATCGGTCTTGACGTAATTTATATTGTTTTTGCTTTTGCAACGCTAATTGCTGTTGAGCGAGCTGTTGTTGCTTATTGGCATTTGCCTTCTGATTCTGCGTGATCTTTTGTTGGTCTTTCAGTTTTTTCTGCTGGTCTTTTTGTAAGGCCTGCTGTCTTTTTTGGGCTTGCTGCTGACGCAGGTTTTGTTGTTTCTGCGCCATTTGTTGGCGTTTCAACTCAGCCTGCTGTTGACGTGCGCGCATTTGTTCTTGCATACGTCTTTGACGTTCTTGCATCGCTCGCTGTTGCTGCTGTTGTTGCTGCCTCATCTGTTCCTGCTGGCGGCGCATTTCAGCTTGGCGTTGAGCTTGTTGTTGTCGCTGCATTTCCATCTGGCGCTGCTGCTGCATTTGCTGCTGTTGGCGCATAGCTTGTTGCTGGTAGTAAAAACTATTATTGTTATACCCACCATATCGCTGAGCAAATAGATGCTCTATCGGGAGAAAGGAAAAACAAAGGAAAAATATAAGGAAGGTTCTGAAGGCACGATTTATCATTCAAAATCCTTATGCGTTTTTAAGAGATGCTCACTAATATTAGATTAGTCTACACAATGCTCGACTGATACTGCTGTTAGTTAATCGAAAAAGGTTACCATACTACGCCCTTTACTGACCACTCCTATGATGCATCTTTTTACCACTCACCTTTATATCATTCAATGTTATGTTTACTATGCAAGCAAAATAACATAACATTGCGCGATGAGTGATCAGACTATTTTCGCCTTTGCAGTCATTGTGGAGTAATCTTTATGGCACCAGCACCAGCACCAGCACCAGCACCAGCAGGCCAGCAAGCAGCTCGCTTTCAACAAGAAAGCGCTTCAACTACCAGCGATAATACACAACAGAGACAAACCTTTGTCACAGCCTTAAGCCCATCGCAACAGCCTTCCGGGAGAACACCCATTGATCAACCTCAAAGACCACTAATCGGTCAAACAGTGGTAAACACCTTAAATGTCGGAGGCCAAGATTATCAGGTTCCACCTTTTTCCCCCATAAGGCGAGAGTTAGAGACCCCAGGATTACGATCAGCCGATAGAGAAGTAGTCTTTAGTCATGTCTTCGGCAGCGCGCGGCCTGGAACCTTCCAATTTAACTCACAGGAACCAGACTCTGTAGGGGTCACTGTAGGGCATCCCCATGCACCTCAATTTTCTACCCCAACTAGAAGAGGAATACAAAACAGATTCAGTGCGTCATCTTACCAGTCTCCAGGTGCGGCGAACTCCCCAAGTTCATTCGTTGGTACACCCTCACCCTCAAGAAGACAAGGCGTTCAATTAAGCAACGCGGCAAAAGATAATTTACGATCTACTGGTATACCAGAAAAGGCTATCCTTAAGTACAATCAAATTATCAAGAAGACCTTTGGTAACTGTGCTGTGTGTGGCAGCACAGCGCTTGCTGCTCATATCGCTAACGCACAAAGCCTTGGCATAGCGTTAGAAGATGCAGACCTTGAAATAG
>JAYPYM010000243.1:0-6406 GCA_038135915.1 Gammaproteobacteria bacterium
CCCTGAAAGACCGGTCCAAAGACGTGATCATCTCTGGAGGCAGCAACATCTTCATTGAACTTGAAAGGTGTTGCAGTAGGAGAACAAGAAGCATCTTTAGGCGTTAAATTTCAACCAAATCTACGACATAAGAGGGAATCAAATAGTGATAGTGGTTCAATAAGGCCAGAGAAGCGTGTAAAACCTGCTGAGGTAGAGGATGCAAAGTCTGACTCTGTTGTTGGTAAGCATGCTCCTAGCATTACAATACAGCAAAATATTGAAATTAGTTTTGACAGTGAGCTGGACGAAATGGCATTTAAAGGTGTTTGCCATATTGGTTATATTCCTAAAGAGGAGAGAACAGATTGTTCGGAGTTATCAGTAATTGTTAATGATTGCACAAAGCGTGTTCGCACAGTATCAGTGCTGGTCAAAGATATTTCGATAGCTATTCAGAATGCTCTAGGTTTAGAAGATGTTGCAGTGTTGATTGAAGGCAAAGGTGTTAAACTTTCTCAAGGTGGACAAGAGCAAGAATTTAAAAATTCAGATCATTACCCTGTGTCCTCTAAAACCTTGTCCGGTCAGTTTGAAAATGATGAAACTAAAGAAGATTTCTATTTGCTTCTTGGGCGACAGTTTTCTTAAAACTTACGATCAGAAACTAAAAAGTTACCATTGAATCTGACATATAATATTAAATCGTCTACCGCCGAAATGTGATGATCAAAGTCACCCGATGAGCTAAAGTAGGATCCAGGTACTAGCAAATTAGAAACTGGTCTTTCTTTAGATGAATACTCCATTTTCCCGCTAATGATGACCACTTTAAACTCTTCAGCATGAGCATTTAATGTTAGGTTAAAACCAATCGGTACTTTTATTAACGAACCTGTGATAGATTTATTCTTCCATAGTTTTGCTGCCTCTATACCTTCTTGGTTAATATAAGAAGCGTCTTTGTTGCCCAACCAAACAATGTTGTTGGCGTGCATATTCATAGGTCGCTCGCCATTGTCAAATTGATCTTTTGAGGGCTTGACCAAATAAGGGCCGCGATCAATTTCCAGATAAATCAAGTTGGTTACTGCATTTGCTGCTGTGACGTGAACTTCACCCGCCGGTTGTGTCCAGTACGAACCAGTTGGCATCCACATTTTCTCTGCTCCTGGGTCGTCATTGTGCACTAACCCGTCAATCACTATGCCGCGATATGAAATGTTGTGGATATGGGGCGGCGAAGAAAAGCCTTTCTTGAACCGCACCAGCATACCAGTTTCAGTATCTGCGGTTCGATCCCCCCATAGATTGGCTGCTCCTGGACTTTTTTCTCCTCGTAGAGGGTTTAGATGCCCCCAACTGACTTCATCGGCGAGGGTGAGCTCTGACTGGTAACTTTCACTTGCTAAGCTTTGCTTGGTTAGTAAAAGTAACACCGTAGAGATCATTAGAAATTGTCGTTTCATCGCTTAATTCTCTCCATAGCAATATAAGTAGATGACATCTTGATCTGAGTGATACAATAGGAAAAAAGTAGCTTGTTTGCAAATCATTGTGCAATTACACGTAATGACGAAGCTGGTCAACTTTTTGTGATGGAAGGTCGATTAAAGAGCCGTTAGGGTGTCTCTTAGCAACGGATCCTGGCTCGAAATAATCTTGGTGTATAAACGCATTCTGATTTCCTGGGTCAACCGTCTTAGCGCCTTTGAATCCAAAATATTGGAAATGCCTACCGTCGTTATCACCCGAAGCGTCCGTTAGATACAAAATGCCTTCTGAGTTTAAGCAATCTTTAAATAACTCTAAATTTTCTCTTGCTCCGTATTTTGAGTACCAAGCGTTACTTACATCAAGAATACCAACTGACTCAGCAGTGAGCCCAGAAACAAGGTTCATGACTTCGTCACGTTTGCTGAAATCAATATTTAAAACTACGAGCTTTTTTGTATCTGCTAGAGCTTTTACTCTTTGAAATTCTCTTTCGTTATGAATATAACATCTATCATAATCATTTTTTAAATGCTTCCATGGCGCTTTTCTTTCTAGAGTCTTTAGATTGTACTGGGTACCAGGAATAGGCTTACGTAGAAGCTTCATGAAGTCAATGTATTTATCGTTCATCAAATCCAGATATGAGTTATCGCTGTCACTGCAATAATTTATTTCACGCAAAATTTCTTTGAAATGTCGGTGATCTTTTTGGTTTAGAGCTAGCCTTAGTTTGAGGTAAATTTCACGTGATGGGCATGCTCTGATCATCTCATTGTTAAATAAATTATAGAAACACACTTGGGGGGAATAATCGGCTTGGATGATTCGGTCAGCATCATAAGGTATCTGCAGAGTTCGTTCTGTCCCGACAGAGATGAGGGTTTTTTTTGTCGGAACATGGCAGGTGATCTTACTGCCGTGTGTTATTGGAAATTTTTCATTTGGGAAAATATATCTGTATTTTTTCAATACACCCTGTTCGTCTTTGCACTTTTCAAATATATCTTCAGGCGTTACCGATGAAAGAGAATTGCTTTGAGGGTAAGTTTTAACAGCCTTTTCCTGTCGTAGATAATCACTTTGGTTGCTGTATGTTTTTGGATTAATGATCATAGGAGTTGGCTAAGTAAGTATATAGGCTAATAAAGCTCTGACTAGTATTAAACTCAAACCAGATAATATAGGGTACGGAAGGAGCAATCGCAATGGATAAAACATTATCCATTATCTAAATTGAGCCACTTCATCAAGCAAAGGGCCTTCAAGTGACAATAAGCACTGATGGCTATAACAGAAAATCAGCTGACGGGCACAAAAGAGAACGAAATATAAGGCTTACAACATTTAGTCAGAGATAAGCATCTTAAGGGTACGTTTAAACCCTAGATTAAACTAATTGAATCCTTATGGTTCACCCAACGTCTACTACAATTTTCCCCAAGGCTTGTCCAGTTGCTAATCCTTCGTGAGCATAAGCTTCTTCTTTTAAATGCGCATCAAGGAATTTTTCTTTTGTCTAAAATCTCATCTATAACGGCTATCAGAGCTTTGTTTTTTGTCGCATCAAGCGCGTCGGGGTGCGGTTGTGACCAGCTGCCTTGATCGTTATCGAAATACTCACCAGAATGACCTTCAAAGGCGTCATCCAATGCTGCGCGAACGAGTATCTTAGCGCCAATGCCCAAATCTTTGCCCTCTGTACCATATGCTTGCTTCACCATCTTGCTACCGAGAAATGAAGCAGGGTTAACTGCAATTAAAGAAGGTCCCTTTTGACCTAAGGACCGAGCGAGTTCAAACGTCCACATAGTGATTGCTAGTTTACTTTGTGCATAGGCTTCGTTATCTGTTAGGTATTCTTGGCCTTTAAACGCTTCAAAACTAACTGGAGCTTGTGCGGCGGACGATACATTTATTACCCGTCCCCTTTCATTGAGCAGAGGTAACAGCTGCTTTGTTATCAGATAGGGAGAGATAGTATTGACTACAAAGCGAATGTCGTAACCAGGGTCAGTCTTTGTTTTATCAACCTTAAACACACCAGCGTTATTAATGAGGACGTCCAGCTCCTTGATGTCGGCTACTAGGGCATTTAAGAAATTTTCTACCTCATTGAAGTCTGAGAGATCGGCACAATAGGTTTTTATTGAACAACTGGGATGATATTGATTGATAGTCTCTTTCACTCGATTTAACTTCCCTTCGCTTCGGCCATGTAATATCAAAGAATGACCTTTTGATGCGAGAGCCTTTGCAGTTTCAAGGCCAATTCCGTCGGTAGCGCCAGTCAGTAAAATTGCTTTGCTCATAGATTTATCCTTATTAGGTAAAGTGAGGCAAACTATCTATTTCATTTATTTTAGGCATTTCATCTATGCCTAGAGAGTATTAAATCAATATGTACTATTGATAATAATTCCTTTGAATATTTGTATAAAGGCATATAATTTGGAAACAGAATTCGGATATTCGGAATAATCTATGGAAATTGATCGCGTAAGACTATTTATTTTGGCTTCTGAGTCGTTAAATATCAGTGCGGCAGGCCGTCAACTAGGTCTTCCACCGTCAGTAGCGAGTGCTCGCCTTTCGAAATTGGAAAAACAGTTAGGAGCTGATTTATTTCATCGTTCAACTAGAAAAGTCTCTCTTTCGATTGAAGGCATTGAATTTCTTCCCTTTGCAAAAGAAATTGTAGCCCAGGAGGATGCAGCACTCGCTGTACTTGGACGGCGTGATTCCAAGGTAAGCGGTACCTTAAGGTTCGCCGCTTCAAGTACCTTTGTCCAATTATATGTTGCACCTATCTTGCCTGAGTTCTTGGACAGGTATCCCGATGTGAACATCGAGCTCAAACTGTCGGATACGCAGTTTAAACTGATAGAAGGCGGGTTTGATTTGGCGTTGCGAAATTTTGCAGTTGAAGACAGTAGCTTTATAGGACGACGATTGGCCAACGATACACGCATATTGTGCGCATCGCCCTCCTACCTAGAGAAATGTGGTAAGCCATTTAAACCTAGTGATCTTGATCAACATCAGCTACTAGTTTTTATGAATAGCAAACCGAGAAGACTAGTCTATCCTGGTGAAGATTTGAATTATTCTTTTCCACCAAAATCAGGTAAATGTCGAGTTATTTGCGATGACGGTGCAAGTATGCGAATCGCAGCTAAGGCTGGAGTAGGTATTTGCATGAGTTCTATCTGGAGTGTTCACTCTGAACTACAAGAAGGGTCACTTATCCGGGTCTTACCCAATTATCACGTTGATGATAACGCTGCGATATGGTTGATCTATCCTAAAACCAATGTGTTAACGATGAAAGTAAGGGTGTTCATCGATTATCTAATAGAAAAAATAGGCACTCCGCCCTCTTGGGAGATTAAGTAAGTCACTCTTTCTGATCATATTTTACCTAGAAAAACTAGCGTGATGAAAAGCACTGTTAAATCAAATGTACTTTTTTTCGGTGGAGTCTAGATCTTCAGACGCATCAATCAACTTGTTGAATCTCAAAGAACATTTCAATGTCGATATCACGAACATCTTTGATTCTAAATAAGTATAAGTGACCATCTTCTAACATGGCTCTATGATAACCTTTCATACTGCTTGTATCTATATCATTCCATGCTGGTGCTTCACTTAACTTTCGATTTCCAAAATCAAAAAAACTATTTGCTTTGTAGTAAAAAAAACCTGCTTCTATTCCGTCATGTTTAGGTTTCATTCGAAGAGCTAATTTCGTACCTAATCCATCTCGCTCGTTCGTAAACAAGAATTTATTCACTCCATCTACAATTAGGGAAGCGCTCTTTTTACCTTCTTCCTCTATCCATAATCCATCTTTATGACGAATACGTGTTTTATATCGAATCTTTAAGGTCAGCGCTTTCTTTAACTCGATCTCTCCTAATTCAATAAACTTATCTTCATTTTCATCTATAGAAATGTCTTTCTTAATATATCCATGAGCACTAATTACTAATACATATGGAATACGGGAAAGCCCTTCAATAAAAAAACTGTCACCAGAGCTCAAGGTTCCTATAGCAGCCGTTACAGTGATCGGGCCTCCATTGTGTCCCCAGTCCTTAAATAGGGGCATTCTAGTTCTTATTTTTCGCTCATAGTTAATCTTAGTAGTACTCTTGTTGTTTCCTTCTAAACTAAGTGCTCCACTCAAGCTGCGAATGTCTTCAGGTTTTGCTTTGCTAAATTGTTTGGTTCCAGCATCAAATACATTTTTAAATACTTCCTTATAATCATAAATGAACAAAGGATCATAGCCATGCGCAAAAAAGGCTAACTGCCTTCCATCATAAAGGAGTGTGGAGTAACTTCCATCTGAATAAATACGTATTCTTGTTGCAACGGGCTCATTTTCAGGACGCTTAATTTTGCCTACTATGACCTTTGCTTTTCCGCTATAGAGTCTTTCTATTCTTTTAAGGCTAGTATCAACCATATTTAAAGACTCATAAAGCAATCTTGGTCCCGAGCTATTAGATTCAGTAGAATATTGCGGGATTATTTCTTTTTCATCCTTTGAAATTGCTAAAGGCGGTATATTACCTTCACTAGCTGTTTTTACATAAGACTCCCATCCATTCCACCCTAAATTCACTGCTGCACTTGCTTTGGTGGTGGAAGCAGGCCCAAAGCCGCACCACAACTTGTCCTTCTGACAATTATCACCTGCACTCCAGACCAGTTTTGCTGTTTCTCCGTTGAAGTTATCTGGTAGATTAGGTGGCCATTCTCCTTGATATTTTTTGGAGTCATAGAGTAAAGCCCCTTGTAAATCGCGTCCTTTATTCTTTTGAGTCATCAAATGAACGCCAACACATGCTTCAACTCTGTTGCATGCAACTGTTAGTTTAGAAAAAACTTCAATCCCTGTAGAGCCGAGTCCAGAGTATTGAGC
>JAYPYM010000244.1:0-6392 GCA_038135915.1 Gammaproteobacteria bacterium
GCAGCTGTTGCTACTGCTTCTGCTCGATCAATTTCTGCCAAAATTGCCCAGTTTAGGCCCATGATGGTTAAGGGGGCGTAGGCCGATAGTACGGGTACGTTTCGATAGTCTAGGATGGATTTGAAGCCTGTTTCTCCATTAAGCGCATGATTGGCCGCAGCAGTGTGTACGGGCTGTAAACCTAGGCTGGTTTCTCTAGCTTTGATTTTTTCCAATGTTTTAGTTGGGATATTTGTTTTTTCTAATGCTTTGTAGTACCCATTTGCGTCTTCTAGTAGAAAACGGCTTTCGCTGCGTAGTAGTTTGTCCTGGCCAACAATATAGATTTCCCCCGACTCTCCCAAACCAGATTTTTTCCATTTTTGATTGTTGGTCATTAGGTTGTTGATTCGGTCAACTGGCATTTGGAAAATGAGTACGCCAATTTTTTTTGTGCCATCGAAGATTGGTGAGGCAATAAAAGATGCGGCGCCTTCGTAAGAGGGTGTATATGGTGAAAAGTCTGTTAAGTAGTGTTCATCAGCATGTGTCATTTTGTTTGCTTCTTTGAATGCTTGGCCGATGCCACTGTCTTTATAGGGGCCTGTTTTCAATGATGTCATATAGTCTAATTCCTTATAGGCTGAGTAAAGAATTAGGCCGGTCTCACTGTCTACGAGGAAGATGTCATAATAGCCAAAGCTTTCCAGGTACTGCCGAATGTTTGAGTGAAACTGATTGTGGGCTGCTGCATAGCTTGAGTTATCGTTTGGGTTATCTAATAGGTGTTTCGAGCCTAATGGGTTTGGGTTGTTTGCAATATATTGATACTGTGAATAAAGTGTTTGTTTAGAGAGGCCGGACAACATTGCCTTGGTTGGTGCGCTAACGCCATTGTTTTTATCCATGTAAGTTTTGCCAAACTCATTGTTGTAATATGCTTCTACTTGCTTTATTTGGTCATTGTTGGCAATTGGTAATTGCTTGTATGTGTTTTGGAATGCTTTCATGGCCGAGACAATCATGTGATTGTCCGAGTAAGTGGTGATTTGATGTTTGATGTTTTCAAAATAGTCGACTACTTGTGTTTTCTTTGATTCACGAAGCGATATCAGTTGCTCTTTTGCTCGTTGCTCGATTAGTTCGCTGCCAACGTTGGTGGCTTGTGTCGCAATAATAAAAGCTGCGCACAGTAACGGAAGGAGCGCCAATGCTAAGCCACCATATAACACTTTGTTTGCTACTTTCATGAGAATCCCTCTACGTGAACAATCCAATCTGTCTATATATTAAAGATAATCGATAACTGATGATCTTCCAGGTGGTTGCTTTAGTTGTCGTTGAAAAAATGATAATTTGTTGGGCATCTTAATGGCTTAGCGCATCCTAGCAATCCTGAATGTGTCATTGCTTGAATGGCTTCGATTTAGGAGGAGGAGATAATATGAATGGCTTACAAATTCATTGTTTGCCATCTTCATCTTTAAAGCTAAAGTAATCTTTCAGTGCTTCAACCAGTTCCGCTAGCTCTGGGGACACTTTGGTAAACGAGAACCCGGTGTCATAGTAGCCTGGTGTTACATCAGGTTTGCACCATTGACTTAATGCGTCAAAGTCAATGCGCTTGTGGCCATTGATTGCTTCAGGAAGCATCATGTACATATTAAAAATAGCATGTGTTAAAGTTTGGCTGTTGCTAACTAGCATCATGCCTTGAGGTGATATGTTGACGATATAGCCAAGAGGCTTTTTAGTAATACGATTATAAACCTCTAAGTAGTAGGGTAGCTGGTGGCGCTTAATCACCCTTTTCTCTACTTTGTCAGTATTCCTAGAAGGCTTGCTTAACGGTTTGTTGCTGTCCATATATTTCTCAAGTTGTTAATACCTTCTTTCAGTGTAGTTCAAGCAGCTTTGGAATGGGTAACAACTGGTGCGAAAAATAATAATTATCTGGCTGCTTTTTTAGCTACTCTTTGGGTTGTGATCTAAGCGCTCGTTTAACGGTGTTGAGTATCGATAAATGCTAGATCTCGAAGTGATTTGATTAAAGGGGGCACATGAGGTTTGAGTGCATGCGCTATGATAGCAAGCTCCGGATAGGCTTTTACTTAAGCAGGGTCGCTGGACTTTTCTGGTGTCGGTAAATTTTCTTTGTTGTTAGCTAAAAGGTTTTCCTTGGCGGGCTGATGAGATAAGCTTTTTGCCCCTTCAGAAAGGTGTTGATGTACTTCGCTATAGCTTTGCGTTAATTGACCAAATAGTTTTGCGCTTTTTCTAAAGTAAAGGTCAACATTTTGTTGGTAATTTGCGTACTCAGCTTGCGTTTCATCTAAAGCCTTGGATAGGTTTTTTGCCTCTGAAGCGTTAATAAAGAAAAGCCTGTAAAGGAGTGCCCCGCTGATCAGACCTGTGCAGAATATTAAAATGTCAGATATATATGTCATAAGGGGAGCCTTTTTCAGTATATAGTTTTACTAATGTGATTATTGAATTTGCGGTATTTAAGGTAGTGATGTTTATGGGTGAAAGCAAGCTTTTAAGGTCTTATCGCGAAGACCTGAATAGAGATGGATTTGAGCATGATCCTGCTCAAGAGGCGGTAGTGAAAAAATTAGATCAACTGTTTGGAGCGCTAATTGATCTACAAAGTCAATCTAAGCCTAAGTCAGTGTTTGGCCAACTGGCTGAGAAATATTTTTCGAAAGAAAGGCCTGTGATAAGGGGTGTTTATATCTGGGGGAGTGTCGGTACTGGCAAAACTTACGTAATGGACAAATTTTACTCTAATTTGCCGTTGCAGCGAAAGGCTCGGATGCATTTTCACCGTTTCATGCGGCAAGTGCATGCTGAGCTGACCACGTTACAAGGTGTTGAGAACCCGCTTATCGTACTTGGTAATCGTTGGGCTGAAGAGTTTCAGTTGATTTGTTTGGATGAGTTTTATGTATCAGATATTACCGATGCTATGATTTTGGGCGAGTTACTCAAGGCATTGTTGCAGGCTGGTGTAGTATTGGTAGCAACGTCAAATGTGGCGCCGGCTGATTTGTATAAGGACGGACTTCAAAGAGCTCGATTTTTACCTGCTATTGACACGATCTTATCTTACACTGATGTGATTACTTTGAATGCGCGTTCTGATTTTCGGCTTCGGTCGCTTGAGCAAGCTCAGATATATCACTCCCCCTTGGGTGAAGAGGCTGAGTCATTAATGATGGCGTATTTTAAGTCTTTGGTGTTAGATAACTGGCAAAAGGATAAGGCTGTGCAGCTAGATGGTAGGCCTGTGCAAGCATTGCTTTTGTCTGATGATGTGGTTTGGTTTGATTTTGAAAACTTATGTGGAGGCCCGAGGAGTCAAAGGGACTATATTGAAATCGCGATGGTCTATCATGCTGTATTATTGAGTGACATTCCCATACTAACCACTAAGGTAGAGGATAAAGCCAGACGCTTCATCAGCTTGATTGATGAACTATATGATAGAGGTGTTAAGCTAATCATATCTGCAGCGGCGCCAATTGAGAGCTTGTATCAGGGGAGCCGGCTTACATTCGAGTTTGAGCGAACCCAGAGTCGGCTTATTGAAATGCAATCACATGAATATCTGGCCAAGCCTCATCGGCCATAATTGGTTTCTTTAGCGTGAAAACCCCTAAGTTGAGCAGCTATAAGTTGCATAATAAGCTAGATTCGGATAACATCTCGCATCATTTTCGAATAGGGATAGAATTGAAAGACCGATTATTAACTCGCCTATTTGGTTAGTATTTTTGCTTGTAAGGTTTGGTCCGCCATGGGAAATGCGGTTTCAATGGTTGAATGCTGGAAAGTAGGACTACAAACTAGAATTTTTGGTCTAAGGTATTCTAAGTAGATATTAATCAGGCATTATCTGAGTAACGCCGGTCCTTGAACTTTCGGCAAGGGCTGCAATAGGTTAGGTTATGATTACAGGTATGCTTAATTTTTGGCGAATTTAAAATTGTTGAGGCTGGTTGATGAAAACATTTAGCGCGAAAGAAAAAGATATAAAAAGAAAGTGGTTGGTTATAGATGCATCAGGTAAGACTTTGGGCCGCCTAGCTAGCGAGGTTGCGAGACGACTTCGAGGAAAGCATAAGCCAGAGTATACTCCTCATGTTGATACGGGTGATTACATTATTGTGATCAACGCTGATAAAGTTAAAGTCACTGGCAAAAAGGCAGATGATAAGCACTACTATCACCATACAGGTTACCCTGGTGGGATAAAGTCGAATACATTTAACGAATTGATTAGTAAAAAACCAATTCGAGTCATTGAATTGGCTGTAAAAGGTATGTTGCCGAAGAATCCTCTTGGCAGGGCTATGATTAAAAAACTCAAAGTATACCCTGGTGGAGAGCATCCACATGCGGCGCAACAGCCTGAAACGTTAGAATTAAGTGCTTAATCGTAACATATAGAGATTTAAATAAGGCTGGGGTTACTCAAATGGTACAACAAAATTATGGAACAGGTCGTCGTAAGTCTTCTACGGCAAGAGTGTTCTTGGTTAAAGGTTCTGGAAATATTAGTGTTAATGGTAAGTCGCTAGATAACTACTTCGGTCGTGAGACTGCGAGGATGATTGTACGCCAGCCCCTAGAAGCAGTTGACCAGCTCGAAGGCTTTGATATTCGGGTAACTGTTAGAGGTGGTGGTGAAAGTGGCCAGGCTGGGGCAATCAGGCATGGTGTAACACGAGCCTTGATTGACTACGACGAATCTTTGCGGCCAGTATTGAGGCAGTCTGGATATGTAACCAGGGATGCAAGGGAAGTCGAGAGGAAGAAAGTAGGTTTGAGGAAGGCACGTAAGCGCCCACAATTCTCTAAGCGTTAAGTTGGGTTGCGCCTACTTGGCTTGTTATTATTTGGCGTTTCTAGTTAATTAGAGCTCCTTGATTATTCCCAAACAAGCTTTGGGTTTTGTTTTGAAGCAGATTAGTAAGCGTCAGCTTGTCTAAATATATATCTGTTAGGAGATTGTGAATGAGTTCACAAGGTGTTAATCCAGGGCGTCGCAGAGTACTGATAGGCACTACTGCGGCAGTTGGAGCAGTAGGTGTGGCTGGTGCTGCGATTCCATTTGTCGGCTCATGGAATCCAAGTGCTAAGGCTAGGGCAGCTGGCGCGCCTGTTGAGGTAGACATTAGCAAGCTTGAGCCAGGCCAAAAGCTCACGGTTGAATGGCGAGGCAAACCAGTTTGGGTTATCAAACGAACCCCTGAGGCGTTATCAACGCTACCGAAACTGACTGCTGAATTACGTGACCCTGACTCTCAAGAGCAGCAGCAGCCGGCTTACGCGGTAAACGAAAGCAGAGCAAAACGAGCTGAGTACTTTGTAGTGATCGGGCTGTGCACACATCTAGGCTGTGCTCCCTTGTATAGGCCTGACATGGCCCCTGAAGATTTAGGAAAAGATTGGTTAGGTGGATTCTATTGTCCTTGTCATGGCTCTAAGTTTGATTTAGCTGGGCGAGTTTATAAAGGTGTTCCTGCGCCGACAAACTTAGAAATCCCGCCCTATAAATTTGTCACAGATTCGCGATTAATTATAGGGATCGATGAGGAGACTGCTTGATGAGGATGTTGCAAAACTTAATGGGCTGGGTAGATGCACGATTTCCTGCGACAAAAATGTGGGAAGAGCATTTAAGTAAATACTATGCGCCTAAGAATTTTAATTTCTGGTATTTTTTTGGCTCCCTTTCTTTGTTGGTTTTAGTCAATCAGTTGGTTACCGGCATTTGGCTTACAATGTCTTACGAGCCTTCAGGTGATGGTGCATTTGATTCTATCCAGTACATCATGTATGACGTCGCTTATGGCGATATTTTGAGGTATTTGCATTCAACTGGAGCGAGTGCGTTTTTTGTAGTTGTTTATTTGCACATGTTCAGAGCCCTACTTTACGGCTCATACCAGAAACCTAGAGAGCTTGTATGGCTTTTTGGTATGCTTATTTATCTTGCCTTAATGATGGAAGCGTTTTTTGGTTACTTGCTACCTTGTGGTCAAATGTCTTATTTGGGAGCTCAGGTAATCGTTTCGTTAGCTGGAGCTATACCTGTTATCGGTGATAGCCTTATGCAATGGGTGAGAGGGGATTATCTAATATCAGGTATCACATTAAATCGCTTTTTTGCTTTACACGTGGTGGCTTTGCCAATAGTCATACTGGGTTTAGTTGTAATGCATATTATTGCCTTGCACGAGGTTGGCTCCAATAACCCAGATGGTGTCGATATTAAGAAGAAAAAAGATGCTAATGGTGTGCCATTAGATGGTATACCATTCCATCCATACTATACAGTTCATGATATACAAGCGGCCGTTATATTTATGATTGTATTTATAACGGTGGTATTCTTTTTACCAGAT
>JAYPYM010000245.1:0-3776 GCA_038135915.1 Gammaproteobacteria bacterium
CCTTTATCCTTAGGACAACCCAGCGTTGAACTGATGGACGCACTGGCCGATAGAAAGCATGAGCTAGAGGATGTGGAATACATCTGTGCTTTAAATTTAAAACCCTACAAAATCTTTCAACCAGAATGTCGAGATACCTTCCACCTCAATATCGCATTTTACTCGCCTCTGACTGCGCCAACATTTCAACGAGGTGAATCTGCGTTTTGGCCTGGGCAAAGCTCCAATGCACATCAAATTAGCCTCGATAGAAATCGAATTTACCCTCGCAGAACAGGTATGATCGTTCAGGTTAGCCCGCCAGACCGTCATGGTTATGTAACAGTAGGGCTAGATAACTTTTACACTAAACAAATTATGGAGCAAGTTGATTGGGCCATTGCCGAGATAAACACCAAGATGCCGACCACCTATGGTGACACCCACTTACACCTATCTCAATTTGACCATATCGTAGAAAATACGAGCCCGTTAATTGCCTTACCCACACCTGAAGTAACTGAGGTACACAAAAAAATGGCACAACATGTCGTCGGCTTGATTCGTGACCGAGATTGCCTGCAAGTCGGCATTGGTGCTGTTCCAGCGATGATTTCACATTTAATTGCTGAAAGTGACTTGAAAGATTTAGGCGTACATACTGAGATGGCCCCTGCAGATATTCATCAGTTAGTCGATAAAGGCATTGTTTCTGGCAAATACAAAACTGTCGACCAGCATAAAGTAATCACTGCATTTGCATTAGGCGACAATGACATGTACCAATTTCTGGGTGATAACCCAATGATTGAGTTCCACCCAACACGCTATTGCAATTCCATTACTAAATTAGCAGAGCAAAGAAACCTAACCGCAATCAATGGATCAATAGAAGTTGATCTAGTAGGCACCATTTGTTCGGAGTCTATCGGTAATAACATGCACTCAGGCACCGGTGGTCAGTTAGATTTTGTTATTGGCGCATATCTTTCTGAAGGTGGTCGAGCAATCAACCTCTTACCTAGCACGGCTAAGAACGGCACGGTTTCTCGTATTGTGCCCTATCTATCAGATGGCGCTCGAGTAACTGTGCCAAGGCATTATGCACAGTATGTTGTTACTGAGTATGGCGTTGCGGACTTATCTGGAAGAAATGAAAAAGAACGAGCACTTGCATTAATAGATATTGCACACCCAAAATTTCAGGATGAATTAATGAGCCAAGCTAAAGAACGCTTGAAATTCTAGTGTTTAAAAACTTAACCCTATTATCATATTTATATTTCTCCATTACATGGTCATTATTTCATTTGGGGTATAACGTAGATCATGGTTGAAACGACAGAAAAAGACGATTCCCTGTTAAAGGCTGCAAACAAAGCTAGAACGCCGATCAATATTTTTGCAATAGCAATGATGGCTTGCGCATCAATTCTAGGGGGTAGCGCAACACTGGTTGACAGTTGTGAGGCACTAACTGCATTTACCTACACTATCCATGCTTTTATAGGCGTTTCTGGCATGTTTTTTTTGGCTATGCTTTTTTGTCGAAAAGGCATATATCATCCGCAGGATCTTGATAAAGTCAGTTCAGAGGTGCGTAGTGAACTTGGTAAGGATAGGCCAATTGTTGCAGCAGTTTTGATTAGCGTTATGATGTTGGCATATGGTTACTATCAATATACAACGCCTCAGGCTTGCATAGAAGAGGGTTTGAAAGACAGCAAGGACTCTCAGATTTAAACATGTCATGCGCAATATTTTTGGCCGATTTTAACCAAGAAAGCACACATAAACACAGAGTATTATAATGAAAAAAGTAATATTGTTTCTTGTCATCTTACTATTGATTAAGGAACATGCTTTAGCAGCACAGCCATATTGCTTTTCTGACGATTTCTTTAGTATCGAGCACCCAGATTCTGTTTTGAAACCGAACGAAAACCCGCTATGGATTATATTTCATCTAAATAAAGCGTCTCCTGAACAATCATCTGTGGAAACACTAGAACTACCGATTAGATACGTGAGCAGACATTCTGAATCAGATAAACCAAAATTATTAGATCTGCTCTGTATGCCTAATCACCTAAGATTCTCAATAGGCACCAAACTTCATTCTGAGCAAATTATCTATGATGTTGCCGACCAAAAAACAACTTTACTCATACGTGAGAAACTGCGAACCTATCTTAAAGGCTCACTTCAGTATCTAGGGCGGAATGACAAGCCTGCTAGCCGAACGTTTGGCGATAACCTGAAGATTAAAGTACAATTTTCTGAGGCATTCACCGATGTTACAGAATTTGGGCGCAGGGTGAATCGTAAACTATCATTATCCGCGGAAGAAGCAGATGGGTCATTGTTGAATGAGTGGGTGCTTTGGTCAACATCCTTTGAGGAAAGTATTGATCCTTATTGATAATAGCTGGACCTGAATTGTAAGATTTATTTTTTCCCTAGTTTTCAATTTCCAAGTTGGACTATCTTATAGTGACTATCAATGAAACAGACTTAGACAATATTTTGGATAGGTTCCAAGGAGAACCCATTAGAAGCGACGCCTTCACGAGCTATCAGAAAACAGCCATGCAATTTTTTCATGATGAAGCCTTTGTTATTAACCCATATCTTTCGATCACAACCCAACTTAACCTTACATCCGCACGTGCTATCTATGACCACTATTATGGCAAAGTGGCCGGATCCTCTTTTCATATTTATTTAACTTGGAATCTTGCTAGAGCCTTAAAGGAAGAGAAGTGCTTTTCAACGAGAAAGATTGGCGATACTTGGTACCAATTTGACAATCTGCCTCTGTATTTTCCTATCATTGCAGATGAAGATACCCGTTTTAAGGATGTATTTATTTACGATGTACTAAACTGCGATTGGGAGCGCTTCGTGAGGCAATACCGGGAATCGATAGAAGCATCTGCATGCCAGCTTGGAGCAGTTGACCAATGGACTTGGTCTATTGCCAATTTTATTGGTAACCTACCTTACCTAAATTTTACTGCTTTCAGCCTTCACAGAATAACGAAAAAGGTGGGCCGACCGATTTTTTATTTTGGCCAGCGCACATCAGGCAACGACCAATGTGTTGTACCCTTGAGTATTACGATTGATCATGCAAATGCGGATCCATATGCAGTGGATTTACTGATTAAAAGGTTCTTTAGACTATTGTCTAGCGTACCGGAATATTCATCTGAAGAGGTTAAACGCTTGATCTGAACAAACTTTTCTCAGCAGAGTTTTAGCCGACATACTGTGATTATTAAGTGTTTTTTCTAAGAGGAAATATATGAGAACCATATTTCGTGTTTTGATCGTCTTATTCAGCTCAATGGTCAACATTGTATCAGCACATGATTTATCTAAAGCCCCAAAGGATATGCGCAACACTTTAAAGCCTGAAACACTTGAGATAATCGATCTGTCTAAAGAGCTCCCTGGTCTAGATGGGCGTCAACTACGTATGCGAAAAGTAGTACTCCAACGAGGCGGGGCAATCCCACCTCACTCCCATAGTGATAGACCTGCAATAGTATATGTTTTACAGGGCCGCGTTCGAGAGCACAGATCAGATCAGGATGTGCCATTAGTATATGGCGCAGGTGAGAGCATGACTGAGCATGCAGCAGTGCATCACTGGATTGAAAATATTAGTGACGAGCCAGTAATAGGTATCGTAGTTGATATCCCTAATCCAAAAGGTGCAACAGCTTTCACTGAAGAACAAATACTAAAATCATATGGACTAAAAAAACATCAGCATCATTGAATCCTATCTT
>JAYPYM010000245.1:3786-4434 GCA_038135915.1 Gammaproteobacteria bacterium
ATCTTGCAGTTTAACCAGAACTTAAAAAAGGGTCTCACTGATACAAAAAGAGAGTTAAAATGTTATACATGGAAAATAAGGGTTAAATCATGGGAAAATCTCGTTCTATTTCTTTTGAAAGATTCAATCGAGCGCTAAAAATATCAGAATATTGTAGCAGGAATAAATTGCCTTCAAACATAGGCTATGAACTCATGCGTGAGATGGAACAGAAACAGCTAGCCGAAAAAATTAACCGAAGACAGTTTATAAAAAATGCTGGTAAGGCTGCAGCAATGACAGGCTTTCTGTCTAATGGGTATGCTCAAAAAGCTATAGCTGGTAATTTTAAGCGTGACTTGAAAATTGCAGTGGTTGGAGCTGGCTTTGGTGGATTAGTTTGTGCTTATGAATTACAACGATTTGGTATTAACCCGGTAGTATTTGAAGCAGGAACGCGGGTTGGAGGCAGATGTTTTTCAACAAATGAAGAGTTTCCCAACCAAGTAGTAGAGAGAGGCGGTGAGTTTCTAAATACCTCCCATAAAATTTTGTTGGGGTATGCAAATCAATTTGGGTTAAAATTGGAAGACTACAACAAAGAACCAGGGGAAGAGGTTTTTTGGATAAATGGACAAAAATACATGGAACATGAAGTGGTTGATGAAT
>JAYPYM010000245.1:4444-6373 GCA_038135915.1 Gammaproteobacteria bacterium
TACCGTGCTTTTAAACCCATCATACAAGAAGATATATCTAAGTTATCAAGCGAAATATCTCCTTCAAATTACACTGAGGCCGATTTTCTGCTTGATCACCTAAGTTTAGAAGATTATCTAGATAGCAGAGGAGCGGGGCCTATCCTAAAACCGATGTTAAAAGCAGCTTATATTGGCGAATATGGACTAGAACTCGATCAGCAATCATGTCTGAATATGTTACTGTATATCCATGCTGATAGACGCTCTTCGTGGCGACCTTTCGGTGTATTTGGCGATGAGCGTTATCATGTTATTGGCGGAAATCAACAGATAGCCGAAGGTTTAATGCAGGGCCTATCTCAAGAAATTCAATTTGATAAAAAATTAACTGCTGCAATTAGAAAAGCTAATGGACAAGTAGAATTGGTTTTTGATGATGGAGAAACCTCCAAGTGGGATGCAGTGGTCTTGGCAATACCTTTTTCAACATTAAGAGAAGTTGACTTGTCTAGACTCAACCTTCCTGAAGATAAAACAAATGCTATTAATCGTAGTACTCATGGTACCAACTCGAAACTCATGGTTGGTTTTAATGGGCCAATTTGGAAAAATGCAGGTTTTAATGGTTCTACTTTAGTAGATGGTTTAGATAGCATACAGGTCACTTGGGAAAGCAACCCAACAGGTGCACGAGATAGCCATGCAGTTCTCACTAACTATACGGGTGGCCAGCTTGGAGCAGGGCTTAATTCTAATGATCTAAATCATGAGGTTTCTAAATTTCTATTAGACTTAGAATCAATTTATGCTGGATCAGAAAAAAATGCCTTACAAACACCTGATGGCAACTATGTTGCTGACTTGACTAACTGGGTTGAAGAACCTTTATCTAAAGGCAGCTACACGTGTAATCAACCAGGCTACTTTACGTCAATCCATTTAATCGAAGGTAGACCAGAAGAAAATGTATATTTCACTGGGGAACATTGCGATACTTTTTATGAATGGCAAGGATTCATGGAAGGAGCAGCTCGGAGCGCTATTCAAACTGCCACTCAAATCGCAAGAGATTACGTAGGTAACTTGGGTAAAGATGGAAAGTAACGATTGAATGACATATTAATTTTAGGAGATCACTATGAACACTAAGCTTTCATTTGTATTAGCACCTTCTTTACTCTTTGCATGCTCATATCTGCAAGCTGAAGATTTTCAATTGGATGCAGGTATTTTATTAGACGAGGCTAGTTTTGAAAGAGATGCTATTGAATCAGATTCTAGCGGGCTAATCTTGGGAGGTTCATTTTACTTACAACCTGTTGATGATTCAAAAGGGCCTCTTTCAGAAGCTGCTTTTATACAACACGCAAGCGATATAACTCTTGTATATAGCACTAGAGATTTTGATGATTCAGATCTGGAAGTATCTAGCACAAGTGTTTCAACCCGTATCGTATTGGATAACAATTTCTTCTTCACAGCAAGCTTTGAAAATACTGAAACTGAAGATGGATTTTCCTCTGAAGATACTGACGAATTCTCTATTGGTGGCGGGCTGTATGTAGATGAATTAACTACTGGTAGCTTTACCTATATTTCAGAAGAGATTGATTCAACTGATGACCAGGAGATCTTTTTATTTGAAGCACGATCTCTCTTGATGAATCAGACCAATACGTCCTTCGTATTAGAAGGCTCAATTGGCTTTGTTGAATCTGATTCATCAGATGGCGATGGAAAAATTTTCTATCTCGGTGCAATTGCCTACCCATCCAGCGTGTTCGGTATTGGTGCTAGCTATGGGCTCTCTAGTTTTGAAACAACTGATTCAGATATTTTTACCTTAACTGCGGAGTACTTTGCTTCACCTGAAATTAGCTTCCAATTTTTCTACTCATTGTATACAGATGAGGCTGACGGTTTAGCCGATGGTGAGCTTGATATACT
>JAYPYM010000246.1:0-1824 GCA_038135915.1 Gammaproteobacteria bacterium
CAACTGTACTGCTTTTATTTTTGGGTCGACTTGCATGTAAGCAAACAACAAGCCAAAAGGAATCATCACACCCAGTATTGGCCCGGCCAGTAGAAAATAAAGGAACCTTAAACCAACTGGCTTTCGAGGGAAATTAGCAGGCTCTTGTATTTTATAGTTCACGCCCTGACCTTCAATATCCAACGTCATGGATAACCTTGCTTTTTCTTTTCTTTCCAGCATATCTTCATAAATGAGCTTATTCACATTGTAATCACGTGTTAGCTCAGCTAATTCTGCGTTGGTTTTCGCCACTCGGCCACGACGCTGAAATTCTTGCTCTAAGAGTACATTCACTCCAGCCGCTTTTCTTGCGCATGAATCTCAGCATTCACCGAACCAAGCTGACTTCTTAGCTCTTGATAAAAGGGGTCAAAGTTCTGAAAGCCATCTTTTGACTTCTCTTGCTTTTCAGTATCGCCTTCTTTTATCGCCAAATCCTTTAGATCGTTAATTTGTAGCCGAAGCGATACAATATCTGGGTGCTCTTCTGTATATGAAACCCTTAAATTTGCTAGCCTCTCTTCCAATGCCTGAATTTGCTGTCGGTATACGCCAGCTTTATATTCATTGCTTGAGTACTTGTTAACACTTTTCATCTGGTCGGAAATGGCTGCTCTTCGCATCGCCAATGCATCGTAATCAAGCTTATGCTCTTCGATCTGAGACCTTAAGTTTAGAATTCTAGAATCAACGTTAGCTTGAGTGCCATCCAAGTTATTGGCATCGAACTCTTTCAATGCAGCTTCAGCGGCTCTTAGCTTTTCTTTATAAGCGCTTACCTGGTTATCAATGAAGTTGAAGGCTTGCCGACTTTCTTGTCGTTTTGTTTCAGCACTCTCTCTGAGAAATAGATTGGTGATCGCTCCTGCCGTTCGATAGGCATTGCTTGGGCTTTCGTGAGAGAATTTAATGCGAATATAGTCGTTACCAAATGAAGAAATATCTATGCTTCGCAGCAGCTGAGATAATACTTGCTCCACCTGCTCCGGCGACTCATCACCCACTAAACGCCCAGTTTCCTTGGCTACTTTCTCTAACATACTTCGCGATTGGATCACCTCTCTCACCACAATCGCGCGATTCACAACACGCGTTGTTTGCGCTGAGCCTTCCATCAGGGGCTTAATAATATTGCTTTTATCGGCAAAAATAACGCTTTCAGACTCGTAGCTACTTGGCCAAACCCAACCTAAAGCAAGCACAGCCATGCAAACTAATACAAAACAAGCGACAAAAAGCCGCCGATAGCGAAGCGCTTCTTTTAGGAGGGGATAAAGAATCTCTGAAATCATAAAGCAACCACCATTACAGCCAGGTCCGGAATAAAATATTTAGCATCATATCTAAATAAACAACTTATCAAGCAAACAGCTTGTTTTATTATCACACTAAAGCACTAAGCTATTATATTTGTTAGCATTTTAGCTGCTAGATGCAAAGTAAGCTGTGAAAATTTCCTTAGCCAAACCGTTAGGATTGACGTGCTTTTTCAAGGTGACTTTTAATCAAGGCGTTTTCAGGTGCTTTCTTCACCGCTTTTTCCAGCAAGGTGATACCTAAGCGTCGCTGCTCTTGGTTTAGCTGATTGACAAGAATCCAACCATAGGTATCCAAAATGCCTGCATCTTCTGGGCTGAGTTTATAGGCTTGCGAGGCAATTTCCAAGGCCTTTGGATGATTTTTTTCAAAATAAATCCAAGCCAAATTATTCATTGCATTTGCATGAGCTGGTTCAAGTGTAATCGCCTCCTGATAATACTCTATCGCCATATCATTTTTTTG
>JAYPYM010000246.1:1834-4713 GCA_038135915.1 Gammaproteobacteria bacterium
GTGCCTGCCACTCGTTGATAAAATCTAGTGCCTTATCAGCGCCATGCTTATGCATGGTTAACAAGGTAATACTTTCAGCAAGCCTATTATTTGGGCTTTTACGCCAAGCAGCCTTATAAGCGTCCAGCGCTGCTATAAACTCACCCTTCTTCGCATGAAAGTCTCCTTTAACAGCATCAACACTAGGGTGTTCAGGAAACTCTGCCCCAATACTCCGGATTGAGCTTTCTGCCGCAACTAATTTACCTTCTTTAATATCAATACTGGCCGCCAACACACTTAACTTAAGGTGCTGCAACCCAGCTCGCTTCGCCTCCAACAAGAGCTGCCTTGCATCCTCAATCTCACCTGCTGCGACTGCCTCATTGACCAGCTCTAAATAAATATCAGTCTGCAACATCTTAATCACCAGCGACGAGGGGTTTAATACGCCAGCGACCTGCGCATGAGCCAACGCTCGCTCAAAGTTCTGCGTCCTAGAAAGGTACTCAGCCAGGACTTTATGCGCCGTGAAAGCATGTTCTGGCTGCTCCGCCAGTTGTGTCAATTGCTCAACCCCCTGTGACACTTTTTGTTGATCACGATAAACTGACAGTAAACCTTTATAACCAATAGCCTCACTTGGTAACTCACGCACGAGCTGTCGATAATAGTTCTCAGCATCTGACCAACGTTTTTCCTTAATCGATAGCTCAGCCAAACCACGCAACGCACTGTCATGCATGGCTTCATCATCCAGCAGGGCTACTAAAACCTTCCTGGCTTCGAAGTAGTCTTCTTTTAAAATTAACTGCTTGGCATACACCGAGTCTAAAACAGGCTCATTCGGATACCTATCCTTTAACTCCTTAGTCAGCGCATCTGCAGCTTTAAAATGCCCAGTGATCAGGTACAAATCCAACAAGCCTGCGCCCACCGTCGGATGTGCATCAGCCTGATTAAGCGCCTCTAACAGCAAAGGCTTGGCAAGCTCATACTGCTTAGTATTGACATAGTACCGACTCAAGTTCGCCACATGTACAGGATTTTCCGGTTCCAACGCAATCGCTTTACGCAAAGCATCCACGCCAACCTCGACTCTTCCGAGCGCAAGCGCCGATAACCCAATCACCTGTTGCAATGCCGCATTATCCTGGTGCTTTTCTAAAAATTTAGAATCCAGAACTTCTAATAGTTTTGCTCTGTCGCCAATTCTTAAGTTGGTTTCCAGTAACAAATGCAAGTCTGAAGACGACGCAAGCTCAAGATCTAAGTTTTCAGATAAAAGACGCTGCGCTTCACTGTAGTTACCTTGTTTATAATTAAGCAACCCAAGTAAAGCACCAATATTATTTTCTTCATTCGTTGCCACATACAAGGCCTTCAGCATTTTCTCAGCCTCTTCCAGCGAGGCATTATTTAAAGCTTCAATCGCCTGATCATAATCACTTTTAATCTCAGCATAACCTGGAAACTCCTCTGCTAATATTTTGCTGTAAATCAAAGATTGGTTTTCATAACCCAGCTGAGTGAAGGTATCAGTGAGCTTGGTCAAAATTTGATATTTTCGCTTCGTGATCACATCTGTATTTGGGATGTTTGATAAGGCTTGGGTATAGTATTGAGCAGCATCTTCTAATTGGCCGGTTAGCTTTGCCAAATTCCCTGCCCAACGCAACAAATCAGGGTTGCCAGGGTAACTCGCTAACCCCTCCTTTACCGTTAGCAGGGCTAAGGCATGCTCACCTCTTCGAAAATCTAAAGATGCACGCGCCAGCACCAAATCAGCCCCCTCAAAGCCTGCATTTTTCATATCTAATAAAATATTTTTCGCAACGTCAAATTGCTCTGAGCCAGTGTATGCTCGTGCCAGAGACAGCTGAGTACGATACACTTGCTCTTTGGTCGCAGACGACAAATCAATTGACCTAGCTGCGTCAATCGCGGATTGGAATTTTTCTTGCTCAAGGAAAATACGAGATTTTAGGAGCTGGTAATCAATCGCTTCTTCGCTACCGACTTCCTTTAAATCCCGAACCGCTTGCAAGGCAGCACTCGCGTTACCCATTTCCAGATGGTTTTCAGCAAGCAGCATCGAGGCTTCTAGGGCACCAGGAGAAAAGCGTAAGGCTTTCTTTGCCTCCAAAATACTTGCTCGATATTGGCCTTGCTCCAAATAAGACCGCGCATGCAACAGTATGTCTGAATAAGCCTGATCATTAGACCCATTTTTCTGCTGACTTGTGACAGCACTAGAATTTGAACTGGGAGACGAGCAACCAGATAAAAGCGCCAACACAAACACCAGACTCATGACACACTTTAACTTACAATCTCCTGACACCTTATAAAACATAATCACCGTCCTCAAAACCATTGGAAGCAGATCAACTTTTAACCAATGCCAAACTTACAACGACCAAAGAGTCAAAAGCTAAACATAAAAGCTCACTAGGTAGCAAATTTATCTAGTAATCAATAAGTAGATATGTATACTATCATGAGCCACCTTTGCATAAAAATTTTATTTTTGTGCAAATTGCCGTTCTTTTACCCTCATCCCAAATGGGAAAAATTGTACAAACTAGGGCGTAAAAGGGGCACTAAAAGGTAGCAGATTAATGAATTGATGAGAGGTCGTAGTAACAGGGTCGCTGTTTTATGACTAGTATATATGGTGAGTGTTTATAGCAGTGTTGTAATGGACCTTTAACAACCGTTATCTAGTGCCTTGTAGCCAGTAGCTTCAGCAGTACGCTTCGTTAATTGAACGGGTAACAAGTAATTAATTCCAGTTAGTGATCGGTATTAGTTACCGTTATGTTAGCTGTAATTATTTTATTATGTTTTAAAGCTAGTAATTCTTAGTTGATTTTAAAAAAGGGGATAGTTTTATGAAA
>JAYPYM010000246.1:4723-6356 GCA_038135915.1 Gammaproteobacteria bacterium
GCACTATTTTCTTTGAGCGGCCAGGTCATGGCCACTGCAACCATGGTTCTAACAGATGGCACTATTGTGAAAACCATTACTGATGGCGGCGCGGGCGATACATCACCCACTGCTGGCTCTATTTCAGTAGTCGGTGGCCTTGGAGTGTTTGACACACTAAATATTAATGCTGGATTTACCAAAGACTTCCTTGGCAGCGCAGAAAGCCCGCAAATGCTCTTTAGTGGCACTCAAGCTGGCTCAAAGAAAGGCACTCTGGATGCGTGGTTTGGTGATAGCGGCTATTTGGCCGTCCCATTGTCAGGCGTATTCACAGTATCAAACTTTGCTACAGGTGCAGGAGAAACAAACTACTACGAGCTATGCTACAAGTCCGGTGCCGACCTGCTTGCCAATATTGCAGCATCGCCAACTAGCAACTGCGAAGATGCAGCCATCGGCGGAACGTTAGTTGCCTCAGATACACTAGCTAATGGCGCACCAGACTCAGCAACTGGCATAGGTGGTTACAGTACCACTGCGCCATATAGCCTGGCTATTCATGTTAGAGTGGCTCAAGCATCTGCCGGCACCTCTACGTTCGAATCCAGACTAGTATCCGAGCCAGCATCTTTTGCTGCATGGGGCATCGGCTTAGTTGGCTTATCTCTTGCTCGCCGTCGTAGCAAGAAGTCAAAAGCCTAAGCTATATTAAGCCTCTACTTTAAGAGGTATACTTAAGGGCGCCATTGGCGCCCTTTTTTTTATTAGCTTATATATCATCTCTTTTTAGACATAGAATTTAACATCATGCAAAACCCAGCATCCACTTCACCAACCAACCTACTCAAACGCCTCGTTGCATTAGTCGCACTGACAATCCTATACGGCTTTGCCATTATTTTCGGCGCACTACTCAGGCACAAGAAGCGAACTAAACACAACCGAGTGATCGTTACTGGAACCTTTCACAACCCAAACTGGTTCTTTGCACATGTGGCCCCCATCACTGAATCAAGCTACGGCGAAATAATCCTAGTCTGTGATGAAGTCGTTGAAAGGTTACCAAACCTCATCTACTTCTGCCCTCCAAGCTGGGCCAACAAAATCTTCAGCAGAGCAGGCGCTAAGGCCATTTGGACCTTCTACGCTGGCATCAAATACCCAGCCGATCTCTTCATGGGCTATCATATTTTTCCTGCCGCCATCATCTCCTTAATTTGCGGTCGCATACTGGGTGCAAAGACAGCTTATCAAGTCACAGCTGGACCACTTGAACTGGAAGGTGGCGGTTGGCACGCTGAAAATAAACTACTGGTCGCGCTACAGAAGCCATCGGCTTTGATTGAAAAGCTGGCTTTAACGGTGACCCGGCGATTTGATCTGGTTATTGTTCGCGGAGAGAATGCAAAAAAATATGTCTTGAATGCTGGATATAAGGGCAATTTAGAAATCATCACTGGAAGCGTAGAAATTGATCAGGCCTTATTTCAGTTAGAACGCCCCCACGATGTCACACTGGTGGGTAGACTATCGGAATATAAACGGCCAGATCGATACTTGAAAGTCATTCAATTGGTGCAGCAAAAGCGCCCTGAGCTTAAAGCTATCTTGGTTGGCGATGGGCCCGACATGGGCCACCTGAAACAAACAG
>JAYPYM010000247.1:0-6304 GCA_038135915.1 Gammaproteobacteria bacterium
GCACCCTTGATAATGGGTAACAGCCTGCCAGTAATCTAATATCTCATCTTTTGATTTAGTGAGTAAAAAGTAGCGCTCTGGATGCGTGATTTGTTCAATATAGTATTTTCTTAACATTTGGGTATGCTCTAACTTAACCTCAAACTTCTCACCTGTATAAAGATTATCCACCCAACCAAGATATTGCGTTAATAACTCAAAGGGTTTAACGCTAGGGTTGATCAATACCACTTTCGCCTTTGGGGAACGATTCAATACTACTTCGGATTTTTCAACCAAGTAGGTTGCATGATAACCACCAAGAGAACTACCCATAAACACAAATGGTGGCGGAGATGATCTCAGTTTATTTTCAACCTGCTCTATTGCTTTTTCGATATCAAACCCTAAGTCTGGTATATAAAGCTCCCCGCAAAATTTAGTAGACATCTCAGCCAGTTTATCTGAAACCAACTTAGCCTTGACTGAAAGTGGACTACTGCGAAACCCGTGCAGATAAATAAAGGTACCCGTAAAAGCCATAATAACCTTCTCGAAAATAATTTCAAAATAAAACTATGCGGAGTTACAAACAAAGAGAGACTTTAATAGCCTGTTCCATTGAGATCAACTGAAAAGATTCTATCTTGCACGCGAGATACGCCACTATCGATACCACCGTCGGCATATAAGTCAAACCATCGATAGCCGGGTTGCGCATCATCAACAGCAAACTCAGTGCTGTTTGGTTTAAACTGAACACAAGTAGAAGGTAAAGCAAAGCACCTTACTCCTTGGTGCTCTTGGTCATAAGCTTGATGCACATGCCCCCAAACAAGGGTTTTCACAACTTTGTAAGCTGAAATAATTTGCCAGAAGGGGTCAGGGTTCTTCAAAGCGACGCCATCTAACCACTGGCTATTTAGCTTTACAGGGTGATGATGAAAAGACACCATCACATGCTTATCACTAGAATTCTGCAATGTACTGTCTAGATAAGCAAGCTGTTCCGCCGAAAGCTCACCAGGCACTTGGCCAGGTAGCGCCGAATCCAACAATATAATTCGCCAGCCCCCAATATCAACATAGGTAGGACTTAGCATTTGTTTTTTGGGTACCACATTGGACATCGCTGCCAACACATCATGGTTTCCAGGGAGGGAATACACTGGGGCACCTAAAGTTTGCACCCGCTCATAAAAACGGCGATACGCCTGCTCTGAGGCGTCTTGTGATATATCACCAGTAGCAAGCACCAAGGCAACATCTTGCTGTTCCTTCTCGGCAAGCGACATAACAGCCTGGAAGCTCTCTTCAGTATTCATGCCGAGAAGGCACCCAGACTTATCTGCAAATAAGTGAGAATCAGATATCTGTACTACCCTTAAAGGGTCCTTTTGCATGGCCAAATTCGCCAAACCTACACCTTTTTCAACTTAAAAACCATTGCTTCCTATTATAGATATAAACCAGATCTACACATGATGCCAAACATACTAATTATTTCTGAGAAATAGTCGCCGATTTTGAAAAAAAACAGCTAATCTAATCAGAGAAGGTATTCACGAAATTACTAGAACATCATGGTTTAAATATCGCCCGCCATGTCAGCATTTTCCGTCTCAATAATTGAGAAACGCTCACAATAAGCCAACCACTCTCCTAGAAAAATATTTGATTGAGCTTTCTCATCTGCATGATACATGCTCTTATTCGGATACCGGTACCTACCCGGCATAATTTGCTTCGGTGAACCATGTACAACTTCGGCTACTCGGGCATCATGGTATAAACGAACCAACAAGGGTTCAGGCGAACAACCAGCAGGCCAGGATTTATTCTTAAAGCTAACTTCTAAACAAGTCGTATACCTGGCACGAGATGTGACCTGAAACACAACAAGCTGTCGAATGGGTTTTGAAAACAAGCAATCAGATAGCTGAACGGTGCATCTATTAGAAGTGCGCACACCAGGGAACAAGCTCAAAATGCGCTCATAGTTATATTCACCCAAATCTATCAGGCCCTGTACATCAGGCAAGTACTCCATTTTTCTTTAATACTCCAAATCTTAATTAATTTTTCTTCATTCTCATCTAGCCAGGTCCCATCAATATTGGCTGAACACCCATCGACTTCTAAATATAACTCTCCTAGCCGGCATGGATCAAATAACACACTCATACCTACACTAAAACCCAAATAATATCATTTAGACTTGATTTATTATAGGATAAAAAAATAACTAATACTTTTGAAACATAAATAATAAAATTGACAACTTTACCTCTTACTCAGATAATTAGTTTCTCTTAGTATTTTTACGCTAAATAAGCGAAATTCACCTTTACTTTCTGGTGAGACACGTTCCACTACTGGTTTAATTAAAAGAGGAAAAATTTTGGCTAATTCACCACAAGCAAGAAAACGAGCAAAACAGTCCGAAAAAAGACGAGCGCTGAAGTCAGCTCAAAGATCAATGATTAGGACTTATATCAAGAAAGTCTATGCAGCAATAGCTAGCTCAGACAAAAAAGCTGCTCAGGATGCTTTTCAAAAAGCAGTACCAGTGATAGATAGAATGGCCAATAAAGGTGTCATACACAAAAATAAGGCCGCACGTCACAAACACAGACTATCAGACCAAATTAAAAAACTGGCAGCTTAATATTCCTAGCTGCCAGCAATTTTATTGCTGGCGCTTTTCAAAATCAAAGGATTACAAGATTATCCCGATGAATCAGTGATTCTTCATTCTTATAACCAAGCAAGCCTTCAATGTCAGTACTCGGCCGACCTGCAATAGCAAGCACTTCTCCAGAAGCGTAATTAACCAAACCACAGGCAACAACCTTACCTGATGGAGACATGCAAGACACCATAGCACCTCGTTCGAAATCACCTTCAACCCGCACGACGCCCACGGCAAGCAAACTTTTGCCTTGCTTTTCAACCACTTCAGCTGCCCCCTGATCTAAATGCAATACACCTTGAGGCTTTAGGTGGCCGACTATCCAGCGCTTACGAGCAGCAATAGGCTCATCTTTAGGTACAAAAGTTGTACCTAAAGGCTCTCCATTTGAAACTCGAATCAAGACATCTGGCTCGTCACCAGACGTAATCAGCGTGTGAGCACCAGAACGAGCTGCCAGCTGGGCAGCCTTAACTTTAGTCACCATACCACCCCGACCCAAACCATTCACACTACCAGTTGCCATTTCTTCCAGGCGTGGATCATTTGCATCAACGGTGCGCAGTAAAGTTGCATTTGGGTTAGACCTTGGGTCTGCTGTATACATTCCAGACTGATCAGTCAAAATCACCAGCATTTGCGCCTCTACTAGGTTAACCACCAAAGCGGCAAGCGTATCATTATCCCCAAACTTAATTTCATCAGTAACAACAGTATCATTTTCATTAATAACTGGGATAACACCCATATCTAATAATGTAATAAGGGTAGACCGGGCATTTAAGTATCTTTGGCGATCTGAAAGATCGTCATGCGTTAGCAAGACTTGTGCTGTATGCAGATTATATCTCTGAAATTGATTCTCATAGGCCTGCACTAGACCCATTTGACCGATGGCTGCAGCAGCCTGAAGCTCATGCAAATGAGTTGGCCTGTTAGCCCACCCCATTCTAGCAACACCTTCCGCAACCGCTCCTGAAGAAACTAAAATAACATCCTTACCTGAACGCTTTAGCTTCGCAATTTGCGACACCCAACCAGCAAATCTAGAGCTATCTAGCCCTTTTCCATGATTGGTCACTAGCGCACTGCCGATCTTCACCACCCATCTCTTTGCCGACTGTATCGACTTGGCCGGTAACAAGCTTGGTTCCATGGGCGTTTTTCCTTTAGTGTTTCTTCACTTTATTTTTGGTAAATAACACTAACATTTTCTTCATCATTATCTTTTTCGTCTACTGACTGGCACACATGAGAAGGCTTGGCTTTAGCTTTATGGGCCTCCCTTAACAGCGACAAGCGCTCTCGTATCTCCATGTCCATTTTTTCCCTATTTGCTTTTTCCAAGTCAGCAAACCCCGCATCTGATGCCATCTGACTTCTTCTATCAGACAGGTAATTCATGGCCTGGTTGGCCAGATGAATAACACCTTCTCCAGTTGCTGCTGAAATTTCAAATATAGGCCCATCCCAAGCACATGATTCCTGTAGAGCACTTTTCAACTCAGCAAGCTCTTCCGCTGACATCAAATCTATTTTATTCAGTACCAACCAGCGCGGCCGTTCTGCCAAGGTCTCACTAAAGACCGCAAGTTCTTTAGAAATAGATAAGACTTGCTTTTCCAAAGGTGAGCGATCCCATGGCGCAACATCCACCAAATGCCACAACAAATCTGTTCTCGATAAATGCTTTAGAAATCTGGTACCCAACCCAGCACCGTCCGCAGCCCCTTCTATCAAACCTGGGATATCAGCAAGTACAAAGCTACTTGAGTGACCTACTTTAACTACACCTAAATGAGGAATAAGCGTTGTAAACGGATAACTTCCAACTTTTGACTTTGCAGCTGATAAGGCTCTGATTAAGGTAGATTTACCTGCATTCGGCAAACCCAATAGCCCAACGTCTGCTAGCAGCTTGAGCTCTAAGCGCAACTCCCTCACCTCTCCTTGTGAACCCAATGTGGTTTTCCTAGGCGCCCGATTAACACTAGACTTGAATCGAGCATTACCTAAACCGCCACGCCCTCCTTTTGCAACAAGCAAAGGCTTTTCAGCACTGGTAATATCCCCTATCACCTCGCCTGTTTCCACATCAACCACTTGTGTACCTAGGGGAACCCCCAACAGGAGATCTTCCGCGGACGCACCTATTTTATTACGACCACTGCCAGGCTGGCCATTCTTTGCCTTGAATAAGCGCTTATATCTAAAGTCAACCAAAGTATTCAAGTGTGTGTCAGCAACCAGCAAAATTCCGCCACCATGGCCACCGTCTCCACCATCTGGGCCACCAAATTCGATATACTTTTCTCGACGAAAGCTTAAGCAGCCATTCCCCCCCTTGCCTGCCTCCACTCTGATACGAGCTTCATCAACAAATTTCATAATTTGATATCTTTTAATCCGAATATATTTACCTAGGCACGAGTATAATTACTTAGGCATAGTACACAAAAAACGCCCTATAAGGATAGGGCGTTTTTTGTGTAAAGCAGAAGCAAGAACCTATGCAGATTCGAGGTTACAGCCTCTTGATATTTTTATGGAGGTATCTAGCAGGGCTCTAAGCAGATTGAGTTGGAATAACACTCACATACTTTCTCTTTGGCATGCCTTTTAACTCAAACTTAACTTCCCCATCAGATTTGGCAAAGAGTGTGTGATCTCGACCAATACCAACATTGTCCCCTGGATGAAATTTTGTTCCACGCTGCCTTACAATAATGCTGCCAGCTTGAACCCAGTCGTTTCGACTCGGAATCTCGACCATTTCTGGTACTACCACCAGCCTTTTTATGTGCCATAATTTACCTCTCCCGATTTTCCTCTCGGTTAAAACAAGAACCCATAAAGCAAACAAATCCGAAGACAGTCAGCCTATGCGCTCACATCTGTTATTTTAACCTCTGTGTACCATTGGCGATGCCCCATTTGTTTCATATGGTGCTTTCTACGCCTAAATTTAAGTACACTGATTTTTTTCCCCCGACCATGGCTAACAACTTCCGCCATCACTTTGCCGGACTTCAGCAAGGGAGAACCAATCTCAGTCTTATCTCCATCACTGACCATGAGAACTTTATCAAATTCAACTTTATCGCCAGGCTTTAACTCCATTAGCTGGATCTTTACTAGCTCACCAACTTTTACTTTATGCTGCTGGCCGCCTGTTTCTATCACCGCGTACATAATTTCACTCCGAATAACCTTTTTCCAAGCCTGCGAATTCTACGCAATAAACGTTTTAGTTACAAGTGATTAATTTATGTTAGAAGGAATCCTTTAAAGATCAAAAAAATCCAGGCATACAATAGCCTCACCCGAATTCATGCTACAGAAATACTCATATTGAAATTAAATTTCCAACCCGATAGAGTAAGGGTTGATAACTTATCAGTTAACCATTTTAGCACTTGGTATACTCAATTGAATTTTATAGAAATTTCATCGCCTGTCGCACCTGACTTTGATCAGATGAACATGGCCATCATTGCAGAGCTCAGCTCCGAAGTCGCTTTAATAGAGCAAATTGGCCACTACCTTATTAACTCTGGCGGCAAAAGGTTACGACCATTAGTCACACTTCTCAGTAGCAGAGCGCTTGGCTATACAGGTGAAGATCATATCAAG
>JAYPYM010000248.1:0-5894 GCA_038135915.1 Gammaproteobacteria bacterium
GATGGTTCCAGCTTATCCAACCCCTACTACGGAACTGAGTCCCCTTTAAAATCAAATGGTAAGTTATGTTTAAGCGGACCAAGAGAAGATAAGCTAGAAAGTCGTTGCCTAATGGTTGAAATCTAAGCAATCACTATAATCGAGTGGATACCTCAATACTTCTATCAGCTAACCCACCCGCGCTTTTATCATCCCAAAAAATGGTTACAACACATATTTGTGTGGTGGTGTCACAATCGATCACACCGCAAGTACTGTCATCGTTCGAGATTTGATTCTTCAGTGCATTCATCCATAAATTTTGATCATGTGTAACAAGGTTAGTATCCGAAGGAATTGTACAGTGGGGTGAGGCAATGGTCCCAAGGTTATAATTTCCAGCTATCGCCTCTTCTTTATTGGCACGCAATGCTTCTAACATATAGTTACCCAACTCCATCGCATGGGAGGTATAGGATACGCTTTGATTGGACTTCATATTTTTATTGGACTGAATATTAATGAGACCAATAAATACGAAACTCACTAACATTGCAAGCGCTAAGACCACAGTCAATGTTAACCCACGCTGGTTTTCAATATTCATTACTGTGACCCTGTCAAATTACAAGGGATGGCAAAACCCATTTCAATGGCGTGAGCTCGAACTGTTGTGACAGCCGATAACAATTGCTTTCGCATCTTTTTCCTCCATTACAAAGTAAAGAGCAATTACTCATCTTGTACAATTGCCCTTTACATAATAGGAAACAAAGTGTTCAAAGTCTATTGACCATTTCGTGCAATAAACTGGTACCCCCCCCACCCAAGAGGTTTTTATTCTACACCAGTTTTAGCAAACTCCATTGCCATTCTGCTTCCATAAAAACAGTTACCATCAGATCGATCATTCGTTTCACTACTACTAATTAGGAAGCTAATAGGCTGAAATTCACGAATAGACTCAGCCAGAACATTGATCATGGCTGCGATAGAATGATTGGAAACGGTTGATAATCGCTTTTCAAATGTGTCGCGGAAGCTAGGCACAGTGAACAAACCCACCATGCACGTAATTGATATGCTAACCAACACCTCGATCAGCGTAAGGTCTTCGGATCTTTTAAACATTGCTCTACTTTTCGCTACTACTCTACTAGGTAACATCCTATCATAGAGCTCCGAACTAAAGTTTTAAATTATGATGCAACTTTGTAAAATCATGAAACCAAGTCGGAAAGGTTTAGCTATTTTCTCTCAATAGAGGGCATCAACCTCTCACAAGCAGCAAGCCCTTCTGCTGCCCTACGCATTTCTACATCTGTAATCGGGTAATAGTATTCCGACTTTCTTTCCTCGGTGAGGTTAAGAAAATTGTGGAACAGGGTTTTTGCCTTGTTCAACATTTCCTCTCTTTCATTAATTGGAAAGGAATCATCCGAAGCTAACTTCAGGAATGTTTCTGCAGGTGTTAACAGTGGTCTATTATTCTCTTTTGCCTTGTCAATTATTTCACGTAAATCTTCTTCTGTAAGAGAAGGCTCCAATTCCATCAGCTTTTCCGTGAGATGGGTTTCAAAGGTATTCATCACCTCATCAAATAACTCAGGCTCTGTAGGAAATTGTGGTAAAGAAAAAATGATATCCAACCCCACGACCAAACTGGTTCGTTTACAATTATCCACTAATTGGGCAACCCATGGATTGCCAGCCCCAGGCCTATTTTCAACCACGCCAACTAATTGACCAATTGGAGATAATATTTGATAAAACTCGACTTCATCTTTTGTCTGAGAGTGAATCTCACCCTCAAAACACTTGCATATACATTCAGTTAATATTTCTTTGAATTCTGCTGTATCTTCAGCAGCATCATAATCTTTAGGATAAATTCGACCATACTCACCTCTATGATGGTAAAACTGGAATCCTGGCCCCAGGTTTCCAATATTTACTTTCCAGCCACCATCTTCATTTCGGGATATCACAATATCGACAGCGTGCGAAATAAACCCTGTGCTCAGCCAGATAAAGTTATATGAGTCTAAATTTTCTATCGCAGAATGAAGAATAGTATATTTTTCAGACAGTGTTTTATCCTTTGAACGCAGTGCTAATTCCAGGTCTAGGCTGTCTTTAAAATCTCTAGGCCCAACATGTTCAAGTACACTATCTATGAGCAACTTTTTCATAAAAACGCCAGCACCAGGAGTAACACCAGCAGTTTGCACATTCATTTGATGGAAATAAAAATTAAAATAGGACAGAAATGCCAGTGCTTTATTACTAGAAGGCTCAGAATCAGATAACTTAGATACACTATAAGTGATAGGGTCTTCCTCTCCCACAGGAAAGGTTTTGGCGCCGTGTTTGAGCAGCAAAACGATCATTGGTAAATTGTCATTGACTGCCGCAATCACCAAGGGTAGGTTGCCATTCTCATCTTTTTCATCAGGTGAAACGCCCTCATGAAGTAACTGTTCTACTTCTTCGACTGAACCAGCCTTCAATGCTTTGAAGAAAATGTCTTTCTTATCTTTCCCAGATTCAGATTCTCCTGATAATAATCTGGGATATATGCCTGATGTAGAATTTGGCAAATCTACCGATTGCTCTCGAAATCCATGTAAGGCATCTAGTTGGTTTCTAGCATATATTGGTAAGAGACAAATTGTCCGAACTTGGACAGGATAATTGACTTTAGATATATTTTTCTGCATCCGTCCGAATAAACTATTAAAACTTCTTACTACTGCTTGATTCGAACCTGTTAATTTCATAAATTAGACCACTAAATTGAACAACTGAGTGCCACTAATTTAACAAGTATCAATGAAAACGCAAGGGATATCTATGTAGCTACCCCTCCCCTTTTTTGTAACCTTTCAAGTTTATCAAGATCTGTTGAGAGATTGAGAAACCAGCATTATTACCCGGAGATTGATAGAAACTTTTCAAGTTAGATTCGGATGCTGACATAGAACAAGTTGAATAACTTAGAAATTCTACCTTTCTAACATTTAGAATCTCAAAAAGACAAATACAGAAAAACCCTGTATGGTTGTGTCGCGATTAAACAACTTCAGTATATAACAGTTTAAATATCATCTTGGGCGTATTATGGATTGGCAAGGTTGGTTTTCTCTTATTTTAACCGGTTCGGTTCTATTGGTTTTGATACTGACTAGAATTAAACCATATATTGCTATGCTGTGTGCGCTTACCCTACTACTCATTTCAGGTATCTTAACGGCAAATGAAGCATTGATCGGCTTCTCCAACCCGGGGTTAGTCACTATAGCCGCTCTTTTCGTGGTAGCCGCAGGGCTAAATGCATCTGGGGGAATAGAACTCCTGATTAGAACAACACTTGGGCAACCCAAACATTTACGTATGGCACTGTTAAGAATTTTTGCACCCGTGATTCTGTTAAGCAGTTTATTAAATAACACGCCTGTGGTAGCCACCATGATTCCGGCCATTCATGCTTGGTCACGCCGCATTGGTATTTCAGCTTCCAAGCTGATGATCCCTTTGAGCTACAGCGCTATATTAGGTGGCACCCTTACTCTCATTGGTTCGAGTACCCATTTAATTATCAGTAGTGAATATGAAACTTTAACCGGCAACGATGGTTTTTCACTGTTTTTTGTTACTATTCTAGGTTTACCAGTAACCCTAGCTGGGGCGCTTTTTATGTGGGTATGGTTTCCCCGAGCCTTACCTGAAAGATCAAAAAATCGTATATTTGGTGATTTACGTGAATTCACTCTAGAGGTGTGCGTCACACCAAACGGACCTTTAGTGGGTAAAACCATTACAGAAGCCGGTTTACGCCAACTTCCACGAATTTACTTAGTCGAAATTGTTAGAGACGACTCAGTAGTAACCGCCGTTTCATCAGAAGAAACATTAAAGGGCGATGACAGACTAGTATTCACCGGTGATACAGAAGCAATTACAGACTTACTCCGTATTAAGGGCCTAACCACTTCTATAGAAAAAAATGTGGATGAAAACACGCCGACCGCCCTCGAGGTGGAACATGCTGAACGGCGGTTAGTTGAAGCAGTGGTATCGCCCCATTGTGAGAGCATTGGTCAGCGAATACGAGACTCTCGTTTTAGAAATCGTTATGGTGCAGTAGTCTTAGCAGTTGCAAGAAACGGCGAAAGGGTCACAGGGAACTTAAGCACCATTGTACTGTCCGCTGGCGATACTTTACTGCTTGAAGCAAGGCCAGCATTCGTTTCTCGTCAACGTTACATGAAAGATTTCTTGCTGATTAATGACCTAAAAACAGAACCTCTGCGACACAAAAAAGCCTATCAAGCATGGTTTATATTGGCAGGCATGGTGTTAGTTGCAGCAACTGGTTTGACAAGTATGTTAAACGCATCCTTAATTGCAGCAGGACTAATGGTCGCCACCGGCTGCTGCTCCATCAGTACGGCTGAACGTAGCCTAGATATGGGTGTATTGATGACTATCGGCTCATCCTTTGCATTGGGAATGGCAATAGAAAAAACGGGCGTTGCGACTGTGATTGCTAGTTCAATTATGTCATTGAGTTTAGGCAAACCATGGCTAATGTTAGTGCTGGTGTATTTTTGCGTTTCTCTTCTAACAGAAGTGATCACAAATAACGGTGCAGCAGTTATTACTTTGCCGATCGTTCTAGCTGTGACAGCTAAAGCTCATCTGCCTCACGAGCCCTTTATTCTTGCCATGATGATTGCGTCTTCAGCAAGTTTTGCTACCCCGCTAGGCTACCAAACTAATTTAATGGTCTATGGACCTGGGGGCTACCGTTTTACTGATTTTTTAAAGGTTGGCATCCCAATGAATTGCCTTGTGGGTATGGTTACGATCTTCAGTTTGTTATTAATTTGGGATATCTAGAAGTCAGTAACACTAGACTTTAATCGATACCCAAATCGGACAATGATCAGAAGGTTTTTCCATCCCTCTAATATCATAGTCTATTCCAGCATCCTGGAAATCCTGTTCGAGTCCGTTGCTTAACAGTATCTGATCAATCCTCAAACCATGTTTTGGGTCTTGCTCAAAGCCTCGGCTTCTATAATCAAACCAGCTTAATGCGTCACTTTTCGGATACTTGCGACGCCATGCGTCGAAAAAACCAAAGGACATTAGGTCATTATGCCAATCTCTCTCTTCTGGGAGAAAACTTGACTTACCCGTTCTCAACCAACGTTTCATATTATTTTCACCAATTCCAATATCCAAGTCTTCTGGCGCCACATTCATGTCGCCCATTACTACAACTTTTTGATCTGGCTGATGGGCATCATTTAGGAAGTGTGTCAAGTCTCTGTAGAAAGCTTCCTTTGCTGGGAATTTTACTGGGTGATCCCTACCTTCACCTTGAGGGAAATAACCGTTATAAACCCAAAAAGACTCCTTACCTGCTAACTTAATTTCGATACCGATAAACCGCCTCTGGGCATCTTCGTGATCTAAGGGGAAACCCTTTCTCACGGTCGCGCTCAAGTCATTTTCAACTTTTGCACTTTGATGAACCAACAAAGCGACACCATAGTGTGCTTTTTGCCCATGAATAAAGGGGGTGTAGCCCAACGTTTTAACCGCATCTATCGGAAAAGACTCATCATGAACCTTAGTTTCCTGCAACCCAATGACCAGCGGTTTATGCTTTTCAATCACCGCTTCCAATTGGTGTAAGCGAGCACGAATACCGTTAATGTTAAAGGAGATTAATTTATGCACCATGAATAAACCTTGTGATAGGACTTTAATTAAACCTAAAAAGACCAGCAGATGAGAACATAATTTAGTTTTGTGTACAAGCTTGAGAGAAGGTTAATATTTATACATTCCTGCCGATTTTAAATTAACTGGCACTCTTTTGTAATTTAGGGCAGAATATTACC
>JAYPYM010000248.1:5945-6278 GCA_038135915.1 Gammaproteobacteria bacterium
AAACGGTTTACTTCAAACGCCAGAAAAATTAAAAATAATAACCTACAAATCGGTGTTTTATTGACTAAACTCAAAGAACTGCTTCCAGTTTACCAATCCATTTCAGAGCGTCAATTTAGAGATAAGATTTAATTACAGGATTCCATTATGCATAAAACCCTCTACGACTACCCTTTCTTCAAATGGCTTGCATATATCATCGGCACCGTCGGCTTAGCCATTTTCCGCTGGCAGGCCGTTGGTAAAATGCCTGACATTAAGAAGTCTGTTATTATCGCTGCGCCACACACCAGCAACTGGGATTTTTTCTTCACACTGATGATTACCTTTAAA
>JAYPYM010000249.1:0-6256 GCA_038135915.1 Gammaproteobacteria bacterium
TGCTATTACTAACAACAGAACAAATGATTCGGTGACTGCTTCAAATGGTGATACTGTAACTTTTGATCTTAGTCTTGCGATTAATAGCGGCAGCTTAGTTGGTACTAACCTGCCTCAACTTGATGAAGGCAGTGGTGAAACTTCAAGCAACTTCTATAATCTCACGGCTGGAAGTTTGACAATCGCATCGCCAGTGACCTACACCAAGCGTTCGACTACCACTTACACCAGTACTACTACTGCTGAGGCGACTGAAAAGTTCAAAATCGAGTTAGACTTTACTCGGACGACACCAGTGCCTATAGCAAGTTATGATATTGTTATGACGCTGTCTACCAGCAGTGATATCGATCGGTTGATTGGTACCATAACCAATGGTGCTACAGAAGATACGCTGACTTTAAGGAATGGTGTCCCAGGTGTTCAGGTCGCTTTGACAGGAACGAATCTGACTAGTGATACTGGCACGGAGAGTTTCGGCGGGTCTGTTACCGTAGATGGTACTGCTGAAGGTAGCATCGGTTCCACTGGAGTATATTCTCAAGCAGTGACTGATGGAACCATATCCTTCCAGCTGTCTGTTCAGGACTAACCTAAGCGGAAGGAGTCATTAAAGGGGCGTATATCGCCCCTTTTTAATTGGAGTTTTCTAGGGTAAAAGGTTGTCTTCATGCTGTTGTTGTTTGTGCTGGGTTTTTTATCGCTGTTATCGAGCATTTGTGTGGCAGATAATTACCATCGAAGCTGGGATGGTCGAGTCTATTCTGAGACTAAAAATAATATTTACACGCATATATCCACCGATACTTACTCTGAAATCATGTCTATAGATGCAATCTTTGATGATTTTCGAGGGCCGTTAGAGTCTGGAAATGTTGCGATTACCTACAACGTTGCGGAAGCCGGCTTAACCTATCATGGTTGGCGGTTTGCGCGTATCTTAAGATACGATTATACCTTAAAGTTCTCTGAAGATACGGCCAGGCTAAATTATCAGATTGAGCAAAACGGTAGCGAATCCATTGATCCAGATCAAGCATACGACCTTTATATTAGAGGTGACCATATTCGTTCTAGAGGTTTTTTAGTAGCAAAAACCTTTTCTGTACCTCGCTTTCCAATCCAGTTTAAGCAACCCATGGTGCTTGATGTAACCTTTAGCTGGATGGAATCCACACAGTACTATGAGGGTACAATCAGCGCACAGGCCAACAAGGGTGAAGTCACTGAACAATTATTGATAGATTTTGAAAGAGAGTTAAGTCAAATAGCCGATGTAGATTTTTCTTCGTTTTCAGACGTGGTAGCTGCTGGGGAAATGGCACAAGAGGAGGCAGCAGCCTTAAGGGCGCTCATTGAGACAACCGCTCTAAGTGCCGACGTTGATTACAGTTATTACGAGCCTGCATTACGAGAAGACGAGCGGGAAGGTTATCAACCTTTAGATGCAACTGGCTCAGGCTTTGCCTTAGGTATCCAGCTTTTTATACAGCCCACTGATCGCTGGTTGATTAACCTAGATGTTAGAGATTTATACTCTCGTATTAGTTGGAAAAACACTGGTATGACGAGCGGTAGAATACGCGTTACAGATGCTGCTTTAGAAGCAATGGATTTAGTCGATCAATACTTGCAAGAGGACATTGTTAACCGTTTTAGTGGTCAGGATTTTAATTCCATAAACCCCGAGGACCCAGATGATCCAGAGACTGCTGCGACAGCTAGACTAGAGGATATTCAAGCAAACCAAGCAACCTATAGCATTACAAAAGGTAGTTTTAATCAAAGGCTGCCTGTGAGGTTAACCCTACATAACCAATATCAAACAAATGACTGGTTGGATGTATTTCTGACCTATCACCATAACCCAGTTATTCGCTATTTTAGTGTTGGCGCTCAGATACTGGAATACTTTAGTGTCAGTGTGGAGCCAGAGACAAAAGGCTTGGCAATAGGCATTAGTCACCCTTACGCGACCTTAAAAATAAGAGCTGACGATGTAGATATTGAAGCAGCTAAACGCCTTAGTTTGAGTGCTGGTTTTCGAATTCCTTGGTGATCTTTCCCAGATACGATGCTTGGTGTGAATCATTAAATGAATGTTTATATTGAACCATGCTGGATCAATTTGTAGTATTCTAATCGACTCTGTTCATAAGTTTGATTTTTTGTTGATGATTGATTATCCAAGGTCCCAATACTTTATGAGCAATAAAGTATTAAGCTTAAAGTGTTTTTTTGCTGATTTGATTGCCCAAAATTACATCATCCAGTGTTGCTATGCGTTTATTATTATCAGCCTGCTAGGCTTAAGCCCTCTATTAATGGCTCAAGACATTAAAGAGTTTCAATACAGAGAGGCGAACAGATCTACCATAAGCGATAGCAATTCAGGGTCTGCCAATGCGAGAGGTCGAGTAGTGCGTTATGGCTTTATTTATGGGCTTGCAACTGGCATTAGCCAACAGCCTTATATAGATGTTAACACGAACTATGTTGTTTTTCCGTTCATTGGTTATCGTGGGGATAGGCTTAATATATTGGGCCCTTTTGTTAGCTATCGAGTAAAGAGAGACGATTATATAGATTTTGCGTTACACATACAGCCAAGGTTTGATGGCTACGAGGCGTCTGATTCACCCATTTTCGAAGGCATGAAGGATAGAGATTTATCCATTGATGTTGGGCTATCGCTGACGCATAAAAAAAACGATTGGAAAGCTCAGATAAAAGGGCTCGGCGATATTCTAGGTCGTTCTAACGGCAAGGGAGTGACGTTAAACCTAGGGAAAACGATTAGGAATGGTCCTTTTTTCTTTGAGCCAAATGTTGGCCTAGAGTTTTTAGACAGCCAATATGTTGATTATTATTATGGTGTATCCTTAAGTGAAGCCACGATTGAACGCTCGGCTTATGAAGGGAGGTCGGCATTTTCTTATTCGTTCGGTGTTAGTTTTAGGACACCAATATTGTTTAACGGATTCACGCGCCTGTCTCTGAGCTATAAAAAATTGGGCTCCAATATCACAAAAAGCCAGCTTGTTGATGGCGATCAAGTATTCAACATTCAGTTTGCGTTTTCTAAATATTTTAGGTGAAAGATTCTGGATACCGCGACTATTCTTCAATAGGATTGATCTACGAATAGCGAACAAGAAAGCGCTGTTTAATCAGGTTAATCACATATATGCCTTTTTATTCTAAGTTTATTTTGTTCTGATATGGCTAATTCATATGAGTGTATTATTCTATATATCTTATACATCCCAAACTTGTTCTAAAACTGCCTAAGTTAAATAAAATGAAAAAAAAAGATGTCTATATTGTATTTTGCTCAATAATTTTGTTTGCCTTAGCTAGCCCGATTGTGAAACTGATTAGTGAAAATGGTGGAAAGTTTGGGATAGAAAATCCAGGGGCGGTTTCATTTTGTAATTTGCTATTTGTAGGTAATTTCTGCGCAGGCATTATCGTTCTTGTTTCCTTTGGTATGAAGCAGGTTTTTATAGAGATTATATCTACTACCCCAAAAGGTCGCATCTTACTTCTGGTTAATAGTGTGTTGGCGGCATTGTATCCTGGGTTGGTGTTTACCGCGCTCGAGAATACAAGTGTGACGAATGTTGTATTATTGGCTCGTTTTGAGAGCATTTTTTATGGTTTTATTGCATGGATGATATATAAAACAGCATTAAATCGAAATGAAATTATCGGATTTGTTGTAATTGGGGTAGGCGTTTTGGGGTTAGTCTATGTGAAGGAAATGTATATGTTTCGCGGTGGGGATATGATCGTTGTTGGGGCTGCTGCGATATATGCCATAGCAGTAGTAATGAGTAAAGAGGCGTTAAAACTCTTTTCTGTAGGCGCTTTTTTGTTTGCAAGAAACTTTTTTTCTGCTGTTTTATTCTTTTTTTTAGCCATCTATTTATATGATGTAGATCATTTTATAGATGCTTTTGAGGGTTCATTGTGGCGATTGATGGCTATCTATGCTTTGGTGATTATTGTTGTAGGCCAATTTCTTTGGTATAAAGGGTTGAAAACGGTTGAAGCTTCTGTGGTTTCTAATTTAACGTTATTACATCCATTCCTGACTTTGCTTTTTGCGTTTCTTTTACTTGGAGAAGCTCCTGATATTTATCAAACCACTGCTATAGTGATTATTTTAATGGGCATGCTAATCGCTAAAATTAAAGTAAAATCAAAAGATAACGAAATGCTTCAAGTTGATAAATCATTGAGTGGGGGCTGATAACTAGTTGTCTCTACTTCTTGGTATTTCCACTCTATACATGACACTAAAGCGTACAGGTAGTGATAACTGTCACTGAGTATTTGTATCTTTTACCATTGCTTTGCCGATGCCCCGAGGATCAGAAGCCGCAGTCACTTCGTTTTTTACTTTATGCCATAAAATCGCTTGCATGTTTCCGTACTGCCTGCCTACAGACTTGAGTTTGTGGCCTCTTTTTTCGAGTTCAGTGATTGTTTTTTTGTTAAAAGTGTCAGGTTCGTGTTGTATTAAATCGGGGTAGAATTGGTGATGAAATCTTGGGAAGCTCACCCATTCTTCTATTGGTTTGTTATTCATCATGCTTAGGGTTGATAAGGCGACCATGGTGATGATTCGGCTACCGCCTGGCGTGCCAAGTATGGCCAGCTTGTCGTTTGATTGAATGATCGTGGGTGTCATGCTGGACAGGGGGCGCTTCCCAGCCTCAATTGCATTAGCATGTCGACCAATTAAACCATAGCTATTAGGCGTGTTAGGTGCAGCATCGAAGTCATCCATTTCGTTGTTTAATAAAATACCTGTGCCTGGAACAGTAAAGCCGCTACCAAATGAAAGGTTGATGCTTAAGGTGGCGGAAACCATATTGCCCCATTTATCGAGTATTGAGTAGTGTGTGGTATGGTTTCCTTTAGGTGCTGGTAAGGGAGCTTTGCTAAGGGAACTGCTGGGGGTTGCATGACTTAATGAAATACTTGCAGCAAAATTTTCTATATGATGATTAGATACTAATTTAGATATGGGTACTGGCGTAAAGTCTGGATCCCCTAAGTATTGCGACCGATCATAGTAAGCCCTACGCATGCTTTCTACTGTTAAATGAATGCGGTCAATCATAGGTTTCGAGTGAAAGTCGCCAAACTCATTCAGCTGACCTAGAATTTGAGATAAAGCGATGCCACCAGAAGAAGGTGGTGATGCGCTAATAATGTTGTGTCCAAAAAAATGGCTTTTAATCGGTGTTCGTTCTACTACTTGATATGATGCTAAATCTTTTAAAGTCCAGATACCCTTTTCTCGATTTACGCCATCAACCAGTCTTTTTGCAATCTCGCCTTGGTAGAAGCCTTGCCTTCCATGTTTGGCGATTTCCTTTAAGGTTTCAGCTAGGTCTTTTTGAATAACCAGCGTACCTAACGCTGGCATTTCATTATTTGCCAAAAATATTTTGCTGCTTTCTTTAAATTTTCGAAGTGTTTCGATTCGGTAGGAAAGCAGCTGTCGGTATTTTTTGTCTACCGGGAAACCGTTTTCTGCGTAATGAATGGCTGGCAGTAACAACCGCGCGAGCGGCATAGTGCCGTACTTTTTTTCTAGGTGTGCTAAGGCAGCTACTTGACCAGGGATGCCTGCTGATAGTGCGGTGTTAATTGCTAAGTCTCGGTTTACGCTACCGTCCTCATTTAAGAATAAATCTTGTGTCGCAGCTGAAGGTGCCGTTTCTCGGCCGTCAATCATAATAAACCTTGTAGCCTCTGGCTTTTCCTGTTGATCCTGGATGCCTAACAACCAAAAGCCTCCACCACCCATACCAGCACTATAGGGCTCTACCACTGCGAGCACTGAAGCGACGGTGATCGCAGCGTCGAATGCATTGCCGCCCTGGTCCAATATGTCTATCCCTGCTTGAGTGGCTAGTGGATGTGCACTAGCTATTGCATGAGCAGGTGGTGTGTTGAGTGGGGTGTTCTCAGGCTGCTTTTCTTTAAATGTGATGTAATGAGATGGTGTTGTTTTTGCGTAGGTGATATTGCTTACATTAATTAGAATGGCTATAGACAAACATAGTGTTGATACTAAATTATTGAATAGGTTTTGATTGGAGTGGTTTTTTTTCTTGTTTCCCATTTTTATTCCCAAAGCATGGCGATCTAAGATGTTAAGACACTTATCTATGCATGCCCAGCTTCACTGGTCATTAAATCAAGGTCGTAAATGCCGAGTTTGTTTGCTGCTGAAGAC
>JAYPYM010000250.1:0-2100 GCA_038135915.1 Gammaproteobacteria bacterium
ACTGTGCTCTCTATGGTTGCGGGTTTGAATGAAATTAGTGGTGGCGGTATTGTGTTGGATGGTAAAGAAGTTAACACAGCTGGACCTGATCGAGGCGTTGTTTTTCAAGCGCCTAGCCTTTTTCCCTGGATGACGGCGTTTGACAATGTTGCTTTAGGTGTTGAGCGAGTTTATCCACACGCATCTAAGGGTGAGAGAAAAGATATTGTTGAATATTATTTAACGCGGGTGGGCTTAGGTGATGCAATTCACAAGAAAGCAGCTGATCTTTCAAATGGTATGAAGCAACGGGTTGGTATTGCGCGAGCCTTCGCGCTATCGCCTAAACTGCTCTTGTTAGATGAACCTTTTGGCATGTTGGACTCCTTGACTCGTTGGGACTTACAAGAAGTTTTAATGGAAGTGTGGGAGCGTACACATGTCACTGCTATTTGTGTGACTCATGATGTAGACGAGGCCATCTTACTTGCAGATCGGGTCATTATGATGACAAATGGTCCAAATGCAAAGGTTGGTAAGATTATGGAAGTTGATTTACCGAGGCCAAGGTCTAGAAAAGCGCTGTTAGAACACTCTGATTACTATAAGTTTCGCCAAGAATTGCTGGGTTTCCTTGAGGAGCATGATCATCATGTTAAAACGAAGCCGTTGCAGAGTGATGGGGAGTCTGAAGGTGAAAAAGCTGACCCTTCCACAGAAGCAGCTTGATTACTTTATAACGGTCGGTATTTGATCTAGGTCGGGTTAAATACCATAATAATTATTTATCTACTACCTAGTATCCCACCCACTATTACCACGGTTGAAGTTTGCCGTGTTTCGGGTTTAAATAGCCTTCTCACTTGATTTTGTATCGGAGTAAGCTCTGAAACCCGAAATCTTGATAATTTCTTCTAAATGTTAAGTTGATTTTTCTTTCATGGACCCTGAATTTGTTCATCTGAGGCTGCATACTGACTATTCTTTAGTCGATGGGATTGTGAGAATAAAGGCATTGTTTTCACAACTCAGCGCGCTAAAGCAACCTGCAGTGGCAATTACTGATGAAATGAACCTTTTTGGTTGGGTGAAATTTCAAAAAGCTGCTGTTTCAGCGGGCGTCAAACCCATCTTCGGTGTAGATGCGTGGATAGTTGATCATCAGGGCGACTCAATTGACGATGCATATCGAACGACCTTTTTAGTTCAAGACTTATTGGGCTATCGGAATCTAACTGAATTAGTTTCCCAGGCATATTTAGAAGGCCAAAGGTATCACCGGCCGTTAATTGACAGATCTTGGGTGCAAAATCGACATCAGGGTTTGATCATGCTATCCGGTGGGGTTGCTGGCGATGTAGGCAGAGCGCTACTGAGTAATGATGTTGGTTTAGCCGAAGAGAGGGTGGAGTTTTGGCAGCAGCTATTCGGAGATCGGTACTATTTGGAGGTGCAGCGGCTCAGTAAAGAGAATGAAGAGCAGTTGATTAATGCCTCTATCCGCCTTGCAACCAAATATAGCTTGGGGATGGTTGCCACTAATGATGTTCGATTTTTACTTCAAGAAGAGTTTGAAGCACATGAAGTAAGAACATGTATTTCGGCTGGCTTGACACTAGATGACACGCGTCGACAACGAGTCTATACCGATCAGCAATATCTCAAGTCCTGCGAACAAATGCTTGATCTTTTTCAAGATCTACCGGAGTTATTAGATAATTCGGTAGAAATTGCTAAGCGTTGTAATCTAGAAATCCCTTTGGGTACTTATCATTTACCGGTATATGAAGTGCCTGAAGGGTTTACGATAGATAGTTATTTTAGAAAGATTTCTCATGAAGGTCTTGACGAGCGCTTGCAGAAGGCAGGTATTGATAAAACCAGTGATGCTTACTCTCCGTATATCGAAAGATTAACTGAAGAGCTCGACATTATTATTCAAATGGGGTTCCCTGGATATTTTTTGATTGTGATGGACTTTATCCAATGGGCAAAATCAAATGGTGTACCGGTAGGACCTGGTCGTGGCTCTGGTGCGGGTTCCTTGGTTGCTTATGCGCTGACTATCACAGACTTAGATCCTATTGTTTATGACTTACTATTTGAACGTTTCTTGAATCC
>JAYPYM010000250.1:2110-6221 GCA_038135915.1 Gammaproteobacteria bacterium
TTTCATTACCCGACTTTGATGTTGACTTCTGTATGGAAGGGAGAGACCGGGTAATCGAATACGTTGCTCAAAAGTATGGTCGTAATGCGGTATCGCAGATCATTACCTATGGAACAATGGCTGCTAAGGCGGTGGTCAGAGATGTAGGCAGAGTGTTAGGTAAGCCTTACGGTTTTGTTGATCGAATAGCAAAGATGGTGCCCTTCGAATTGGGTATGACTTTGTCTAAGGCGTTAGCTCAGGAAGAACAGTTAAAAAGTAGTTATGACGAAGATGATGAAATACGAGATTTAATCGACATGGCGTTAAAGCTTGAAGGCTTGACTCGAAATGTCGGCAAGCATGCTGGAGGAGTAGTGATAGCGCCAGGTAATCTTACCGAGCATGCGCCGCTTTATTGTGATGAAGCAGGGAATAATCTTGTTACACAATATGATAAGGACGATGTTGAACAAGCTGGGCTTGTGAAATTTGACTTTCTTGGCTTGAGAACACTTACCATTGTTAACTGGGCTGTCTTGGCTATCAATGAGCAACTTAGATCCAGTGAAGAACAGTTACTGGACATTTCAAATATTGATTTAGCCGACCAACTAACCTTCGATATGCTTAAAGAAGCAAGTACAACTGCAGTTTTTCAACTTGAATCTCGTGGTATGAAGGACTTAATCAAACGATTAAAGCCAAGTTGTTTTGAAGATATCGTAGCACTTGTGGCATTGTTTCGACCAGGTCCCCTGCAATCCGGGATGGTAGATGACTTTATTAACCGTAAGCACGGTCGTGCAAAGGTTGTATACTCTCACCCTGACTTGGAGCCGATACTAAAAAATACTTATGGCGTTATTCTTTACCAAGAACAGGTTATGCAGATTGCACAGGTGCTGGCAGGATATACCTTAGGTGGAGCAGATATGCTTCGGCGGGCGATGGGAAAGAAAAAGCCTGAGGAGATGGCGAAACAAAGACAAATCTTTATTGAAGGTGCCTCAGCTAAAGGAATTGATGATGAAGTGTCTGCTTATATCTTTGATTTGATGGAAAAATTTGCTGGGTATGGCTTCAATAAGTCTCACTCAGCAGCTTATGCCTTGGTGTCCTATCAAACGGCATGGTTAAAAGCGCATTATCCGGCATATTTTATGGCTGCGGTCCTTTCTTCTGATATGGATAATACCGATAAAGTCGTTAATTTAGTTGATGAATGCCATCGAATGAAACTAGCCATTTCCCCGCCCAGTGTTAATCACAGCGAGTATAAGTTTTCGGTTGGTATCGATGGGAAAATTATCTACGGTCTAGGTGCGATCAAAGGTCTAGGAGAAGGGCCTGTAGAATCAATTGTTACTGGTCGTAGAAATAGCGCACCCTACAAAAATTTATTGGATTTTTGCAGGCGTGTGGATACTAAGAAGTTAAACAAGCGTAGCATGGAGGCATTAATTAAATCTGGTGCGCTCGATGAATTAGGTCTCGACAGGTCAACACTGTTTGAAAATTTAAGTGTTGCACTTCGTGCCGCTCAACAAATGGAAGAAAGAGCTAACTCTGGCATGCTTGACTTACTTTCAGAGTTAGAGCCCGTTGAAGAAATGGAGATACCCCTGTCGAAAGCGACACCATGGCCTGAAAAACAGCGTTTAGCCTATGAAAAAGAAACTTTGGGCTTGTTCATAAGTGGCCATCCGCTGGATGAAATTGAGCATGAAATGTCGAATTGGCGGTCTTCCTCTATCGACCAACTTCGCGTGACGGATAAAAGAAAAACAGAAGTGATTGTTGGCTTAGTTGTAGGTATACGCTTGATGCGAAACAAGCGAGGGGAAAAAATGGCTTTTGTCACTTTGGATGATCGGACTGGGCGTATTGATTTATCTTTCTTTGGTGAAAAATATCAAGCTTATGAGCAATCGTTAAAGAAAGATGAAGTCTTGATTGTCGAAGGGGATGTGAGCTTAGATACATATACTGACCAGTACAAGATGGTTGCGCAGCAGGTATGGCTACCTGATCAAGTCAGAGAGTCGAAAATCAAGCGGATTCACCTAACATTTGATTTAGATCAACACACAAGAGAAACGCTTGAGTCTGTTCAGTCTACTATGAATGAATTTATTTCAGGGCCCTGTAAAATTGAAGCGAGAGTGAAAGGTCAAGGTTTGACAGCCAAATATCGATTTGGCGATGATTGGTCTGTATACCCAAGACTGGAGTTAATCAAAGCACTGCGTGATGAAATTGGTGAAGATTTAGTTGAGCTTGAATACGAGGCTTGATCGGTATCTATTTTAAAATATTGTGGGAACTTAGCTAGTTTTTTTGAGTGAAATATGAATCCAAACTATTTAGATTTTGAACAGCCTATCGTTGAGTTAGAAGAGAAAATTCAGGAGCTGCAGACGCTAGTACAGAACAGCGAGCTGGATTTGGAAGAAGAAATTGAGCAATTGAACAACAGGAAGTGCCAATTGATGGACCAAGTGTTTTCAAAACTGGATGATTGGCAGATCACGCAGCTTTCTAGACACCCATTGCGTCCCTACACTCTGGACTACGTAGATGTCATTTTTGATGACTTTGATGAATTGAAGGGTGATCGTTATTTTTCAGAGGATCCAGCGATTGTTGGCGGGCTGGCCTGGCTTGGTCAGCAGGCAGTTGTGGTTATAGGACATCAAAAAGGTCGATCGGTTCAGGAGAAGGTCCATCGTAATTTCGGTATGCCAAAGCCAGAGGGTTATCGCAAAGCTAAACGGCTAATGGAAATGGCTGAGCGTTTTTCATTGCCCTTGATTACCTTTATTGATACGCCTGGTGCTTATCCAGGTGTTGATGCTGAAGAGAGGGGGCAAAGTGGTGCAATTGCTAATAATCTTTTAACGCTGTCTACACTAAAAACGCCGGTGATATCTGTGGTGATTGGTGAAGGTGGTTCTGGTGGAGCATTGGCAATTGGCGTTTCAGATTACTTGCTGATGTTAGAATTCTCAAGCTATGCAGTGATTTCCCCTGAGGGCTGTGCATCCATCCTTTGGCGCAGTGCAGAGAAAGGACCTGATGCAGCTACTGCCATGGGTGTGAATGCTCAGCATTTAAAAAAAATGGGTTTGATTGATGAAATAGTGCCTGAGTATTTGGGGGGCGTGCATAGAAATTTTGCTAGCACTGCTAAGGCCTTATCTTCATCCTTGAAATCTAAAGTGGCCCAACTGATCGCGATGGATACTTCAGATCTTCTCCAGCGTCGTCAAGATCGTATCGAGAATTACGGCTGTTTTGAGGTTCAAGGGGTGTAATATTGACAAACGAGCGGCATCAACTGTGGAGTTTGTTTGAGTCGGCTATGTTGTCAATTAGAGCTCAATGCCCTCAAAGTAGATTTGTAGTCGCTTTTAGTGGTGGAATGGACTCTCACGTATTATTGAGTTTAAGTGCTGCTTTGGAGCGGCAAGACGCTTCATTTAAAGTGCGTGCTCTTCATGTTAACCATGGCCTGCAAGCAGCATCTGATGAATGGGAGAGTGTATGTGTTCGTCGCGCGATCTCGCTGGGTATCGATATCCAAACGGTTCAGTTGAAGCTCAATTCAGAAAATGCTTCTGAAGCTTTGGCAAGGCACGCCCGTTACTCGGCTTTCAAAGAGCATTTGGCGGAGGATGAAGTTTTGTTAACAGGCCATCATGCCAGGGATCAGGCGGAAACTTTTTTTCTACGTTTAATGAGAAAATCTGGTGTTGCTGGTTTATCCTCCATGCGAACTATGGCTCAACATCATGGCGTAACAATTTATAGGCCACTGTTAAATGCGACATATCACCAGTTAACATCTTATGCCGAATCCGAAGGTAAAGTTTGGGTTAGTGACCCAAGTAATCTAGATGTGAAATTTGATCGAAATTACCTACGGCACTCTGTGTTACCAGTATTTGAGAACAGGTGGCCCAATACGGTGGATACAGTTTGTAATGTTGCTTCTTATTGTCAAGAGGCAGAGCTGCTATTATTGGATTTGGGGCGTATAGACTACCGTCCGCTAGCCGTTTTGCCTGAGCGAGCTATTTCAATATCCGACTTATTAGCACTACCTGATAAACGAGCAAAGAATGCACTC
>JAYPYM010000251.1:0-6196 GCA_038135915.1 Gammaproteobacteria bacterium
GGCGGTACTGCTCCCCCTGGCGGTACTGCTCCTCCTGGTGGTACTGCTCCTCCTGGTGGTACTGCTCCTCCTGGTGCAGGCGGTGCAGGCACCGCTCCTCCAAATGCTACTATGAGCCTGTCCGCTTCAGCGATTAGACGTTGCGCTCCTTCAAGAACTCTTTGCGCGTCAGCATAGCTTTCATCTAACGCACCTATGTTTTCTTCTCCTCTGATGTTATTGTTTGCAGCATCATAGCTATTTACCGCTAGCTGAGCACGGCGCTCTGCTAGCTGCGCGTCTCTCCGCGCTTGACGCAGAAGGCTAAGTCCGTCTTCCACCAGATTTGCGTCCGCCACAGGATTGCCATGTTCGTCATATAAAGTGTCTATAGCTTCATTCAAATGGCCTCGCGCAGCTTCTAAACGCTGACTCGAAACGGCTGAATTATCTCTGACACTTGTTATAGGATCAGGCCGGTCATCAGCTTCGTTCAAATCTGGTAACCGCTGACTAGCAGGAGGATCACTCCTAATATTACGATACCCACCGACAAGACCAGCCCCAATGAGTAGGCCAAGCGGTCCAGCAATTATCCCTCCCACTACAGCACCAACTACTACCCAACCAACATCGGCTAACTTTCGGTTAAAGTTAGCTTTCTCCTGCTTTAGCTGGTGGACCTCTTGTCTTAATTGTTGAATTTCCGAATTGCTTACAGGGCCAGGCATTAAAAACTCCTAAAAAACTGCTAAAACCATCATTCTGATATCTTACACAAAAAATATTAAAATGAAAGAAAAAATCATTGGCATTAACAAAAAGTGACATCCAATTTTTATTTGTAAATCAATAAATTAGCAGCTAAATTAGCGCTTCATGAGTGCAGGCGGGATGGGGTGTTCTTTATAAAGGACTTTGTAAGCAGGTTTGCTAAAACAGCTATGCGCGGCTTTCTTTTCGATCTCTTTTTCAAGCGCAACGTAATCGAGGCGTAATAAACCCTTAGCTTCGGCACCTAAAATGGCTTCTATTTCTCTGTTGCACTGCAACCTTGGCACATTACCTAACACAGCAAACACCCCTCTATATATCATTTAGTGTGGCATTTTTTATAAAGGCTTTAGTTTAAAGATTAGCAGACTTAGCCAATTTAGCCGCTATTTTTACAAAATAATGATGAATTTTTTTTCTTGACTCCCTATTTGAGGTTTAAAATTTGAGTAATGCTTAAATAGAATCAAATTAAGGCCCGCGATGACTGACAATGATCAAGCGTTATTACATTGGGTAGATCGTCTCTCTCAAGAAGACCTCCCGCTATTCGCCCACACCGCGCGATCCATTGCATCATTATCTGAAAACTCTGATGCTTCAATCGCTGAAATGGCTGAATCCATTCTCAGCGACAGTGCCATGACTGCACGTGTTCTACGAATGGCTAACAGCGTTTTCTTCAATCAAACCAGCAAGCCCATCACAACCGTCAGCAAAGCCATTCTCGTCATTGGGTTCAACGGTGTGAGAAATATTGCTCTCTCTATTGCTTTGATTGACACCATACTGTCAGGCATACGCCACGACAGAGCCATTCAAGAAATGATCAGGGCTTACCACGCTGCGATACAAGCGAAAGGCTTAGCACTTCAGGAAAATCTGGATAATCAAAAGGTAGAAGAGATTTTTATTGCAACACTCCTGCAACGTTTTGGCTCACTGACTTTTTGGTGCTTTTCTTACGGTTTTGCCGAAGCCCTGGACTTCGAATACAGTATGCACAAAACATCAGAAGAAGCAGAGCAACAGATTCTCGGTTTCACGCTGCAAGAACTGACCAAAGAAATCACTGGCCGCTGGCACCTAAGCAGCTTGTCACCAAATGCGCTACCTGAAGAAGGTGAAAGAGACGCTAAGCAATCGATACATCACCCATCTCAATATGTTACCGCAGGTTATGATATTTCGCTTGCAGCAGAACAGGGTTGGGAAAGCGCTCAAATGGAAACGGTAGTCAATCATCTCAGCAAAACCTTAAACAAACCTAAAGCTGACATCAGTCTTGCCATTCGAACGCAAGCAGCCCAAGCACTGGAAGCACTACACATGATGGGCATCCCAAATGCAGCTAGCATTATTCCTCACTGTAGTCAAATTAATGCTCAACCCAGCGTAAAAGAAAACACTAAGGTCTCAACCAATCAGATAGAACTGCAAATGTCTATGTTAATGGACTTAACCTCCATGCTATTCACGCAACCGGATGTTAACTTAATCCTAAACACAACATTAGAGGGTATTTTTCGTGGCCTCCTGATGGACCGGGTCATTCTCGCTTGGACAAACCCAAAAACAAACTCACTGAAAGCCAAACATGTCATGGGTGGCCATAAGAGCATTCTAATGGAACGATTTGATTTTAGTTTAGCCTCAAAAGAGGAAAACTTACTCACCCATGCTTTTGATGAAAAAAAGCCGATATTTTTAAACAAGAAATATCGGTTCAAGCACAGCACACTCATCAGCAAGGACATCAAAAGATGCATCGGGGATAACGATGCCTTTGTTATGCCCATCTTAGTAAAACACCAGCCCAGAGGCCTCATGTATGCCGACAAAGCAATCACCAAACGTGCACTCACAGAAAAGGAGTTTCAAACTTTTCAACATTTCTGTGAACACATCAACATAGCATTTAAAATGCTGCATCATTAAGGGGTGCGTTTATATTATCTTGGTTGAAATCTGATTGAGATACACACTTATAGATTTAAATCAAAGACATCTGATTTCAGCTGGCTTCGCAAATAGCCAATAGAAGCAAGGTGTTCTGCAAGTAGCTTCACCATAGGGGGCGAACCTGCTAGGTAAGCAAGCGCAGTTTCTATTTGAAAGTTATTCGACTGAGCAACAGAAAGAAACTTTTGTTTAAAATCTGCTGGGCTGAGCTGCTCATGATCTATGATTAAAGGACAATAACGAAGCGCGGCATGACGCTTAGCAAAACTTTCCGCCCAATCACTTAAGTATAAGTCAGATGCTGTTTTACCCAGCCAGACTAGTACTGTGTTTTTATCTTCAGATGACGCCCCAGCATACCTAGCTTCCAATATCGCTTTTATCTGAGAAAATCCGGTCCCACCAGCAACCAACAAGAGATCATTAGCACCCTGATAACAACAGGCTCCCAAAGGATATTTAATTTGAATAACAGAGGATTCGCCGGTTAACAGACGATATAATGGGTCTTCGTCTGTTGCTTCCTTAACCCTAACATGAAGCTCTATCATAGACTCACCCTCTAAGGGCGCATTAGCGATGGAGAAAGCTGACCAATCATCGAGGATTTTCAGCAACAAATACTGACCAGCGATATGAGGCTTCGATGCTGTTTCCAGCGCCAAATATACCCGGAAAACCTTATCGGCAACCTGATTAATTCCCTTAACACTGGCGTATGAAATATTTTCTGACATGAGAAAAAGAAAAGATTAAGCTTTTCGCTTCATCATTTCAAAAAACTCTTCATTGGTCTTCGTGTCTTTCATTTTGTTCATCAAGAATTCAATCGCTGCTATTTCATCCATTGGGTGCAGTATCTTTCTCAGTATCCACATTTTTTTCAATTCATCTTCAGTGGTCAATAGCTCTTCTCGGCGAGTTCCTGAACGGTTGATGTTAATCGCAGGATAAACACGCTTTTCTGCAATTCGACGATCTAAGTGAATCTCCTGATTACCTGTGCCTTTAAACTCCTCATAAATCACTTCATCCATCTTTGAGCCTGTGTCCACCAGCGAGGTTGCCATAATGGTCAAACTACCGCCTTCTTCTATATTCCTCGCAGCACCAAAAAATCGTTTTGGTCGCTCAAGCGCATGTGCGTCGACACCACCTGTCAATACCTTGCCCGAAGAAGGAATAACTGTATTGTAAGCCCTAGCTAATCTAGTAATAGAGTCAAGCAGGATAACAACATCTTTTTTATGTTCAACTAACCGTTTCGCTTTTTCTAGCACCATATCTGCGACTTGAACGTGACGAGCAGGCGGCTCATCAAAAGTACTAGCAACGACTTCACCACGTACAGAACGCCTCATTTCTGTGACCTCTTCTGGCCGCTCATCAATTAAGAGCACAATCAAATGGGCTTCAGGATTATTCCTCGCAATAGATGAGGCTAAGTTCTGCAACATCAAAGTCTTACCAGCCTTTGGCGGAGAAACAATCAACCCACGCTGCCCTTTTCCAAAGGGTGCAACCAGATCGATAATCCTGGCGGTAATATCTTCCGTACTGCCGTTGCCCAACTCCATCAATAACCGTTCTTGCGGAAACAGAGGTGTTAAGTTTTCAAATAGAATTTTATTTTTCGCATTCTCTGGGCGGTCGAAGTTAATTTCATTTACCTTTAACAAGGCAAAGTAACGTTCCCCATCTTTCGGCGGCCTAATTTTCCCAGAAATCGAATCCCCTGTTCGTAAGTTAAACCTTCTTATTTGACTCGGTGATACATATATATCATCAGGTCCAGCCAAGTAAGAGCCTTCGGCAGACCTTAAAAAGCCAAATCCGTCCTGTAAGATTTCTAAAACACCATCTCCATAAATGTCTTCACCACCTTTTGCATGGCGTTTCAAAATAGTGAAAATGACGTCTTGCTTACGCATTCGAGCCATATTTTCAAGGCCCATATCCTGCGCAATTCCTAAAAGTTCAGCTATCGGTTTACGTTTTAGCTCAGATAAATTCATAATAATTTAGATTTAATGATGGGTTGGTTAATTGAAATAATGACGAAATAAATATCCTTTGACAAGAAAGAACAATTATCCCAAACCGGCAGCTTCCGAGATTTAAAATCTTTAGCAATTAATGTCTGAGCATACCAGTATGATTGCTATAACAACTGGGTTGTCATTTATCATGGTCAAAGGGATTAAATGCGAGCGTTTTTTCTTTCTATTTTCCAATATAGGATGGATAACTTACTATGTCCAGAAAATTCAAACAGCTTTAGCATGCGCATCATACTCACTCATGCTTGTAAAATACTTACCTTCAGATAATTATTTTTCGAAGATATTGAAAATAGTATCTTAGTGTCTGAGAGAGCTATTGTAACACCCTCGAACACATTCTTTCAAGCAAAATCCTATATCGAAGCAAGCCAATGAACTTACTATTAAATGTTACTATCCAAAAATGCAGCTAACTGCGACTTAGATAAAGCGCCCACTTTAGTTGCCTCATTATTGCCATTCTTGAACAAAATAAGCGTTGGTATCCCTCGAACACCATACTTGCTCGGCGTTTCTGTGCTTTGGTCAACATTCATTTTTAAAATTTTAACTTTGTCTTTATATTCACCAGCAATCTCTTCCAGGATAGGTGAAAGCATTTTGCAAGGCCCACACCATTCTGCCCAGAAATCAACCAGTACGGGCATATCAGATTGAATCACCTCTTGCTCAAAATCAGCATCAGAAACACTTGATGTTAAATCGCTCATAAGTCTTTACTCCAGTTTAGATGTAAAACATTTCAACTAAATCAAATTAAAAAGAAAAATTCAGTGACGAATCGACCCGAGTATTCAGCAAAAGAAATGCAGGCCAAATGACGATTCCCTATTGAAAGGTTGATCAAGGAATTTTAGAGACCTGCTAGTGTAATTCATCTAACACATAAAGCCAAGGTTGGTGGATCCGGGTCAAGTGGCCAAATTTGTCATAAACTGCCCGGGACAATCCTTTAGAAATCGGATATGATGTGAGTTTAATAGGTGTTTTAAGTTCAAGCGCCTAACAGTACTATAAAACCAATACTTGCAAAGGATGCTGTAAAAAATCTATAGGGTACGCAATTCTATCCATGAACCATATCGTCGCATCTAACCAGCACTCGTCAGATCACTTTGTTGCCATAGATTTAGGTTCGAATAGCTTTCACATGGTCATCGCCCATGTACAACAGGGTGAGCTTAAAATACTTGGCAGGCTATCAGAAAAAGTTCAATTGGCAGCAGGCCTTGATCTTAAGCGCGAAATTTCCGAGGGAGCACAGCAAAGAGGCCTAGACTGCCTAGCAAAGTTTGCCCAAAGAATGCATGGTATCAGCGCTAGCAATATCCGCGTCGTAGGTACGAATGCGCTAAGGAAAGCTAAGAACGCTCGTTTTTTTATTGCCCGAGCAGAAGAACTATTGGGTATTCCAATTG
>JAYPYM010000252.1:0-6195 GCA_038135915.1 Gammaproteobacteria bacterium
GCAACGCGTTATTACCCACTTAAAGCCTTCATAGAGACAAATAAAGGACATTTAAAGGACAAATCTGCTGATATATTCAGCCATAATAGCTACGAAAGCCTCAAATTCCTGGACACACCGCTTTATGCAAGGGAAAAAGTGTCCTATAACCGTGAATTTTTGCATGCATACATGCCTAACCAAGACCAATATGTCCCTAAAAAGATACGAGAGACACTCTTTAAAGAAGGTAGGCGTTTCGATAAGCAGTTAGCAGCAGGTACTTACGCACAGCAAATTTGTCAGCGACTTCTAATTGACCTCTCTTATAACTCCAGCCGCCTGGAAGGCAATACCTACTCCCGTTTGGATACACAAAAGCTTGTTGAGGAAGGAATATCTGCACAAGGCAAGGTTCATGAAGAAACCGTCATGATCATAAACCATAAAGAGGCAATTCTATTTTTAGTCGAGAACGCAAAAGATATCGCGCTAAACAGCCTAACCATTCGCAATTTACATCACTTACTGTCACAGGATTTACTGGCGAATCCTGAAGCATGCGGAAACATCCGAACACTGGAAGTAGATATTGGCCAATCCACATACATGCCGTTGAGCAATCCTCACCTTTTAAAAGAGCTTTTTGAACTTATTTTGCACAAAGCAAAAAAAATTAAAGATCCCTTTGAGCAAAGCTTCTTTTTACTGGTTCATTTATCCTACTTACAAGCTTTTGAAGATGTAAACAAAAGAACCTCTCGCTTAAGCTGTAATATTCCATTTATTAAAAGCAATCTGTGCCCGCTAAGCTTTACCGATGTTTCACGAGATGATTATACCGCAGCCTTACTGGCCATATATGAAAAAAATGAAGTACAACCGATGCTAGAATTATTTACCTGGGCTTATTCACGTTCCTGTAAACAGTATGGCGTGGTCAGGAAATCGCTTGGGGAAATTGACGCCTTCCGCATTCAATATCGCCAACCACGAAAAACTATCATGGGCCAAATCGTAAGGCGAGGTTTGCATGGCTCGAAGGCAGAAACGCTGATAGAAAAATACTGCAAGGAACAAGGCATCGATGATATCGATAAGTTTACCGCCATGACCCTTGCTGATCTCAGCACCTTACATGCTGGCGCAATTATCGGCCTTGGAGTAACAGAATCAGAGCTAGAAGAATGGCTGTCAATTCGATCTCGATTTTAAATAATCTCTTCTCAAGAAGCTATTAAAATTCATCTGAAATAGAGTAGAGTGATTTATACTAAACTCATTTAAGTTTCTTAAACCAACCTTTCGCAATCTGAAACGCAGTATACTGGAATTAGAGACAGCCCCTTATTGATTATTTGGTCCTCCATATAAAGACTCTGACCTTCTTTCAAGGGCTTCACGATGATCTTTCCTACTGTATTTAACTGGATGATAGTGATAATTCTTTAGCAAACCATAAACTTCACTGTTAGATACGACCTCTATTTTATACACACTATGCCGCTCCAACTCATCACCTATAGTAGCTGCAGTGAAGCCGGCAGACAACGGGTTTGTAGCAGCAAATGAGCCTGCTAAAGCTATAGCCCAATATGTTTTTTTACTCATTTCTGGTTCGGAGAATTTCAAAAAGGTTTTCTTGCCTGCTGAAATGCTGAACTGTGCTTTATACTCGTAACCAGTAGTTAAACTATTTGAAATAAGTTCATAATTTCCAGGTGGCAAATCTAAGAAAGTGAAGCTTTCTTGCGTAAGAATTGAATCAAGATCATCACAAAGCCTAACTCTATAAAATTGTTCTCCGATTGTTCTTGTTGACCATCTTGGGCGCACTATAAATAACCTACCCAATCCGTTAGTTATCTCATGGTTTTGCTCCAACAATTTGACAGTTTTACTCTTCACAGTTGTGCAACCACTGACTATCAGAGAAACCACTAAGATAATACTAAACACAAACACTCTCATAATCGACTCCTATTGGCTTGATAGTATAACTAGAATGAATTTGAACTAAATTTCTGGCAACAGTGCCCGTTTGGTTGCTATAAAGCATAGCATTGAATAGTTAGCAATATTATTCAATCAGTCCGAGTCCTTATCAACTATTTTAATTGGGAACCACTTAAAACATTGTTTTAGGGTAAAGATAATCATCTTCTGTATTATCTACTATACGATAATATTCATCGTCTTCTTCCAGCACATCATAAATCTTATTTAAAGTTAAACTAATCATAGTACCTTCGAATAGACTCTCAACTAAGCTGCCATCTGATTGTTCATTATTATTTTTGAACCGAAATTTATTTTTATTGAGCCTGTGGGTATGTGTGCAAGATTGTGAGCTTACAAGCAATTTTTCCACGTACCCGCAGACCTAGCCCCTCAATCATCACTCAAGAGTCAGTATTGGCACTAACAACCTCTTTGCACACAACATTCATTTCGATTTGGCCACCTTCAACTGATAGAAGGAAGTATTCATCTAAATCAATTACCTCATTCCATTTGTAAAAACCAATTGCTTTCATTTTTTCTATGGAAATATCGTTGATAGTTTCTTTTTTTACTTCAGAGACAAAAACAGGAAACCTATCATTTTCATCACTGTAGTCTAGGCAGTTCAAATAGTAGCTATATATCACCCCTCTGCATTTCAAGCCCCCAACATGACTACCTCTGTTGGTATCAATAAACTTGAAATAAATATCTTGATTATTGTTCTCAAAGTTGAATTCATCAAGATTAACATCTTCATATAAAATCTTTGTCATAGTATAACTCACAGTGGTTCAACAAAGTGTCCTGTTGAATGTGACTGATTAGGAATTTTAGTCCCATCATAATACTGTCTTTGGGGGAATTTCTTGGTTCCTGCCTCATTCCAAACTCTTTGCGTTGGTATTACCTCGCCGCTTGGCTTGATTGTTACAACTCTACCATCGGGTCCTTTATAAGTAACATATCCATTTTTGCTTTGGCCAACCTTAGTAAATCCTTTACTCACTAAGTCATCATGTAACGCCGCTCTAGTATTTGGTAAACCCTTTGGAACAGGTAACCCTTTTCCAATGACCAGCCGTTTCACCCACCGACCGAACTTGACGAACTTACCCCATCCCCAGATGAAACTAGCCGCGCCAGCAGCACCAATCACGACCTCATCCGCCGTCAGTGGTTCAATATCACCAGTCCCTGCCCTACTACAGACGTTCCCAGCATGCCATTCGCAGCCGCCATCCATCCCATTATAATACATTCCCATTGCAGCGATAAACGCGCCGAAGTAAGGGTCGGCATCGGGGTCTGCTGCTTTGGCTGCTAGGCCACCGGCGATACCTGCTGCGACGACCTTCCAATTGCCTGTTACGCCATTACCGATAGCACCAAAGACGAATGGTTTGATGATGGCTTGGCCGAAGGCTGCAGCTGCACCTGCTCGGCAGGATTCGGAGAAGCCTCTGGCGGCGGCGCAGCCCACTAGGGCATGGGCGGTGACGTTGGCAGCGAAGGCTGTGAGGTTGCTGGCTGCCCAGAACTTTTCGAAGCCTATTTGGATTTCTGAGCCAACCCAACCCGTGACCTTAATCAAGGTGCCTGCCGATACGCCGGATGTGACACCGTTTCTGAGCGCTTGGTGTGTACTGGCGCCATGGTCTTTGGCCTTTCGATAGCTGTAAGATGCGTTAGCAGCGATGAAACCACATTGCGGGTTACCACCGCATAGGGCTGTACCACCAAAAAATGATCCTATCGTAACTGCAACTCTTCGTATCTGCTTCCATTTCTTGCTAACCCATGAATAACCACTGGGGTCGGTATAGCCTAGGGGGTTGTTCATGACGTAGGTGTAGCGGTTAAAGCTTTGTAGGTTACCCGGTGCTTGGATGAGGGGGTCGGCGGATAGAAATCTACCGATGGTGGGGTCGTAGATTCTTCCGTTCATGTGGATGAGTTTGTGCTGGTCTAGGTGCTCATGCCCTGTGTAGCCGCGCTGGGTGTCGGGGACGCTTTGGGTGAGGTCGATGTGGGTGAGCAGGTTGATGTCTGCTGCCCAGTTGAGGCCTTGTCTTCTTTTGCCCCAGGGGTCGTAGCTTTGGGTGGTGAGCTGACCGGTGTCTGAGATTATGGCGGTGAGGGAGCCTAGATGAGTATGCGTGGGTAGTTATCGTATTGGTGACATGAAATTACGCAGCATTAGCTTTAAGTGATCGACAACCTCATTCAATCGAACATAACCCCACTTAGCTCAATAGTTTTTGTCAAATAGGATAAAAAAATTCACACAGAAGTTTCTCCGGCCCCCACAATGCCCTTGTGGTGGTTAGTTAATCATTTTTAACCAATTTAAAAAATTGCTTGTTTTAAGCATATAAACAGGGCTAGGGGTGGAATTCTACAGAAGTAGTGATTAGAATGTAAAAGCCATATCCTTCTATAGAAGATATGACAAAGAAGAACACCGAAGCATTCAAACCCATCGTGCCAGATAAACGTTTGAATACTCCGGTTGATATTTAATCGGCAAGTATTAGATGATTGCATATAAAGAGACTACATTTTTTAAACTAACCGACGAATATATTATTGAATAATCTAGTGAAAAAATCACTAATTATCGATAATTTAAATCCAGGTGGAGCAATGTTCTTTATTACATATTCTTGAGTCTTGCCTTAAGCAACTGTTTGAAAGGGAGATTTAATGAATCTTTTCAAAAGGAAAAACTTAAAGTCAAAGAGAAAAGTCATTTTAATTTTAGCAATAGATGTATATATTGTAATATTGCCTATAAAGACTTTCATCTTAGAAAACATACAACACGTTAGTATCTAAAAGTTATGCCTGTTCTTACTACGACAGGCATAAGCTACATCACCAAAGACTTAATGGACTAAAAAAGCTCATCCCACTCTATAGTTACTTCTACATTAACTTTCCTAGGCTAGGACCGCTTACTCATCCAAAGAAATCATCCACTATGCATAGAGCTTCATCAAGCATTAAAGTATATCCGCACAGGCTTTCTTTATCCCCATCATCATCACACACAAAAACATAAAGTAGAATATAGATGTGAAAACTAGAGCTTTTATCAAAGTAGAATAGATCTTCAATTTCAAAGTTCTTCGAGTAAGAAATTCTAGCCAAAGCTAAGTTTAAGCTATCAATACTATTTTCGCCAAACAGACTCTGATACGCTTCTTTGTCTTCTTTCACCAAATTTTTAACAGCTCTAAGAAAGCTATTTCTGGCTTTTTCAAAAAGCTCATTTTCATCTAAGCTCGTTTCTCTGAATTTAATCATAGTGTTTTGTGGTTACCAACCTTTAGCCATTCAAATGATCCATTATCTAATTTTCTTCCGAAAATCCTTACATCGCCAAACTGTTTTGAGAGAAATTTAACCTCATGTGTATAGACTTTGCTTCCCTTGATTATTTTGATTCCAGATTGGCCTGTAGCACCTACAGAACCTTTGCCAATAGCCTTTTCAAAAGCTTCTTGCAGGCCCGGATTTTTTCTAAACGCTTTTAGTACAGATCTGTTAAGTGTATGACCACATGTATTATGGACCCATACTCCTTGCTTTCCAACAAAATAGGTGTGAAAATCTGCCACCTCAAAGTTGTAGGTAATATGTAGTTCTTGTTCAGGAACAATAGCCTCAATTGCCAAGGGTTTCCCGTCTATGTCAACTATATAATCTCCTACATCTAGATTATTAGCAGCGATCCAGCCTTTACCCTTGACCCAAAACGGGTGTTCATAGGTAACCCCTAGTGATTCAATGTCAGCATGTTCATTAGAGAAAGTAATATTTAATATAGCTTTATCTTTGTTTTGAAATAACTGAGTAACTGACTTCCATTCCGTTTCTCCAGTTTCTTCATTTTTTGATGCTACAAGGTCACCAATTTTAATTTCTTCAATCGGCTTTAAACCATGTTTTGTGTGAACTAATGTTCCTTTAACAAAACAGATAGCCTTTGCGCCACCTAATGCCCAACGAAAACCCTTAGCTGCAGCACCCGCGAAAGCTCTAACTGGAAAAAAGGCAGTGGTAGCTAATGCTATTAACGGCTTAGCACCCTCTATCTGTTCCCCTAACGTAGAGCCTTTTTCATGAGCAGTTCTACATGGACGACCACTACACCCATTATAATACATTCCCATTGCAGCGATAAACGCGCCGAAGTAAGGGTCGGCA
>JAYPYM010000253.1:0-4846 GCA_038135915.1 Gammaproteobacteria bacterium
CCCAGCTGCTGGATGTACTAGGTGTCAGCACACTACATTTGTTTAATGCATTATTGAAAGTCCCTTTAGCAGATAAAGTACCAGTTGCTAAAGCTGCCAGCGGTTTTTTTAGGGATGCAATGAATGCATTGATCTACCAAAACCAAGGTAAGCATGGGGCATGGCTTCTAGAAAAAATGAGTTTTAGTTTGGGTAGGCATCAGGGGTTGCCACTGAGTGAGTCAGAAGCTATTGTCATAGTGAGACAATTAACTGAGCTTGATCAACTCCCTGATAATGGGGTTTTCGTGGGTGCTAGACTTTCTTTTGTGCTGGACTATGTGAATTTGCTAGCACAGAAATATGAAGGCAATGTTGTTGATCGAAAATATCTGGATCAGGACCTTGATGTTTTTCTGAATGCTTTGGTTTTAAGTGTGTTATCTCAAAGTGTCGAGGGTGTTAAGCAGTCTGTAGATTGTATAGAGTTGGTGTTTGGACGGCTAACAGAGGTTAATCTGCAACGCTATGTTGGTAAACAAACGCTTGATCCGCATCCTTTTAGCCTTTTTCGAGAGGTGATTGAAAAAGCTGAATCATATCTTTTAAATTTCCAAGAAAATGAAGACTTCGATGTTGATGAATTTGGTGACTTAGAGTGTTCGCTACTTAAGCTGCGGCTTTTGAATGCGTTTATCATGTTAAGTGCAAATGACCTTGATAGCGTAGTAAACCTGATGTTGCATGTTTGCGCCCACTTTCGAGATATTTCTAATTATATGCGTGCTACCTCGGAGCCGGGTCAGCTTAGTGGGTTCATGAATGCTGAGGTAGGGCAATATATGCTGTCTTTTGCAAACTTAGTCAAAGATATGATGGTGCGTTGCAATGGAGATCAGCAAAATAATTTAAGATTGGTGCTTTCAAACGCTGATCTAAATCATGCTTTATTTAGAGAATTAAATGAGCACACTGCTTTGGCAAGTGGTTTACTTGAAGAGAATGAGTTTGACAGGGCAGCTGAACTGTTTCGGATAGCCATTAGGGTTGCTGATGCCATGAGTGTTTTCGAGTCTGCTCAATGTGTTGGTCTGCCTGTTTTGACAAGAATGAATCAGTTAGATTGCTTGTTGCGGTCCGGCAATAAGCCTGCAAGCATAAATTGTTTGAGAGACTTGGCTGGAGTAACGTTGCGATTTGTTGAAAGCGAATTCTCTGATAGCCAAGGTGGGGCTGGCGCTAACATGGCAGAGCTTAAGATAGCCTGTGACGATTTTTTGCAAGTAGATCCAAAAAATGATGCTGAAATATCTGAGCTAGGGGTGAATCTAATTAGTATGCTGAGATCTTTAAGGTACCAAGGTATGATTCCGTCTTACCCTGCAGCTTAATGATGATGGCTCCACAGGCAGGGCTCGAACCTGCGACCCAGCGGTTAACAGCCGCTTGCTCTACCAACTGAGCTACTGTGGAATAGATATTTTGGTAGGGCGTATCTTAGTGATGTCTTTACCTTTGGTCAAGGTTTTGCGTTGAATTTTTTCATTAGAGGGCTTGAAGTTTAACAAATCAGCCCTGGTATGAGTTCTTTTTTTGTCATCATTCAAATCAACTTTCAATGATATTGCCAAGCAATGATGGCTTGCGCGCTCCAGTTATTTGAGTGAGGTCTATTTTTTCCCGCTTCAAACGTTGTCTGGCAAGCCAAGCAAAGGCTACCGCTTCCATAAAATCTGGGTGAATATCTATCTCGGCCGTATCTTTAACGATAAATTCTGAGCATAGTTGCTGAATTTGGTTGATGAGAAAGGTGTTTTTACTGCCGCCACCACATATCCAGATTTCTCCTTTGCTTGGGCCGTGCACTTTGATGTCGTTTGAGATGGTCTGTGCTGTTAGTTGTACCAGTGTGCGCTGGGTGTCTTCAGGCCTTATCTCATATGTTAGCTTGCTAAGATGGTTTTTTAGCCAGTGTAGATTGAAAGCTTCTCGCCCCGTGCTTTTCGGTGGCGCGAGACGAAAATAAGGGTCTTGCAGCATTTGGTTTAATAGGTCATCTCTTACGCTGCCTGTTGCAGCCCATTTGCCCTTTTCGTCATATGCTGTTTGTTGGTGTAACTGGATCCAGAGGTCCATTAGCGTATTGCCGGGGCCTGTGTCAAAGCCTAGGCTTGGTTTGGTGTTGTCTTTCCAAAGTATGCTAATGTTTGCGATGCCGCCAAGATTGAGTACAACGCGGTCGGTTTCCTCATTTTGCATGATAAACCGGTGAAACGCGGGCACGAGGGGGGCGCCTTGGCCGCCCTGTGCCACGTCAATGCTTCTAAAATCGTTAACAACAGGGATATTTGTTTCTGCATGAAGTACTGCGCCATCGCCAATCTGCATCGTAAAGGGTGTGTTTCCCTCTGGGCTATGAAAAATAGTTTGGCCGTGGCAGCCTATGGCGCTAACTTGTTCGGCACTCAACTTGGCTTCTTTCAGTAACGCGTTAACCGAGCAAGCGTAGCATTTGCCTAACTGAGTGCCTAGCTCACCAAGGGGCTTAAGCTGGGTTTGAGGTGTTTGTACAAGCGTTTTTAATTGCTCCTTTACTTCCACACTAAAGGGTTGAAAGAGGCTATGAATGATAAAAGGCTTTTTCTGCTTAAACTCAACAAGGACTGTGTCTATGCCGTCTAGGCTAGTCCCGGACATAATGCCGATATAGTATTCTTTCATGAATCGCTCTTTAAAGGTTTATTTCCAGAGCCTTCTAAGGTAACACCATTTCACTGGGGATGCTGGTGGCGTCTAATAGCGCATATTCGCCAATATTATATTGATTAAATAACGCTTGGGCGCTAGCAAGCTGCTCTTTAAATGTAGGCATTAGCCTTGTTGGAATGCTGCTTGCCTTTGGTAGTTTAACCGTCAGCGGGTTTTTGTGGATATTGTTGACGCGAAACTCATAATGCAAGTGAGGCCCTGTTGCCAGTCCGCTGCTGCCTACGTAGCCAATAATTTGCCCTTGTGTTACTTTCCCGCCTTTGCGCAACTTGTAATGAAACTTGTGCAGGTGTGCGTAGAGCGTTGTGTACTTGTTGCCATGTTTTAGGATGACGGTTTTACCGTAGCCGCCTTTATTGCCTTTGAAAATAACGGTACCTTGCCCGGTTGCTTTGATAGGAGTGCCTCGCCCAGCGGCATAGTCCACACCTTTGTGTGCTCTAATTTTATGTAGAATAGGGTGCTTTCTTTTTAAATTGAAATGTGAGCTAATGCGTGCAAAATTGACAGGGCTTCTCAAAAAGGCTTTTTTAAGGCTTGTGCCGTCTTTAGTATAGTAGCCACTAATATTTGCTACTTTGTCTTCAAAAAAAGCAGCAGAGTGGGTTTTGCCTCGGTTTGTGAACTCAGCAGCTATGATTTTCCCTTCCCCTATTTTTTCTCCGTCTAGCCATTCTTCTTCATAAAAGACTTTAAAGTTGTCTCCTTTTCTTATGTCCATAATAAAGTCTACTTCCCAGGCGAACAGGTCTGTCATTTCCATGATGATTTTGTCTGATATACCTGCCTGGTTTGCTGCTTTGAACAGTGAGGAGTGAATGGTGCCGGATCGGAACACTATTCTTTTTTCGGTTTCTTTTGTATATCTTTCCGCAGTGACCATTGGCTCAGTTTGCAAGCCGGTCGATTGTTTGTTTTCGTAGTCTAAGCGAATAAATATGCTTTGCTTTTTATCCAGCGGAATGGTCACTTTGGCAAGCTGGCCCTGAAGATTTGTTGCAAGCTTTATATACTGGCCGGGGTAAATGGTGCCTCTGTGATCTATTTTTTTCAGTGCTTTATTAATTTCTAGTATTGTGGCGTTAGAGGCACCTTGTTTGGTGAGAATTTTAGCTAGGCTTTGGTTTTTCTTAACTTTTACAGTGATGTTAGCAAGGTGTTTCTCTGTATTTTTGCGGTGTTCGCTGGTTGCAGCGGTTTGAATGAATGGGTTTTTGGTTTCAGAGGGTAGCTGAACAGAGGCTAGCTTGAGTGGCCGGTTTGCTGAATCTTCTGTTGGGCTGTTAATTTGGCTTGCTGAATTAACGGTAGCGGCGCCTTTTGAAAAGGCAAAAAATAATGCCATTACTAAAGCTAGAATAATTGATATAAGTGGCCATTTTGCGTAATGTTCAGCTTTTTTTAAAATACTCACAATCTTTACAGCTAGTCCTGTAGTAATGGTTCTATATTATATTTTTACTTTTTTTGTCGGCAAGCTTATCGCTAACCTGTAAGTAACCCTGGTGTTTTCGCATTTCATTTGTGGGTATCTAGGCTCCCAAAATGAATATTTCAGCTTCTCTACTAATTTTAGCATAGATGATTCATCTCAGTTGTAGAGCTGTTGATCATTTGAGTGTATAAAGGGTTTCCGTATATTGAGTAGAAAAGCCTAGATTAGCTATTTCGCTTTCTGCGCAGCTGCTAATGTTTTACCCTGCGCAAAACTATATAGCTTCCTAAAGGTAAAGTCAAAATAATGGTATTTTTCCCGGGAGTGCAAGGTGTCCGAAAAAACTGAAATTATTTCTGAATTAACAGATCGGGGTCTAATCCAGCAGCAAACTGCTGGGGAGGAGCTGGTACGTCATCTGCAGTCAGGGGTTCAATCGCTTTATTGTGGTTTCGACCCAACTGCTGATAGTTTGCACATAGGTAGTTTGGTGCCCTTAATAGGTCTTCGTCGATTTCAAGAAGCAGGGCATAGGCCGGTTGCCTTGGTGGGTGGGGGTACTGGTCTGATTGGTGATCCGAGTGGTAAAGCGCACGAGCGCAAATTAAACACGCTGGATACGGTTGGAGATTGGGTGCAAAAAATACAAGATCAAGTTTCACC
>JAYPYM010000253.1:4856-6192 GCA_038135915.1 Gammaproteobacteria bacterium
ACTTTGATAAGGGTGCTCGGCAGGCAAAAGTTGTGAATAATTTGGATTGGCTTGGTCCGATGAGTTTAATTGATACGCTTCGCGATATTGGAAAGCACTTTTCGGTGAATGCTATGGTTCAAAAAGAGTCTGTGAGGCAGCGCATTACAAGAGAAGGTGAGGGTATTACCTATACCGAATTCAGTTACATGATTTTGCAGGCCATCGACTTTGTTGAGCTTCATAAGCGAGAAGGCTGCTCGCTGCAATTAGGTGGTAGTGATCAGTGGGGCAATATAACAGCAGGTATCGACTTGGGTCGCCGCAAGGGTTGCGGTCAACTGTATGGTGTGACATTGCCTTTGGTGACAAAATCTGATGGTAGTAAATTTGGCAAGACTGAGCAAGGTACGATTTGGCTCGATGCAAAGAAAACATCCCCTTTTATGTTTTACCAGTTTTGGCTTAATGTGGCGGATGAAGATGTGTATCGCTTCCTTAAGCTCTTTACCTTTTTGGGTGTGGAAGAGATCTTGTCTTTGGAGAAGGCCGATAAGGAGCGTCAAGGTAAGCCGGAAGCGCAAACTGTGCTCGCTAAAGAGGTAACCACTTTGGTTCATGGCTCGGAAGGCTATAACTCTGCCCAGCGAATCACGGCAGCACTCTTTGGTAGTGAGCTTGACTCTTTGACAGAGGGAGACTTTCAACAGCTAGAGCAGGATGGTGCGCCGCATCATTCGGTATCGCTAGGAGATAGTCTGTTGGAATGTTTGGTGGCGTCAGGCCTCGCTCAGTCTAAGAGAAATGCACGCGAATTTGTATCTGCCGGTGCGGTCAAATTAAATACTGAAACAATAAAAGATAGCCACTACTGTTTTTCAGAAGAAGTGTTTCGGTTTAATCGTTATTGCTTGATAAAACGAGGCAAGAAAAGTTTGTGCTTGGCAATAATGAACAAAAAATAAACTTATTTGATGAAAAGATCTAACATTTTTAAAAAAGTGTAATAAACTAGTTGACAGTATTCGCCAAAACTATAGAATACGCGCTCACCCATTGAGGTGATGGAGATAAGAAGCTGAGTTTGAGAAGAAGGATTCAGTTTTTTATAACCGAAAGCTCTTTAAAAATATGATATGCCTAAATTGTGTGGGATCTTACTGCGAGACGAAGCATCGAAAGATGCAAATAAAGAAAGAAGGTCCGCTAGATGAGGTGAATCAGTGTTTACATTGTTTTATCTTTGAGTGGATCTGCAAGCAGTAAGACCCGTTAATGTAATTTGATGGGTTTAAATGATTAAAACTGAAGAGTTTGATCATGGCTCAGATTGAACGCTGGCGGCAGGCCTAACACA
>JAYPYM010000254.1:0-6168 GCA_038135915.1 Gammaproteobacteria bacterium
CAAAACAAAGCCAACACCTCATTTAGAAGGCTATAACCAGAAGGTGTACATGCGATCTGGCTAGTCTCCTGTTTAAGCCACCCACGATTAATCGCTTTCTCGATGACTGGCTCAATGTGCTCATAACTTAACCCTGTGCGCTGAACAAATTGATGGATATCAAACCCATGGACAAGCCTTAAAGCATTCATCATGAACTCTATTGTTAAATTGCGACTGGGAATGAGTTCACTAGATGCATGAGCTGCCATAGGTACAGCTTTCATGTAGTCTCTTGGTAATCTGGTCTTTTTTGTCCGTAAAATAGCCCCTTCACGCCGGGATATTTTACCGTGCGCCCCCGCTCCAATACCCACATAATCACCAAAGAGCCAATAATTAATATTATGCTTAGAAGCATAACCTGACTTTGCATAAGCAGACACTTCATACTGCTCAAACCCATTTTGCTGAAGCAAACGCTGACCTGCTTGCCAAATCTCAAATACCTCATCTTCGTGAGGCAAAACAGGTGGCCTGTTATAGAACTCTGTATTTTTCTCTATCGTGAGCTCATACCAAGAAATATGGCAAGGCTTAAGCCTTAAAGCACGATTTAAGTCTGCTAATGCATCACCAAGCCTTTGTGCCGGTAGGCCAAACATTAAATCAATATTAAATGAGTCAAAGCCAGCATCATATATTCGCCCAATTGCCACTTCAGCCTCACTGGCAGTATGAATGCGCCCCAAAGATTGCAGTTGGTCTTGGCCAAAGCTTTGTACACCGACCGAAATCCTATTGATACCAACCTCTCTATACGCCGCCATATCCCTGTATTCTAAGGTTCCAGGGTTCACCTCCATAGTAACTTCAAACGAATTCGAAAATGTCACTTTACTTGCTATATGACTTAAAAGTCGCTGATAGCTTTCAGCTGAAAATAAACTTGGGGTACCGCCTCCAATAAAAATACTTTGAATGGGGCGTTGCTGGAAGTATGGTAGGTCTTGATCGAAATCTTGAATTAAAGTATCGACATATTGGCTTTCAGGAATACCTCCAGCTACCGCATGAGAATTGAAATCACAATAAGGGCATTTTTTCACACACCATGGCACATGAATGTAGATAGAAACAGGAATTTCGCTTACATTAAGTGTTCCTGAAGGTTGCATCATGTATTTCTCTATAAGCGTTCGACAACGACCTGCAACTATACCTGAAAATAAAGCCAATTACCTAAACACAAAAGGAGACAACGATGATTCGATCTAGAGCTGCCATTGCATGGCAATCCAGTAAGCCACTAGAGATTGACGAAATAGAGGTACAAGGACCTAAGGCTGGCGAGGTATTGATCCGAATTGTCGCAACAGGCGTTTGCCACACGGACGCTTATACCTTATCAGGCGCAGATCCTGAAGGCATATTCCCCTCAATACTTGGCCATGAAGGCGGCGGCATCGTAGAAGAGGTAGGCGAAGGTATCACCGGCCTACAGCCTGGCGATCATGTCATCCCACTTTACACACCAGAATGCAGAGCATGCAGTTTTTGTACATCAGGGAAGACTAACCTCTGCCAAGCAATAAGAACCACACAAGGCAAGGGCCTGATGCCTGATGGCTCAACTCGATTTCAACAAAATAATAGACCTATATACCATTACATGGGTACCTCTACTTTCTCTGAGTACACAGTACTGCCGGAAATCGCCGTGGCAAAGATCAATAAAAATGCACCTCTAGATAAAGTTTGCCTGCTTGGTTGCGGCATCACCACTGGCATTGGCGCGGTATTGAATACTGCGAAAGTTGAGCCAGGCGCTACAGTTGCTGTATTCGGGCTAGGCGGCATTGGACTAAGCGTCATTCAAGGTGCAGTCATGGCGAAAGCTGAAAGGATTATCGGCATAGACACCAATGAAAATAAATTTGAAATTGCGCAGCAGCTCGGCGCGACAGATTTAGTCAACCCAAAAAATTATACAGATCCGATACAAGAAGTGATTGTTGAACTCACAAATGGCGGTGTCGACTACTCATTTGAATGCATTGGCAATGTCGATATCATGAGGTCAGCACTCGAGTGCTGCCATAAAGGCTGGGGAGAATCTATTATCATAGGTGTTGCTGGGGCTGGAGAAGAAATCAAGACCAGACCCTTTCAACTAGTGACAGGAAGAGTATGGCGCGGCACAGCTTTTGGCGGCGTTAAGGGCCGTTCAGAGTTACCAGGTTATGTAGATAATTACATGAATGGGACCATCAAAGTGGACGAAATGGTGACACACACTTTGCCACTTGAAGAGATTAACACTGCTTTCGACTTAATGCATGGAGGTAACTCAATTCGGTCAGTCATTAAGTTTTAGCTCATCACCTACTTCAAGGACCCCGGCTTGTAACAGCAAGCCGACCTCAGCAATCACTATTCCTAAAGGTTGCTTTAATATTTTGGCAATCTCGAAGAGGCTTCTCGAGCCATTCGCGAAAGCCAAAATATCCATCCGAGTGCGAGCAACGCCATAGTTATTCTTTTTCGACAAGGTTGGGTAAAGAGAGCGCTTACCCATTTGCGGCTCCCCAATCACCGTCAATCTCGGGTATAGGCCAAGCTCAAAAGCATCCACAACGGCCTTCATGGTATCTAAAGCGCCTTGCAACCCATTCGCCGTGACCAGATCGAAATTATCTGCGCTCGTATGATACTCCGGGTACTCCGCAAACTTCGAACGACAAAAACCACAGATAGGCAAATCAACATTAGGAGAACAGTACTGCCTCTCGTCTGATCCTCGGTGAACAAAAGAATAGACAATCGGATTTTCTTTTCCAATCAGCGCCGCTTCTAGCGCTTGATCTGCCAAAGTATTAGCATCAGGTGTTTGAATATGAGAGTAGGCTCTCTCATCTCCAACACAAGTCAGCACAAAGCCGGAGACCACGCGCTTCTGCAAGGCATCTAAGGTATTAGACAAATAGGCTAGGGCACCAATTGTTTCAGGCCCTAGTAAGAAACGGTAAGACATACGAGGGTTTGGATAAGTATTCTTAATATACTGCAGCAGTGCATTTAATACCACTGGCCCAGAAAGCTCATTATTAGCCATGGACGGATGGCAAACATAACTACTAAAAAACAACTCCTGATCCGACCGCCCACTAATCAAAGCATGCGATAGATCAATATGCCCATCAAATAAATCCGAATCGATATACGCGTGATACTCACCTGAAGGCAATGCTTGTTTTACTTCTTCACTTAAACAAAATCCCCAACGCTCTTTGTAATAACTGGTAACATAGGGTATCGCACTAGGCAAAGTGGGTTCTGTGTAGAGGTGCGGCTCAAGAGCTTCTCGGTCCAACCGAATATCCACTGGTGTTGAATAACCCAGCACATGCAAATTATTGACACTAAAGTCCGCAAAACGCTCTCCACTTTCGTGCTCCAACCAGGCATTTCTAATCACCCACTCCTTTGGCACCGTCCAATCTAAAACAGACATGCCTGAAGGAAAGGTTAAGCGTTGAAATTCCGGATTAATCTTTTCAAAAAAATCCAGCGTTTTTCGAGTGCCTTCACCTGTAAGGGACCTAGACAAAGGGAAAAGGGCCTTAGCCCATGACAACATTTGGTCGCCGTGCATATATCATCTCCGAGGGCAGGACCCTAGCCAACCAAAATCTCTTGTTCTAATAACTCATCCATAATGGACGCACGAGACAATAAATGCGGCGTCAGAATGTTCAGTTTAGATCCATACTCATTCAATATATGGGACCGGACCTGGTCAAACACTTCCTCATAGCCAGCCAATGCAACTCGATAGGTATGAGGTATCCTAAAAACCTTATGCTCCTCTATGCCATGCACTCCCAAATCCTGCAGTTCTGCCTCAAGAATCGGGAAGTGTGTATCTGGATCTGTCCATTGCTTAGAGCTTACTTTTGTAGGCGCTTCGACACAAATCACCGAACCACCACTTGGAATAGCATTTCCATAGCTAGAAAAATTAGTTACCCGGCTGATCGAGTGATCACTGTAGTCCATCAAATAAAAAGGCAGTTCAGGCGAAACATTCAAAGATATTAGATAAAATAGAATTGGCACAGAGTATATTCGCTCTCTAAGCCTTTCAGTACCAAGGAGTGAATATTCTAGGGACTCAAGCGGCCCTGCGATATGAATATTTTTTGCATGAATTTGCGCTTGACTATCCAATTCCACTAGAAAGTTTGATTTCGATGATACTAGGCGCGTTAAAGAAACAGCTGTCTTAATATTTACGCCAAACGCCATTAGCTTACTAATCAACTGCGCGTTAAAAAAGCCAACATTTTTGCCTACGGGATAAAGGTTGAAAGTTTCATGGCTTACATTTTTCTTCTGTATCGCTAATAGCCGATCTAACAAAGGCAATTTTTTCAACTCTTTGCTAAGGTCACTATCAAACAATAAAGCTCGACCAAAGAATGTGGCTTGCTGACGGTTTATGTTCGAAAGCTCACCTAAATCATGATGGAAAAATTTTTTACACCAATGCTGATAATATTTTCTACATATATTAGCTTCAGGATGGATACTATCTGACAGACTGAGCAAGTCTTGATGACCGTCATTGAGCAGAGATAGTTGTTCAAAAAAGACTTGTGATTTTTCCTCTTTTGGAAGCGTTCTATAATCAGGAATAGCGAATTCATTAGTAATCTTTTTATTCCAATAACTGGCATATGAATAATCTAGCGGCTGCAGTGGTGAATCGGCAGGCATAATTTCATCTAGTATATTTTTCTGTACCTGACTCACACCATCGAAATATTGGGGGCCCTTATCAATTTCAGCCCCCTTCCAGGCTATAGGAGTCATAATACCGCCTAACTGATGCTGCTTTTCAATAATACAAACAGAGTAGCCTTGCTTACACAGCCCATAGGCTGTCATCATACCTTTAAACCCACCACCAACAACTAAAGCATCGTATGTTTCTCTGCCACAATCATCCATACAACTTTTTTCTCTCCATGATCAATTAGGTTGTCTTCCGTTTGCTTAATAAGCACCTTAAGCCTATAGGGTAAAAAAAGACTTCTGATTTCATCAGGTTTATAAAAGCAAGCAGTTTTGAGGGGTTTAAAAATTCCATCAGTAAAGTTATTCCAAATTTTTTTATCTTGGCAGTGTTGCCCATAGTCCTTGTGAGAATGCTCAGTACTAAAAAAATTAGCCAAGATGAGCGCACCTTCATTGAGATGTGGCTCTAATGCTCTATAAAGCCTATTAGCATTTTCCATTGGTATATTAGTTACCGCCAACCTATCAATGACAAGGTCAAAACCTTCTTCTCTCAGGTCAAAGTTATCAAAATCTAATCTTTTAGTTTCAACATACTGATCTAAATGACGCTCTCTAGCCCGATCCGCCACCACCTGAAGCGCAGACTCCGAATAGTCCACAGCATATACTAATGCCCCATTTTCAGCACAAAACAAAGTATGATTTCCACCACCGCAACCGAGGTCTAGCACCTTCATTCTTCTTTCAGATCCGTGTTTCTCTATAAACCGATTCCTATAACGAAAAAAGTTCGAAACAATAAAATCATAAGGATAAAGGTTCAACTGCTCACCTCTAGCATAAATCGCTTGCCAATTTTCCTTTGTCATTCTGCGGTTAGCTCACCTCTTGCTTCAGCACGCTCATAAGTAACGTGGTAATAGGTCTTTAACAACCCTCCAAAACTCAACTTAAACCAACCTCTTTTAGGGCTATTTACGCCTTCTGTATCGACGAGCTTGATACCCATTTTCTTCAAATACTTAAAAGATTTCCACAGTAAAAAAGATCCGGAATACCGCTCTCTACTTTCTTTTGATGTCACACCAAATAGATAGTATGCAGTTGTTTTATATAGTCCAAACATCGCATACCCGACACTAACAGATTCACCATCTTTTACCTGAAATAAAACAATTTGGTTAGGCATAGAGCGCCTGACTTTTTTTATCCCGCGTATAACTTCAGCAGCACTTGGATTATATTTGCAAGCTTGCTCAAAATATTGCAAATAAAAGTCATCAAAGTTGTCACTCTGCTCCACTAATACTTGATTTGCCAAAGCATATCGAATTTCCTGCTTTCTTGATTTACTTAGGCCTAAAAAAAAATCACACTCAGAAAGAC
>JAYPYM010000255.1:0-3844 GCA_038135915.1 Gammaproteobacteria bacterium
CCCTTGGTGTTTCTCCAATTTGCCCTCAAAGCGTTCAAATAACGTGAAGGCATCAGCGGTGCCGCCAGCAAACCCAGCGATGACTTTGTTTTTGTACAGCCGTCTTACTTTTCTGGCATTGCCCTTCATGACGGTGTTGCCCAGTGAAACTTGCCCATCGCCTCCGAGGACCACTTGGTTATTTCTTCGTACACATAAAATTGTTGTGCCTCGATATTGTTCCACGGTACCACCTTGTTTGACGATTGATTTCAATTATTTTGTAGTTGGAATTTCTTAATATGAGTCCAGTGTTAAGATTTTTCAAGACCTGGCCAAGATAGCAGCCTCAAAGATGTTGGCTAATTGAATTATGCTTTAACTGATTTAAAATAGGCACTTTAATAAGGCATGAATTTCAAATTGTTACAAATTTGTTAAAATTTGGCAGTTACGTTATTCATTGAGCCGATAGGTATTTGCGCTTATATTGATAGATTTTACTTGTTTCTCTACCCTTTTTGCAACGCTAATATCTGTGAATGGGCCAATTATCACCCTATGCCACTTTTGGCCTTTGGCATTCTCAATGGTGTTAATAGATGGGCTTAAGCCATGAAGGATAAGGTCAACTTTTCTTTTCTCTGCCTCTTTTTCCTTTCTGAACGAGCCGCTTTGTACTACATAGTATGGGGTTTGTGTTACTCCCTTCAGTGTTGAATCTTTGATCATCGGATCATTTTTCGTTGGTCTAGATAAACTGGGGTTGGTAGACTTGGTTTCCGGTACCTTAGGCCTAATACTCGGTAACACTTCAGCTTGTGGTAATTGCGTGTAAAAGCTGTACTGAGTGGCTGTTTGCTTTTTTAGTCTTGTCTCAGGGTATTTTTTCTCGGCAATCCCAACTGGCCTGTTATTGGTATTGGTTAAAACCTGGTACTGGCTACTTTGAGCTGTTGGCGCATGTCTTGGTATAGAAGGTTCTGCTTGGAAAGGTATTTTTGATAGGTGTACTAAGAAAGCAATAAAAAGGCTGACAATGGTTAGCATAGCTAACCAAACCCAGGCTGGTGGCTTGGTGGATACGTATCGGCTATCCATTACACTTTATGTCCTTATTGTGAAATTGCTCATCATTCTAATCGCTCTGCGGCTGTGATGCTTTACATAGACTCGGGAGCAGAAACGCCTAGCAATGATAGTCCGTTAGCAATAACGATTTGTGTCGCAAAACTGAGCGCTAAGCGTGCCTCTAATAAGTCAGCATCTGCCTTTAGTATAGGCTTGTCATTATAAAAAGTGTGAAAATCGCTGGCTAAATCCCGTAGATAGTGTGCTAGTTGATGTGGTTCGTACTGGTTTGCGGCGCGTTTTAAGATTTCTGGGTATTGCGTTAGTTTTTTAACTAGCTTCTCTTCTTGCTTGCTTTCCAGTAAGCCGAGATTTGATTTCTCTAACTGGTAAAGCAAGGTTTCTGGTTCAACTTCGAGTTGCTTTAAAGCATTTGCCCTTAGCTGGCAAATTCTAGCGTGGGCATATTGTATGTAATAAACTGGGTTGTCTTTGGTTTGAGACTTCGCCAGGTCCAGGTCGAAGTCCATGTGCTGCTCAGATTTCCTCATTACATAGAAGAACCTGGCGGCATCATTGCCCACTTCTTCTCTCAGTTCCCGTAGGGTTACAAAAGAACCAGATCGAGTTGACATTTGCACCCTTTGGCCTTTGCGGTAAAGAATTGCAAACTGCACAAGTAAAACTGTTAGCGGTGAATGAGAGCTAGGTGTTTCTTTTAAATTGGCTTGATTTGAGCCTTTTGATAGCGCTTCTATTGCGGCATTTACTCTAGCGATATAACCGTGGTGGTCAGCACCCCATATGTCAATTAGACGGCTATAATTGCCTTGCAATTTATGTAAGTGATAGGCAATGTCGGAGGCAAAGTAAGTAGAGGCGCCTGATTTTCGTATCATGACTCTGTCTTTGTCATCGCCAAAGGCAGTTGATTTAAACCACAGGCTTCCGTTGTTCTCGTAGGTTAACCCTTGCTCTGTCAGTAAGTCGATAGCCATATTGATTTTACCAGACTCTGTTAAAGAGCGTTCAGAAAACCATGTATCATAGGTGACTCCGAAGGCTTCCAAATCTGATTTTATATCAGATTGTATTTCAATTAAGCCGGCATTGAAGATCGTATCATAATCATCCGCTAGTAACGTTTGTGCTCGATCAATGAGCGCGTCTAAACGAGATTCATTTTGCTCTTTTTGTTGTTCATCCCCTGCTGAAGTGTCCACTTTTGGGATATCTGCAAAAATAGCTTCTTGAGGTCTGGAATATACATCTCCATGCTGGGTAAGCAGCCGCTCAGCGATAACTTTTATGTACTCTCCTTGATAGGCGTTGCTTGGAAATTCAAAGTCGGCGCCAAATGTTTCAAGGCATTCAAGGTATCTAAACCAGACACTCAGTGCCAATATATTCATTTGTCTGCCCGCATCATTTACATAGTATTCTCGATGTACTGAATAACCCGCAGCTTTTAAAATATTTGCCAGGCTGGCGCCGTAAGCAGCACCTCGACCATGTCCCACATGCAGCGGTCCGGTAGGGTTTGCCGACACATATTCGAGGTGCACGGACTGTCCTTCGCCAATTTTGCTGAGCCCAAAGGTGCGACCATTCGATAAAATATCAGTAATAATCTGATGTTTTTCGTCTTGATTGAGGAAACAATTGATGAATCCGGGGCCCGCAATATCTACTTGAGCAATGCTTGGATGCTGTTTAAGCGCATTTGCTAATTGTTCAGCGATTTTTCTTGGCGGCAGCCCGAGCCCTTTAGCCTGTGTTAAGGCAATGTTGGTGGTGATGTCGCCATGTTTTAGATCTTTAGGCGTACTAATTTGTATGTTAGCCATGTCGAGGGCCAAAGGCTTGCCTTCGTTATCAGCAATTAGATTAAGTTGCTTGAAGATGATTTCTTGTAGTAATGCGTTCATGAGGGAATATTAATGGGTCTCGTTAAATAAATAATGTTTGAGTATTATATGAGATTCACGTAATTCACTGCAATCTACTGACATTGTTATTTAGCTTTGTTTATTGATTGCTTAGTGATGGCTTTGGTTGAATCGGTTATGCTAATATCCGAATGGAAAAAGTGATATGTTGTTGAGCATAACCAATCAAATAAGTAATGGGGCTGTACGTATGAATCCTGATTTACCTTTAAGCAGACCTGGAGAGGTGATCCGGGTGAATAATCCAAATGGGCTCGTTCAGCAGGAGGAAGGGGTAGCAAGTACTCAGTCTTTTTCCGATATTAATCATCATGGCGTAGGTTCAGCTAACCCTAGAATACCTGCGGTTCAGCCGAGCGGAGAGCCTGGTGTTTTTCCAACTGACGCTTTAGATGAAACTGAATATCCTGAATCTAGGTTATCTGGAAAAAGGGCGTCTGATGCGGACATTGAAACGAGTAAGAGAGCAAGGCCAAATGAAGAAGGCGAAACAGTGGGGCAGAGTTGGGTTTTGGCAACTGTACAATCCATTGAAGATGCTTTGGTAACGCTAACGGCAGGCGAATTGGTGTCTTGTGAAGGTGATGATGGAGCGAGCTATACCTGGGGTGAGCCCGGTGTGAATTATAATTTTGAAAAGATATCTTTAGTGGTTGATCTCAAGCAGAGTTTGAATAGCTTTCGTCAAAGCCTTGACTTGCCGTCTAATGATCCCGGTCAGGAGCCCGTTAAGTTTTTCGGTTTAACGGCAACCTTGCAACAATCAAAAGTTGAAAAATTCGCATTGATTAAAGATTGCTTAAAGCGTTTTATTGACATAGCCAATAGGTCTCGGAATCAAGTGC
>JAYPYM010000255.1:3854-6043 GCA_038135915.1 Gammaproteobacteria bacterium
ACTTGAATCTATACAGGGGGTGATTGATGCTTACAATGGACTGATTCGAGCCTCTGATAGTGATGACTTTATCATTGAGCTGGCGCCTGCTAGGGCGAGTCAAGTGAGGCAGACGTTAGATGATCTGCAGCGAGCTTTTATTACTTTAACAGCTGGGATTTTAAACACTGAAGATCAAATTGAGGTTCGAACCGCGATTATTGAAGATTTGAATGAATGTTTAAAACAAATTAGGCATGAGCTTGGTTTCGATACTGTACAGGCTTCTGCTGTGCCATTTCCAGATGGTCTAGGTAGTGTCACCGATTCAGAATGGGAAGCAGCCAGTGATTCTATTCATGACCATTTGGGTGATATAGAAGACAAATTTGAAGATAATGCTGGCGTGCTTGAGCTGGTGCAAAAACTCTTGCATTTGTTGGGGGAGATTAAAGGTCTTGATTAGTAGTGATTGATGTAAGCCTAGTAAGATAAAAGGCGTCCAGATGGCCAAATTCGATTGCTTTTGAAAGGTATGTTTCTTTTGTTATTGTTCCAAATAAAAATATGATAGCCGTTACGTATTTCTTGCGTCCAGCGGCTTTTATGTGTGCTGGCGCCGAGCAGAAAGTCATATTCAGTGACCCCTTCGGCTATGGTTTTTTTGATCGCATTGAATCGTAATAAGTTGCCGACGCCTTGATGAAAGGCTGGGTTGAAACCTTCTTGTATCACGTAAAATACCTGGTTATACAGATAGCCGATTTGTGTAGCTTGGGGTACCCCATCAGCGCGTAATTGGTAGAATCTTAGCCAGCCTTTTCTTAGCGCAAGTGGAACGAAGGTATCGTAAAAGGTTTTCAGTTGAGGGTGTTTTTTAAATGCGCCTTTATCGTTAAGCGTTTGCCAACGCTTAGCGTGTAAGTCATATAGCGTTTCTAGATAGGTTGATACTTCTTCTTCATTTTTGCATAAGGTTACTTCGTAGTTTGATATTCTATTTTGGATTTTTTTTAGATTGGAGCGCATGTTTTTAGATAAGGACTGCTCGAAAGATTGAGTGTCTGGTGCAAGATGAAGTACGGGAAACTTTAAAGGCTGTTTCATAAAAGATATGTTGCTATTTTCAGCAAGCAGTTGTGTGAATGCTTTGTGATTTTGGTTCCAGCCTTTAGCTCGGGTTAGCCATATGCAATCCCATTCTTTACGTTCATTTAAAAGGGCTTGTATGAGATTAAGGCAGATGGTTTTTGAGTTTTTTCGGTGGCAAATAAAACTGGCATAATCTGAACCAACGCCCTCGCTCCCCATGACCAAGAGTAAGCGATAAGGTAATGCCTTTAAAAAAAGCATTCTTGTTAAATAGAGTGGCGCGATGCCTACCAGGCTGTTTTCGTTATCTCTTATGGTGGCAACGAAAGGTTGGTAGTGGCTACCGTAGAGCCTTTGCCAACTAGACACCCACTCCCAGCTTAGAAAAATAGAATTATCGTCCGAATGAGCAAGTAGTTGATTCCACTCATTTTCTAGTTGGTTAAAAGCGCTCCAAGATTTTATCATGCCGACTTTCATAAAGGGAAAAGCTTCTTCTGGGGCCCTTACCTGAGATCATTCGTATGATATAAATGAGCTATTTATTTGGGCTAGCTAAACAGGGTGTTTCGGATCATAAATCAAAGCCTAGGTGTACACAAGCCTCAGCAAGCTACCTAAAGTTTTTAAACAAATGCTGATAAATGATGGTTAATATTTTTATCAGCGGCACTGTTGTGCCATACTGTGAAATCTTTTTTGCTGGGCATGTGAGCTTCGTCGTGTAGCTTGCGATGTTTCGCGATTTAATTTTGAACCTCGCATTATCGGTACAATAGTATGACATCACAAGCGTCTTCAGTGTCTTCAAAACCTTCTGCATCTCTATTTCACCGTACCCTGGCATCCTTAGGTTTGGTGCATTTAGCATTATCAAATACCGTTGCGGAAAGTTTCCAACCGGCGTTTGTTGGGTCAGCTCCAAGATTGGGGTCAGGCCTTGGAGTTGGAAGAGGGCCAAATATAAAAATGCCCTTTCTGGAGGCTGGGCGTGTGAGCGAAGCGAGCCAAGCCAGTTTCCGCTCTAGGTTGTCAGCTGTCATTCATTATGATGATTTCAATGACGCAGGTGATTTTCGAAATGGGGACGAAGATGCTTCAGATGGGAAGGTTGAGGC
>JAYPYM010000256.1:0-6013 GCA_038135915.1 Gammaproteobacteria bacterium
CCAAAATAAGTGAACCATATATTGCCAAGGCGAGAAAAGAACCAAACTGATCATAAAGCAATGCGTAAGAGACTGCCTCTTCGCCAAAAAATACCTTGACCATCGGGATACCCAGAAAAGAAGTATTACCTAACGGAACCAATAATAGAAGACAGCCCGTCGTGGATCGATCCAAGCGAAGGCAAGAGGAGAGTATCAAGATCAATAGAAAAGTGAATAATAACATCACCCAAGGCATGACAATGGGAACAAGTAAGCCATTAGAAAAATTGAGGCTTGGTATATTCAGCAATATAAGCGAAGGTAAAGATACATAAATAACAGCCATATTTAGGACATTGCCTGTCTCTTTTGGAAAGACGGGAACAGACTTCAAGGCTAGACCTATGAAGAGGAAGACTATAATAACAAGGAAACTTTCCATGAGAGACTGAGCAAACCGATACCTAAAAAGCACAAAATTATATGGGATCATTTATAGCTTCTCAATATAGCACGCCCATTCAATCCAGCCAATTAATAACAATAAAAGCCAACCCGAACCTTTTTTAAATCTGCCAAAAATTACCATGAATTATGCGTACTTTTACTGATTACCTTAACAAAAAAAATGCGTACACTAGGAAAGCTATTACCATCTGCCATTTTTAAAACAACAATATGATCTAAACAGGTGATACCATGCGAAGATTCAATGTGTCTTTTTCATCATACCATGTTCTTTTATATGTACTGTTTTTTAGTATACAAACCGCAACTGCAGACGACCATAAAATAACGGGTAAAGTGGTTTTAGATGGAGGTTACCGGACAACAGAAAAGAAGCCTGCACCTGGTATGGCACCAAATGAATACAACAAAGAAAGAACCAAAGTGACTGCTCATTATGAAATTGAAACAAAAACCAATCCGAAAACAGGAAAAAAAGAATTCGACCTCTCAAAGAGTAAGGTGATTTTTGAAAATGAGTTTCAGGTCGATGGTAAAAACTTCAAGACTGATCCGGTTCCTATTACTAAAATAGAAGTTGACCCTAAAACGGGAAAGATCAAGTCTTTCGATGTTAAAGGAAAGAAGTGGGACCCGGAAAAGCCGGACGAAAGTGATGGTATCGAAGGTCATATTGAACTGCCTGTTGGAAAAAAGCCTGCTAAAGGCTGGCTTATCTCTCGCTATAAATTAAAATCAGGGTCAGAATATGGTTATACTTTCAATACCGTGACCAAGCCAAAAAGCAAACCAAAAGAGACTGAGAAAGGCAATACAAAGCAGCCAGAACAAAGCACATCACAGACATCTGCTATGTCATATGATTCAGCTAACCAAACCTTATCGTTAGGAAACCATCAAGTATTTGAAACACCTAATCTCTCTGATCCGATTATTGGGTCTGATTTAATGTTTGACAGCTACGAATTTTGGGGTCTAAACCCCACAAAAGACCTAGCAGTCTTTTGGTCACAAAATGACGGTATCTTTAACATGATGAAAGGCGGCGAACATTACCAACATGCCAAAATACCAATAATTTATTACAGCATCTCAGACGATCTTTTCTATGGCGGTATTTTCGAAAACCACTTTTCAGGTATGGACCCCACCTCACCATTCTTTGATAGCTTGCTATCCAGCATAGCTTCAGACCACTTCAATGGCTTAACGCAGTTTTTAGACCATGAATCGCAAAAATATCACTCAAAACTAGATCAATATTTTACAATAACGCCTGATGTAAATTATTTTGACCTAACACAAGGCTTTACTCAGTCAGCACAAAACACCAGCGGGATAGGCCGACAGCTTGCGGCTTACTCGGTTTCCGAGCCCGCTAGCATAGGTCTTATGCTGAGTTTACTCATGAGCTTGCTGCTATTTTCTAGTCACTACGCCAACCGCAAAATCTAAACTACCATAAGCCAGTAAGCATTAATACCATCGAAAGTTTATAGGTTTTTATTACGCAGCTGAGGCTCAGGCCTTGTTATCAAATAACTGGCAATCATCAAAAATAAGATTGCAACAGCTGCCAATACCCAAACCTTTTCGACACGATAGGACATGAATACCCAACTCGCAATCAACATAACCACGGCTAACACCTTACTTGCCCGGGAAACAGCACCTTGTGTTTCCCAATCGATCAAGATGCTACCCAAAAGAGGATGCGCATATAGCCAACGATGCAAGCGCTCTGAGCCTTTTGCAGAAAACCAAGCAGTTAATAATAAAAATGGGACCGTTGGAATTCCAGGCAATAAAACACCAATAAAAGCTAATGCCAAAAATAAATAAGCCAATATCAAACAAACAAAAGATTTCACTGACAAGCAACTTAATGATTCAATTAACGACCGAATTTAAAATAGGTGTCTGCTAACATACCGTCTCAATACTTCGCTTCACAGATGAAAAAAATCTTGCATAGTCCTCATCGCTAAAGCTTTCTTCTGAATATAGTCCATCCAGTATCAATGTTGAGTCAAATGTATAAATAAACACATAGGTAAAGTAGTGCTTAGAAAGAGAACTCATATTAGCAAACATATTTACATCTTTAACCACAAATGTTTCCCATGTAGATGAAACCCCCATCCGCGATAAGTCCCCAAAACCTGAAGAAATTAAATAAGGTAACCCATTGGTTTGCTTGTTAGCACTAGCGCTATTGGAAAGGCTTACCTGTATACTTTTTGCAGTCTCGGCCAACAAACAAGTATCTGTTTCTACTTCGTATACAATCGGATCCACCCAGTTTCTCATTTGAAGATGACTGCCATCTTCCTCGCACCTAATATTTCTTGCAGTGCGTACATTAATGACACTATTCTCACCAGAATAACCCCGAGACAAACAAAATTTATAAAACTCATGGCTAAGCACGGCGGTGATGTAAGCATAGACACCTAAGCGTTTACTTCTCACCATCTTCAATAAATTTCCTGTGACTGAAGCGGGGAAACGCATACTCATAGCTTTCATTTTAGCGCCAGTCGCTTTAGCACTTTGACCTGTACCACTCAAGCTCTTTTGAAAAATCGAAGCTTCATAATGCTTGACGTCAGGGTATAATACAGGCAGCGGGGATATGGTAGGCGTTTTATCTTGCAATATTTCATTGTAAACAACGAGGAAGTCTTTAATCAGTATCCATGCGCCCATACCATCGCTAACTAAATGACAAACCCTGAAACCAATCGTCCAAGATGCATCCTCATGAGGACACACATATACAGAAATTAATGGCGGTTTTAACAAGTCGAATTTATCGTGCGTTACTGCTTCTAAATAGTGCTTTGCTGATTTTTTGTCATATTCAAAAAGAACATTAGCTTTAAAGCAGGCAAATTCTGGAAGCCCCTCCAAATAAGGTACAGGCGTTTCTTCTTCAACATTTTCTTTTACACAAGCGTTCAGTTCGTAGTATTTCCTGGTCAATAACGCCAATGCTTGATTAATCTTCTGTTCGTCACATGGGCCAGTGATTTCCAAGGAGAAGGTAAAAGTTGGCGGGTGATCCAATCTGAAAAGAGTCGATTCAACAGGGTTAAGAGGCTGTCTTAGCCTTGAAAAGGGGTTGTCATCCTGAGGCGGACAGCCTAGGTGATCCGATGACTCTTGATACATTGGTTAAGCCCATTAATTAATTCTTGAAATTCGAAAACACTACCTGAAGTTAGCTAAAAGCTGAGTACATTGACTATAAATGAAATGAACATAAAACAACACTGGATGTCTATACTAATTTAAAGTGACAACCTTTTTTGCATGAGATAAAGTAGTGCAACTGTATGATAAGAGGGTGCGCATATTTTATATTCGCACAATATTTATGCATTTTATACTTAGGGATGAATATATATGTATGAATTAATCTACACCAGCTTAGCTGTAACGCCTATCACAGAGGAAGAAGTAAACAAAATACTATCAGTCGCAGTTAAGAATAATAAACAAAACGATATAACTGGCATGCTGATTTATACAAATAGAGCATTTGTGCAAATGCTTGAAGGTGAGGAAGCAACCGTCAAAGCGCTCTATGACAAGATTTATAGAGATGGACGACATGAAAACTTAAGAATATTTTATGAAGGCTATATACAACATCGTACATTTAACGGATGGAGCATGGCCTCTCAAAGCTTGCAGCCAGCAATAGAAGAGCATGAAGAAATTGGTCAGCTGATTGGTGATAAAGAACCTATATCACTTGTTCAAACGAAGCCCAATACCGGCAAACGACTTTTTACCATGATGAGTGACTTGATTGGCTTCAAATGCGCTTAAAACATTTGCCAAAAACACCAGGATAACCTTAGTGATCAAAACCTAAATTCATACCCAAAGGCAAAGGAAGATAGCTCTCCATATTTAAACGCCGTATGCCTAACATTAAGATAAAACTGATTAATACTAAATTTAATTCCGGCGAAGTAATCAGTATCAGAAAACTCACCATTTGCTTCATCGCCTGGATTTAAAAACCTACCTTCAGCGATATCCAAGTCTAAATAGGCAATACCAATGTGGGGTAACACTGTTAAAGCGCCCCCTATCGTGAAGGCATACCCAACATCAACAAAGTACTCGATTAAATTTACTTGATCAAATGTATCACCCAATATATCCAAAGTAGAGCTCAAGCCAATACCAAATCTCGACCTCAAATGTGTGGTTAAAGGATAAACAATAGCTGCTTCAATACCAATCAAATCAGCATCTTGCGCCAATTCCGTAAAACTGATTTCGTCTCTGTCCAAATTAAAGTCTGAATAGAAAAGATCCAACGTAAGAGTGACCTCACTTTGCACTGGACTCATATAAGTAGCTAACAGCAAACTCATGGTAAAGAATATTGACTTAATTATTTTCATATACCACACACCCTATGGGATTTCTTTAATGAGCAGCTTTAACAGCATTGCGGCCCACAAGCTCCTGCGCGTTTGGCTTTTTCTCCGATGTTACAGGGGGGACTGCGATGCCCGTCATATCAAAACAATGAAAACCCCAACCTACCTGCTTAGAAACGAAATCTAAAGACTTGTTCAAACAAAATGCCTGGTCAAACTTTGCACTCCACAGCGTTTGCGTCCCCGTTCCCTTATCGTAAATTGTCTCACAAGCTATATCAGGCCCAGGGTTTACATTAACACTAATGGTACGCACCTCACCATTCATGTGACACCTGTACTGTAAAATGAGGCTTTCGGACTCCTGTTCAACCGGATCAGCGATGAGTGGCGTGGTGATAAAGATAAACAAAAAAGTGGTAGCAGAGCATACATTGAAAAACACTAATTTTAGTTTTTTCATAGTTGTCCTTATTTTATTATTTTGAAAAACCGACAATGACTCAATCATACAATATTTTGGGGGGAATATAAAAAACCCCGCCAATTGGCGGGGTTTTTAGTTCCTACAGCAGCCTTTTATTTAGCCGCTTTACGTGCTTTTACTTCTTCAATCACTTTTTCTGCTACGTTTTGCGGACAAGGCATGTAGTGTGAAAATTCCATTGAGAATTGACCACGACCAGATGTCATTGTACGTAAGTGACCAATGTAACCAAACATTTCTGAAAGAGGTACTTCAGCTTTGATACGCACACCTGTTGTACCAGTTTCCTGATCTTTTATCATTCCACGACGACGGTTCAAATCACCGATCACATCACCAACGTGGTCTTCCGGTGTGAAAACATCAACTTTCATGATAGGTTCGATTAGCTGAGGCCCTGCTTTTGGAATAGACTGGCGGAAAGCTGCTTTAGCAGCAATTTCGAAAGCCACAGCAGATGAGTCAACCGGGTGGAATCCACCATCAAACAGTTCTACTTCAACATCAAGTACAGGATAACCAGCTAGCACACCTTCAGCCATCATTGTGTTGAAACCTTTTTCAATCGCTGGGAAGAACTCCTTAGGCACATTCCCACCAACAACGGTAGATTCGAACTTGAAGCCAGAGTTTGGCTCACCTGGCTTGATGCGGTAATCGATCTTACCGTACT